>JAEWHT010000306.1 GCA_023387695.1 Pseudomonadota bacterium | reverse complement strand
GCGCGTTAACTGGCGTCAGGCGGCGGCCAGACGTGAAAAAGGCGGCGTCCGGATCTCGGAAGCCGCCTTTGAGGGCTGGAAAACTGGTGTTTCGGCGCGTTTCCGCTTTACCGCGCGGTAACGCTCTCTTCGAGAGTCTCGATCGGCTGCGAATGCAAGAACTCGAGTGCGAAGCCGTCCTCGAGGTTTCGGACCACGCGGCCCTGGACCCGGCCGAGGAAAACCGTCGATTTCAGCGGCGGCCGGTTCTCCGCGGCAATGGCCGCGCCCGACAGCGAGAGGTCGATGATGCGGCAGGTCATCTTGGTGCCGTCCTCGAGCGTGAGTACCGCGATCGGGTTGCGCGGCACGATACGATCGTGGCGGCGGTCTTCCGGCAAGTTGAGGATGTCGCGGTTGGCGAGCCAGGTCAGCTGCGCCGCGAGCTTGTCGCGCTTGCGCGGCGTCGCGCCCACCGTCATGGCGAAGCCGTTGTCGATGATCCGGGTGATCTTGCCCTCGACCCTGCCGATATGGTCGAGATAGGCGACCACGCGGTCGCCGACATTGCCGATGCCGGGGGCGAGCAATGCAAGCCCGCCGGGCGACATGTTGATCACCTGGCAGGGGAATTCACGGCGATCCGGCAGCATGTAACGTCCGAGCAGGTGCACCTTCACCCGCTGGAAGCGCCGACGTTCCTCGGCGGCCGGAAGAAATTTTTTGTTCGCCAACGCCATTTTCACTACCCGACCCCCCGCCCGGGCGGAGTCCGACACGACCCTAAGGTGCACAGGGTTAATGCCGCGTTATGATTTGGCGCGGTGACTACGGACGGACACGATGCGCTCAAAAAGCCACATCAGCGGCGGACAGGCCAATACCGTCAGCGCGCCGAGGTCGAGCGCGACCGCCGCCGTCCCCGCCGATTTGGCCAGCCGCCCCGCCACCGCCGGTCCGACCATCATCGCTGCATAAAAGAGGGTGTAAAACACGCCCATCCCGATCGCCCGGGTCTCGGGTGCAAGGACGCGGGCGGCGAGGCTCATGATCGGGCCGGCCGGGAAGCCGCCGATCAGGCCGATCAGCACCAGGACCATAATCACGGCATTTGACCGGGTCAGCCAGGCCAGCAGGGCGGCCACCGCGATGCTGGCGACGATGGTCATGACGAGGGGCCTGCCGCGATCGGCCAGATACCCACCTAGGGGCACCGAGACCACCGACAGCCACATCACGAGGCTGATTGCCGAGCCAGCGGCCGCAATGCTCCAGCCGCGCTCGGCGAGCAGGGACGGACCGAACGAGAAGATCATCGCGAAGCCGACATTATATAGTCCCCAGATCACGCCTGCGACGATCACCGCCAGCAGCGCGAAACGATCGAGCCGGCCTGAGCTGCTCGCGCTCACCGTTGCGCCCGGCGGTGCCTGGTAGAGCGTGATCAGCGCAACGCCGATCGCGCTCAACGCGCCGGTCGCGACGAACACGGCGCCCGCGCCATAGGTGGTGCCGATCGCCGGCAGCACCAGCAGCGAGATCGCAACGCCGGCGGGCCAGGAGTTGACGAAGATCGCCATCGCGGTAGCGATCTCTTTTCCGGCGAACCAGTCGGTGCCCATCTTGGTGAGCTGCACCGTCAGCAGCACGCCGCCGGCGCCCGAGACGAGCCGGCCCGCCATCTGCAAACTCCAGATGTCGGTGGAGGCCATCACGAGGCTGCCGGCTGTCATCAGAAGCAGTGCCGCGATCGTCGTCGGCTTGTCGCCGAGCTTCCGGCCGATCGCGCCGCCCGGCAGCGCCAGCACGACGCCCGGTGTGAAATACAGCCCGATCAGGATGCCGATGTCGGCGAGCCCGACGCCAAATGTCTTTTCAAGCAGCGGCGCGACCGCGGCCACGCTCTGGAACTGGAACGCGATGGTGAGGCGAACGACAAACAGGATCGCAAGAATAGCCCAGCGATTGCGCAATGCCTCAACTCCCCACCCCGCTGATCGAGCGTGCGGTGGGGAGCGACGAGAGTCAACCTGCCGTCTTTCCGGCCGCGCGCCGATACAGCAACAACAGAAGCGCCAGCAGCACTGCGGCGGAAAGTCCCAGCGACCAGTGAATGCCGATCGCAGCACCAAACACGCCGACTGTGATGCCGCTGAACGCGCGCATGCCAAGCCCCGCCATATTGTAGAGGCCGACGACGCGGCCGCGAATGTCGGCCGGCGCGTTCAACTGCACCAGCGCCTGCGCCATGGTGTTGAACGACAGCTCGAAAAAACCTGCAAAGAACAGCAGCACGATCGCGACCGGATAGATCCGCACGGATGCAAAGCCGAGCAATGCGACAGCCCATAGCGTTGCCAGCAGGATCGCGGTGCGCGGCGTGCCCTTGAGGCGTCCCCAGGATTCCAGCGCGATGCCGGCGAGCAGTGCGCCGCCGGCGTCGGCCGCAAGCAGCACGCTGTAGGACACGCCGGGATCGCCATGGCCGAGATCGCCGGCAAAGCCCGGCATCTGCGCATGATAGGCGTTGCCGATCATGAAGGAGGTGAGGCCGGCAAGCCACGTCATCGCCGTCAGCACCGGTTGCGTACCGATCGCGCGCATTGTCAGCAGGATGTCAGCAAAACCACGCACGGCGTAGCGCCGCACGGCGACGCTACCGTCGCGTACCGGAGCCCAGAACAGCCACAGCAGCATCGGCAGGTAGAACAGCGTGTTGAAGATGATGCCGTGCGAGGTGCCGAGCGTCAGCATGATGACGCCGCCGACCGCGGGCCCCACAAGGATGCCGAGATAGCGCGCCATCGCGTTCAGCCGCACCGCGCTCGGGAGGTCTGCGGGACCGACGAGGTCGTAGAGCAGCAACTGGTTCGGCGTTTGCCACAGCACGCCGGCGCAGCCATGGATCACCAGCAGCAACATCGCATGCCACATCTGGATCGTGTCGGTGATGAAGAAGAAGCCCCACCCGGCCGACGCGACGATGAATAGCAGCATGCCGCACTGGATGATGCGGCGCGGGTCGAAGCGATCGGCGAGCCCGCCGACCACGACCGAGAACAGCAGGAACGGCAGCCAGTGCGACAGCACCGCAAAGCCGCCCAGCGTCGGCGAGTGGAATTTCTGGAACACCACCCAATAGCTAATCACATGCTCGATATTGTCGGCCATCATCGCCAGCACATAGGCGATGAACTGTAGCCGATACGGCACGGACTTCATCGCCGCGAACGATCCGGACGCGGCCACGGGATTTTGAGGGTGGGGGTTCAAGCGGGCACCAGAGGATAGGATATCATCCGGCGATACACGCTCGCTCGTGAGTGCTCAAGACACTTGGGTGTGTCCGGGCATCTGCCATGCACTGCTGCTGTAGGGGTGCCGTAGCCCGGATGGAGCGAAGCGCAATCCGGGAGACCGGCCCCGCATTCCGCGTTGCTTCATGCTGGCTACCAGACACGATCTTGGCACGCGCGCGCATCTCACATACGCTTCGCCTGACGTCCGCAACCAATCAACACAACAAGCGGGCCGCGAGGAAACAGCCATGGAACAGATCCGCGTCTGCACCCACGCAGGACCGGGCTCGGAGCCCGTGATCAAGACCGTGCCGTGGCCGAAGGTCGGCCGCAAGGGTGCACTGATCAAGATCGGCGCGTGCGGGGTTTGCGGCACCGATCTGCATATTCTGAAAGGTCACTGGCCGAAGCCGCTGCCCTGGCCGTTTACGCTGGGTCACGAGATCGGCGGCGTCATCGTCGAATGCGGCGATGAATTCACCGAGGACTTCATGAGCAAGCCGCTCAAGGTCGGATCGAAAGTGATGATCCCGCCGCTGATGCCCTGCGGCAAATGCTATTACTGCATCCATTATCCGCAGACCGCCAACAAATGCCTGACGCCGGTCTATTACGGCCGCTATCTCGGCTTCGACAAGGCGCCGCACATGTGGGGCGGCTGGGCCGAGTATGTCTATGTCGATCTCGACATGCTACCGGGCACCAAGATCTACAAGCTGCCCGACGACATGTCGCTGCGCCTCGGCGCGTTGTCGGAGCCGCTGACATCCTGCATCCGCGCCTTCAACCGCGCGACCCGCGCCGGCGGTTTCGCCTGGGCCGACACCGTGGTGATCCAGGGCTCGGGTCCGATCGGCATTCTGGCGGTCGCCGCGGCCAAGGAGATGGGAGCAGGGCGCGTCATCTGCGTCGGTGCGCCGGAGGAGCCGCGGCTCAAGCTCGCGCGCGAGTTCGGCGCGGAGGCGACAGTCAACATCGAGGAGGTCACATCGCCGCAGGAGCGCATCGCACGCGTGCGCGAAATCGTCGGCGGTTTTGGTGCTGATCTCGTGATGGATTGCTCGGGCCATCCGACCGCCGGCCCCGAAGGCATCGAGATGCTGCGTGATGGCGGCACCTATGTCGAGATGGGCCAGTTCACCGACGCTGGCTCGATCGAGACCTCCTGGCACCGCATCTGCACCAAGGACCTCAACGTGCTGGGGTCCTGGGGCTTTACCGGCAACGACCTCCCGCTCGGCGTCGACATGCTCTACCGCACCCGCGACAAATATCCCTGGCTGAAGATGCAGACGCTCTATCCGTTCACGGAAGAGGGCGTCGCGCAGGCCGTGAAGGACGCGATGGCGATGAAGACGGTGAAGTCGACCATCGTGCCGTGGCCGGAGTTGGTGGAGTAGGCCGTGGGAGAAACCTTGGTGCCAGCGCGCCGGATCATCGCGACCATCGAAGACATTCACGCCGTCGAAAAATCGGGTCTGTCTGATTTCCTGCCACGGTCGTCGCCGTTTGAAATCCTCGAAGCGAGCGCGCTCCGACATCCCGATCGTCCCGCGATCTGCTACCTTCGCCGGGTTGCCGCGGCGAACGATGAAGTGGTGCTCACCTATGCACAGCTTGTCGGTCGCATCAGGCAAGCCGCGAACCTGTTTCGCCGCCTCGGCGTGACCGAACGCGATTCCGTCGCGATCCTGGCTCCGCACGTTTTGTCGACGCAGATCGCCTTATGGGCCGCAGAAGTCGCAGGTCGTGCCTGCCCAATCAATCCGATGCTTGCGCCCGACCATGTGATCGGGCTGCTGAAGGCATCCGATGCAAAGGTCGCAATCGTTCTCGGCGACAACGGGGATATCGATATCTGGTCGCGACTGGTGCCGGCACTGCGCAAAGCCGGTTGCCTGATCCATATCCTCGATTGCGATTCTGACGCGCCGACATCCGGGTCTGACGGCAATTTCGATGAACTTATCGCGCGGGAAAATGCTGAGGCACTCGATTTTCAGGTCGCCGGCGGATCTGACACGGTGGCCGCCTATTTCCACACCGGCGGAACGACTGGCGCGCCGAAGCTCGCTCTTCACACCAGGCGCAACCAGGCCTTCGTCGGCAGATCCGCAGCGCTCATGTACGATCTCGGTCCTGACGACGTCATGGTCAACGGCTTTCCACTGTTTCATGTCGCCGGCGCATTCGTCTACGGCTTGTCGGTGCTGGCGGCGGGAGGCTCCATCCTCATTCCAACCCGGCTCGGCATGCGCAATCGTGCCTTCGTCGAGACGATCTGGCAGCAGGTCGCGCGTTATGGCGTGACGGTCATCGGCGGTGTGCCGACCGTCATGACGTCGTTGATGTCTGTACCAGTCAATGCAGACATCGCGTCCATGCGCATGATGCTGACCGGAGGTTCGCCGCTGCCAACGGAATTGGCCGACGCGTTCGAGCGCACCATCGGAAAGCCCGTTCGCAATATCCTCGGAATGACCGAGTGCGCGGGGGTCATCACCATCGAGCCGGCCCATGGTGACCGCGTTTCGGGCTCGACGGGTTTGCCACTGCCGTTCACCGAAGTCGCAGCAATGCGGATGGCCTCGGGCGTGTTCGACCCGGCCGACCGGTGCGCGCCCGACGAGACCGGCGTCATTGCGCTACGCGGCCCGAATGTCGGGCCGGGCTATTCCGATGCGAAGCGAAATGCCGGTGTCATCGAGCAGGGCTGGCTCATCACGGGCGATCTCGGCCATGTCGACCCGCAAGGCCGCGTCTTCGTGACGGGGAGGGCAAAGGACGTCATCATTCGTGGCGCGCACAACATCGACCCATCGATTATCGAAGATGCCTTGCTCCAGCATCCCGACGTCGCGATTGCTGCCGCGGTCGGCGAGCCCGATGCCTATGCGGGCGAGCTACCGGTCGTCTACGTGACATTGAAGCCCGGGGCCGTCACAGAGGCCGCCGCGATTCTTGCCTTCGTCGCTCCGCTCATGTCCGAACCTGCCGCCATTCCCAAAGCCGTCACCATCCTGCAGGAGATGCCGGTCACGCCGATCGGCAAGATCTACAAGCCCGCGCTTCGCGTGCTCGCGACCCGGACCGCCCTGCAGCGTGAGCTAGCAAGGCTGATTCCGGTTGTAGGAGCGGCCGAGGCGGACTGTTCGGAAGCCGTCAATTTGATCCGCCTGAAGAACCCCACGGACGAGCCGCGCGTGCGTGATGCGCTGCGTGGTATGCCGATCCAGTATCGGATCGAGCAGATGTAGCGGAGCAGGTTACGTCCACCCGGCTGCCCTAAAAGCTCCACGGGGAATCCTCGAGAAATTCACGCCGAGGTGAAACTTAAGCCCGGGTTCCCGGCTTATAGTTCCCGGGAGAGTGCACGTGAAGCGAATCCTGAAACCCATCACCTACGTC
>JAEWHT010000403.1 GCA_023387695.1 Pseudomonadota bacterium | reverse complement strand
GGATTGCCGTGCACGATCACATCATCGTCGGCAGGAACGGACATGCGAGCCTGAAGGGGATGCGGCTGATCTGATCTCGCGATGTTGAAACGCACCGTGCCGCCTGTCGCTGCCGCAACGGGGCGCCTCCCTGGAGACGATCATGTCGAACGATCCAAGCGCGATCCTCTCGTCCGACGAAATTGGCGCGATTGTGCGAGACGCCGTTGCAGAGGGGCAATCGGACCACAAGCAGGATGCACGGCAAAAGATACACCCGCTTCGACGGGTCCAGCGCCACCAAACTGAGGCTGCCATGGCGCTGTTATGGATTGTCAACGAACGAAGCCTTGCAAGAGAAGACGCGGCAGAACTTCTTACCGAGATTGCCGATGCTCATGATGACAATATGAACATTCTCTCGAGGCTCGGCTCGTGCCTCGAAGCCGTCCGCGACATCGATGATCTGAACGCGCTCGCGCCGGCCCACCCGATATTTCAGAAGGCGGTCGAGAAGCTCGTCCGCCTGGCCAAGCTCTGCGAGGGGAAAGCTGAACAAGAACAAGTGCTGCGCGGGCTCGCAACAGCGGCGCGTATGATGGCGCGCCAGCGCGATGCAATCGCCGAGGACTGTCTTAGGAGACTCATCGACATCAATCCGCGCGAGAGCGCGCACCATTACAATCTTGGACTCTTCTACAAGACGCGCGGCAGGTTCGCCGAGGGCGTCACCGCCAACCAGGCTGCGGCAAACCTATCGCAAGAAATGGTCGACAGCTACGAGTGGAACCTTGGAATCTGCGCCACCGGTGCCGGCGATGCCGCGGTGGCCCTAGACGTGTGGAAACGCATGGGGCAAAAAATTGAGCCTGGACGGTTTGGGTTGCCGGAGGGCGGATATTACGGGCGCAAAGTGAAACTCGCCGAACGCCCTCTTGCAGAGCGCGCGGCAGACCTCGACACTCCAGGCGAAGAGGAGACGGTTTGGATCGAACGGCTAAGTCCGTGCCATGGCATTATCCGCAGCGTTTTATATCGCAGGCTCGGCGTCGACTATGGTGATGTTATCCTGATGGATGGCGCTCCCATTACGCATCACACTTATGGCGAGGAGCAAATACCGGTCTTCCCCCATCTGGCAACGCTTCTACGTCGGAACTACCAGTTTTTCGATTTCGCGGGCACGCAGCAGGAAGCGCAGCAATTGGCCGACATAAGCCATGATCTGGAAGGCGACACCGTCATCTACTCTCACTCGGAAAGCTTCAAGATCATGTGCGCCAATTGCTGGCGTAATCCCGACCTCGATCACGCGGAACATGAGACGATGCAACAGCACATCGTCTCCGGGCGCATCGCCGCCTCACCGGACGTTGCGCCCGCGCGACTTCTGGATCTGATCGATAAGCAAATCGAGAAACGAGGAACTTGCCAAATCTATGCGCCCGATCTTTGCGCAGCAGCAGGAGAGCCCGCGCGCGAGCGGATCGAGAGGCGTCGGTTTGCTATGCTCACGAACAACTAGCCGCGCGCGAGAGAGCCGACCCCACGCCACACCATCTCACCGAATGCGCTGCCATCCTTTCGGCGTCCAGCGCAGCAGCGCATCTGACAACGGTTTCGGCGCGCGCGTCATGGCGTTCCGGGCTAACGTCCGAAGCGCGTCGCGCGCGGCATCGCTGTCTTCGCCGATGTAGAGCACGAGATCGGCGGACGGTGCCACCACTATCAGGACGCCGCCTTGCGCCTGCGCGAGGGGCGCCCAGCTGTCGATCAGCGCGAGACGACTCGTCTGGTAATAGTCTCCTTGCAGGGTCCCGATCTGCCCATGCGGGACGGCCTTGGCATTGGCCTCGAGCGGTTTCACGTTTTGGCGCAGATTGGCGAGGGCAATGTCGAAGACTTGGTCCGGCGACAAGCCAAGCGTCGCGCGATCCTTCTCATTGACCATGCGGATCGTGCGCGGAGAATCCATCACCGGGACGATCATCAGTCCATCTGCGAGCGGACGCATCAGCATCGTACCCCGCGCCTGAACCTCGCGAGCCGCTTGCCGCATATAGTCGTCCGAACGCAGCACCACGCGCAGCGCCGCCCTGGTCGGTGAATCCCCTCGAGCGCGGGTCGTTGCCACGATCCCGTTGACGTAAGTGCGGATTTCGCCAGCGCAGCGGTCAACGTTCGCCTTGCAGAAGGCGTAGATGCGATCGAGGTTGGCTTGCAGGGGACCGATCGAGAGCGTCAGGGGTGCTTTCACCACGACCGGAGTGTCGCGAATCTCAGCGCGGATTCGCCCGGCCACGAAGGCCGTAAAGGCGGGTTCGTCGGCTGGAATTTGTTGCGCGCGGGCGGTCCCGACGAGACCGCAGGCAACAATCGCAGCGACCAAAAACAGGCCCAGGCTCGATCGGATGCGCATGCGAGTCCACCAATTCGACATCGCGGCTCGCCGAGCCAATGCGCACTGCCGAGGTCAAATCCGGCGCCGGCGCCTCCTTTGAGGCGCCGGCCGCCACTTGATTAGTAGCAGTATCGCGGATCGACCGGGACGTAGCGGCCATCCGGGCGCTGCATGTAGCAGCCGCGCTGATAGGCGTAATAGCCGGAACGCCGGCGTTCGCCTTCGGAGGCAATCGCAGCACCCGTGCCGGCGCCGACCACCGCACCGATAGCCGCGCCGCGGCCGCCGCCGAGCGCACCACCGACGATCGCGCCACCCACACCGCCGAGGATAGCGCCGCCGATGGCGTCCTGCGCGGCCGCCTCATGAACGGGCACGGCAACCGCGACCGCGAAACACGCTGCAATTCCAAGCCGTCGAAGCATCCGAATCCTCCCATCTAAGGCCGCCAGTCATAGCGGTTGGGACGATCCCGGGCCAGAATAATCGTTTGAATGCGGCAGGCCCCGCTCCTTACGCCAGCCTGACAGCCTGCAGCGACAGCCGTCGCCGCCGCACACGACCGGAAAGAGGCGAGTACCGCGGCTACGGATCGATCCAGCGCTGCACGGATTCGGCGGTGTCGGCAGGCGTCGTGTTGAAGCAGATGGCGGCCTGTGGCGCCAGGCGATGGACGAGGTTGAGCACCTGCTCGAACAACAGCAGCCGCTCCTTTGGCTCACGCAGACCGGCACCGATGACGATGCAATCGAAGCTCTCGTCTCGCAACGCCGTCGTCACGCTTGCTTCTGCGGCAACATCGGGATCGATCAGGCAGCTCGTGACCTCGTAGCCGAGACCACGCAAGCGCAGGAGTTGCGCTTCGATGTAGTTGCGCACGAGTGCCGGCGTGAGCTGCGGGAACGCACTGTAGTCCGCATTGCCGGGTTCGATGCCGATTGCAAGAACACGCTTGGCCATCGCTGGATTCCCTAAGCGGATCATCTCCATTGCTAACGGACTGCCGACCGGCGGGTTCCTCTCACGCGTGTCGCGACCAAGCGCTCGCGCGTGCATCGACCGACGTTGCGTCCTTTGACCGCAGCCTCTCGCGTCGCGAGGTGTAAACCATTTCACATGCGCTCCAACGGCGACCTGCCAGATTGGCCGAAGCACCTTCGAAGCCCATGCCCGCAGATATCGGCACGCGGCTTACGCCCGATTTGCACAACGAACCGATATTTTATCCATTCGCGGGAGCAAGAAATGGTGTCCTACGAGAACCTGAAGAGCGGATATGAGAGCAACTGGGCCGACCTCCAGATCCGGCCCGCACGCCTTAGCGAGGCCAATGCGACGGCACGCAAGGCGATCAACGGCAAGGCGACCTATCAACAGGTCGAGCGCTTGACCGGTGTGCCCTGGTACTTCGTCGCGCTCTGCCACTATCGCGAGTCCAATTTCGATTTCGACACCTATCTCGGCAACGGCGAGGCGCTGCATCGCGTGACAAGTCTCGTTCCGAAAGGGCGCGGCCCATTTGCCTCGTTTGTCGACGGTGCTGTCGATGCGCTGAGAATCCAGCACTTCGTCGGTACGCAGGACTGGTGCCTGGCGCGCACTCTCTACCGGCTCGAATGCTTCAACGGCCTCGGCTATCACGCCAAGGGCGTCAACTCGCCCTATCTCTATGGCGGCTCGACGCTCTATGGGCCGGGCGAAGCGAGGGCCGGCAAATTCGTTGCCGACCACGTCTTCGATCCGAACCATGTCGATTCCCAGCTCGGTACTGCCGTCATCCTGCATGCGATGATGTCGCAGGATTCGTCGATCACGCTCGAGGACAGTCCGTCCATTGTCCCCCAGTCCGAGCCCGACGAGGACGTGGCGTCATCGGTCTTGCTGATGCAGCAGACCCTCAACAAACTGGGCGCCACTCCGCCGCTCGACGAAGACGGCATAAGCGGACCGAAGACGAAGGCCGCGGTCTCGCAGTTTCAGCAACGGAACGGCTTGCAGGACACCGGCCTGCTCGACGGGACCACGATCGCAGCCATCACACGCGCGGGCGTACAGCCGGTCCAGACGCCGAATGCGGATCTGTCCCAGATCCTGCGGCGGCTGGACAGCCTTGCTCAATTGCTGCAAGCCGCCGGCGTTCCGCAGGCAGGCACGACATCTGCTGGCACGACATCCGGTAACACGCCTTCGGTCGCCAACGACCCGATCAGCCTGATCGAGAGGCTCTTCTCCCTCGTCAACAAGACCACACCCCTGCCTGGCACGGTCGCTCCGACCAATCCCGCACCCGTCGATCAGTTGAAGCCAGTCCTCGACATGCTCAGCGCCCTGCTCAACAAGAACGACAAGCCCGTTCTCGGCCAGGTTAACGGCGCGCTCGGCGAGACCATCGGCAAAATGCTCGATGGCAAGAAGACCGCGCTCGGCATCGGCGGCTCGCTCGTCACCGCGCTGCTCTCCGCGGTGACTGCAAGCCCCGATGCGGGAGGTCTTGCCGGGCTGTTCGGAACGATCGCGAATGTGGTGCCGGGCCTGAGCCAATTCGCGCTCCCGATCTCGCTCGCGCTCACGGTCTGGGGTGTGCTCGGCAAGATGGAGAAATGGGCGCAGGGCACCGCACCAGCACCCAAGGCGATGACCTAGAGGGACTGATCGTGGAGCGCCGCAGCGCGGCGCTCCATCAGCGCGCGTTCTCGTCCGTTGGTCGCCAGATGCGCGGCGGCTTCGAAGGCCTGCCGCGCCTCTGCGAGCCGTCCAAGCTTTTGCAGGAAGTCCCCACGAACCGCCGGCAGATGATGATAGGTCGCCAGCGCCGGGGCGCCGGCGATCTCGTCCAGTACGTCAAGTCCGGCTTGCGGCCCTTCGGCCATGCCGACCGCGACCGCGCGATTGAGCTCGATGACCGGCGAACGCACCAGCCGCGCCAGCTCGGCATAGAGCTGCGCGATGCGCTGCCAGTCGGTGCTTGCAGCCGTCTCCGCCGTCGCGTGACAAGCCGCGATGGCGGCCTGAAGCGCGTAGAATCCTCCATTGCCATCGAGCTCTCGCGCGCGTTCGAGCGAGTGCAGCCCGCGCCGGATCTGCAACCAATCCCAGAGCGCACGATTCTGGTCCATCAGCAGAATAGGATCGCCATTCGCATCGGTGCGCGCCTGGGCGCGCGAGGCATTCAAATCCATCAGGGCGACGAGGCCGTGAACCTCGGGCTCGTCCGGGGCCAGGCCTGCCAGCACGCGGCCCATGCGCAGTGCCTCGTTGCAAAGCTGCGGGCGCACCCATTCGTCGCCTCGTGCTGCGAGGTAACCCTCGTTGAAGATCAGATAGACAACCTCCAGCACCGAAGCGAGACGCTCCGACAGGGCTTCGCCGCTCGGCGTCTCATAGGCAAGGCCGGAATTCGACAGCGTCCGCTTGGCGCGGACGATGCGTTGGGAGATCGTTGCCTCGGGGACGAGGTAGGCACGCGCGATCTCGGAGGTCGTCAGGCCGCAGATCATGCGCAGCGCCAACGCCGCGCGGGCTTCGCGCGACAGGATCGGATGACAGGCCGTGAAGACGAGCCGAAGCAATTCATCGCCGATGTCATCGTCGAGCGCGGCATCGAAATCAGGCACGGTCTCCTGCTCCTGCACCATGTCCCGCGCCAGCATGTCGTGCTTCTCGCTCAGCATCTTGCCGCGGCGCAAGACATCGAGCGCACGACGCCTGGCGGTCGTCATCAGCCAGGCGCCGGGATTTTGGGGTATGCCGATGCTTGGCCAGGCTTCGAGTGCCGCGACCAATGCATCCTGGGTTAACTCTTCCGCGAGCGGCACATCGCGCAGCATCCGTGACAGCGTCGCGATCAGCCGCGGCTGCACGACGCGCCAATTGGCACGGATGACCTGATCGATGTCGGCGGCCGTCATAGCCGCCGAAGACGCGCGGTGCGGTCCATCACGCGTGGGCGGCTACGCTCGAACGCGAATCGACCTCGCAGGCCCCATCGACGCCGGGGGTCGCGAAGGCCCGCAATTCGCAGGTGCCGTCCCAACCCGGCATGTGGTCGAGATGCAGCTGCATGAATTCCTTGGCCATGGCGAGAGCTTCCGCCTTGTCGCGCAGCTCGAAAATCGCGTAGCCGCCGACCACTTCCTTGGCCTCGATGAACGGGCCATCGATCACGCTGAGCTCGCCGTCGATGATCCGCACCCGCGCGCCGGTCGCAAGCGGCATCAGGCCGCCATTGTCGATCATGCGACCGGCCTTGATTTCCCGCTCGGAAATCCTCTGCATGGCCTCCATCAGCGCCGGGCTCGGGCCTCTCATGGGCTGGCTGGAGGTGACGATGTACATAAAGCGCATGCAAAACTCCTGTTGAGGCGAGACGCAGCCGGTTCGGCTGCGCGATCAGCTCGCTATAGGGATGACGATCCGCCCGGGGCGGGATCGACATGGACAGCAGAAAAATTGCAGAGCAGAAAGATTAACGGACGAGCGCCTATTGACGCAGCATGATCAGGGGATCGGCGGTATCGGGAACCCGCCGCCATTGCGCGTTGTCATCGGCCTCGAACTGCCATACGTCGCCCGATTTCGACATCAGGATGATCTGGCCGCGCTCCAGCCGCCATTGTGTCGGATTGAACTGGGCGATCGCCGCGTCGCATTTCGGCTTGAGGAAGACCTGGAAATTGTCCTGCTCGGCTTCCGTGTTGGTCAGCGTCAATCCGCAGATCGGCTGGCCGTTGCCGCGCACCATCGCCCAGTCGCCGATCATCTGGTCCATCGACTTGGCCATCGAGCGGGCGGCGGCGAGGTCCTGGAGGATGTAAACGCCCTCACCCTGCCGCAGGCCTTCGAAGATGCCTGCCTCGACCTCGGTGAAGTCGATCACGGATTCACCGGCCGCATCCTGCAAACGAACGATGTCTCCAAGGCCCTTCACACTCCAGGCGACGATATCCTTGGTAAAGGGCAGCGCCGTCTTGCACGCCGGCTCGAGTTCGAGCTTGAACCCCTGTGGCACGGCGTCGCCCTTGATCGTGACGACGCAGGTCTTGCTGCGCTCGGTGGTCGAGAGCTCCCACTGCCCAATCATCTCCTTCTTCAGGGTCGTCGCATCCTGCGCATGCAGGATGCCGATCGCGGCCAAGTAGACCGCGACGGCGAACGCAACGACCCGAAGAGCGGACATCAGCGCCCCTTGAACGGCGTTTCGACAACCGGCGTCAACGGCGCCTTGCCGGCGAACCATGATTTGAGGTTGTCGACCACGAGCTGATCCATCGCGTTGCGCGTCACCACCGAGGCCGAACCGATATGCGGCAGCAACACGACGTTCTGCATGGTCTTGAGCTCGTCCGGCACGTTGGGCTCGGCCGCGAACACGTCGAGACCCGCAGCCAGAATGGTGCCTGATTTCAGCGCCTGCACGAGCGCCTGCTCGTCGACCACGGAGCCGCGCGCCACGTTGACCAGCACGCCGCGCGGGCCGAGCGCCTTGAACACCTCGGCATTGATCATCTTATTGGTGCTGGCGCCGCCCGGCACGATCACCATCAGCGTGTCGACCGCCTTCGCCATCTCGATCAGATCGGGGTAATGCTTGTAGGACACGTCCTTGGACGGATTGCGCGAGTGGTAGACCACCGGCACCAGCGAGGCATCGAGGCGGCGCGCGATGGCCTGGCCGATCCGGCCCAT
>JAEWHT010000175.1 GCA_023387695.1 Pseudomonadota bacterium | reverse complement strand
CCTTTATGGGCGAAGAGGTTGCGGGTGCGGACGCGCTGCGCATCGCGCTGGCGCGCATCGCCTCGGGCGAGAGTGACATTGCGCTGGTCGGCGGCTCGCACAATGGCGAGCGCAAGGACCTGCTGGTCCTCTACGAATTCGGCGACTTCAATCTGAAGGACAAGTTCGCTCCCGTGTGGGCGCGCAAGGACCACGCCGGCTTCGCGCTCGGCTCGGCCGGCGCCTTCCTGGTGCTGGAGTCCAAGGCGCATGCGGAAGCGCGTGGCGCCAAGCCATACGCGAAGCTGTCGAGCGTCGTGACCGATCTCGCCCGCCGTAAGCAATCCGGCGACATGGAAGCGACCCTGGAAAAGCTCTGGGCCAAGCTGCCCAAGCGCGAGGGCAAGGGCGCGATCATCTCGGGTGCGACCGGCGCGGAGCCGGCGACCTCCGAAGAGCGCGGCTTCCTGAAGAAGCATATCGACTTCCCGGTGCGTTCGACCGGTACGATGTTCGGCCACACCATGGAAACGCAATTCCCGCTCGGCATTGCGCTGGCCGCCTTGGCGATCTCGCGCGGCGCGCTGTTCCCGCCGAATGATTCGACCGGGACCGAGATTGAAATGCAGGGGGCGCCCACCCAGATTGTGGTGGTGGGAGCCGGACACTGGCGCGGCGAAGGCATGGCGCTGGTCGAGGCTGTAAGCTAAAGCGCGTCGCGCTTTAGCCGGTTGTTGTTTTGAGCATGATCTTGCCGGAAGACCGCTTCGCACTTTGCGCTAACGCGGCCCTTCGGGTCCGGATCATGCTCTAGCTCTATCGGGGGACGATCGACATGACTGCACCACGCGACAAACTCGGGCGTCCCGTTGTCGTCGTCACCGGCATGGGCATCATGACCTCGCTCGGCGCCGGCAAGGCCGACAATTGGTCGAAGCTCGTCGCCGGCGAATCCGGCATTCGGACCATCACGCGCTTTCCGGTCGACGGCCTCAAGACCACGATGGCCGGCACGGTCGATTTCGTCAGCGTCGATCCGTTCTCTTCCACCGGCCTGTCCGAGCGGATGGCTGAACTCGTCACACAGGAAGCCCTCGAGCAAGCAGGTATCGGCGCCAAGGGCGATTTCCCGGGTCCCCTCTTCCTCGCGGTTGCACCGGTCGAAGTCGAATGGCCGCAGCGCCGCGAGCTCGGCCGCGCCGTCGGCTCGCAGGACTTCAACTATGACGATCTGCTGCGCATTTCCGGCGGCGGCAAGTACAGCGCCTATCATCACCGCTTCATGTTCGGTTCGGTCGCCGCGCATCTCGCCGAGACCTTCGGCACCAAGGGCTCGCCGATCTCGCTGTCGACGGCGTGCGCGTCCGGAGCCACCTCGATCCAGCTCGGCGTCGAGGCGATCCGCCGCGGCGAGACCGATGCGGCGCTGTGCGTCGCAACCGACGGCACCGTGAATCCGGAGGCGCTGGTGCGCTTCTCGCTGCTCTCGGCGCTGTCGACCCAGAACGACCCGCCGCAGGCGGCCTCCCGCCCCTTCTCCAAGAACCGCGACGGTTTCGTCATGGCCGAAGGCGCAGGCGCCCTCGTACTCGAGAGCTATGAGGCTGCGACCGCCCGCGGCGCCAAGATCCTCGGCGTGATCGCCGGCTGCGGCGAGCTCACTGACTCCTTCCATCGCACCCGCTCCTCGCCCGATGGCAAGCCGATCATCGGCTGCATGAACAAGACACTGGCCGATGCCGGCATGACGCCGGACCAGATCGACCACATCAACGCGCACGGCACCGCGACGCCCGAGAACGACAAGATGGAGTACAACACGACATCGGCCGTGTTCGGCGATCTCGTCTCGAAGATTCCGGTGACGTCCAACAAGTCCATGGTCGGCCACACCATCTCGGCCGCAGGCGCAGTCGAGGCGATCTTCTCGCTACTCACCCTCGAGCATCAGCGCATTCCGCCGACCATCAACTACGACAATCCGGATCCCACGATCCTGTTCGACGTGGTCGGCAACAAGGCGCGCGACGCCCGCGTCACCGCGGTCATGTCGAACTCGTTCGGCTTCGGCGGCCAGAATGCCTCGCTGATCCTGACCCGCGAACCGGCCTGACCGGACGACGCATGGCGCTGCTTTCCCTCAGCACGAAGATTCGCGCGCGGAATGCAGCCAAATCGATCGGCGGCGCCGTGATCGGCGCAGCCACCGTCGGCATGCTGAAGACCACGCGCTATTTCGATCCGGTCAAGACGTCGGACTTTTTTGCGCGCGTCACCAAGACGATCGGTCCGCGCCTGCGCGAGCACCGGATCGGCCGCGCCAATCTCACCGCGGCATTTCCCGAGAAGTCGCCGGAAGAGATCGAAGAGATCCTGATGGGCGTGTGGGACAATCTCGGTCGCGTCGGCGCCGAGTTTGCCCATATCGATCATATCTGGGACTACGACCGCGCCCATCCGGAACGCAGCCGGATCGAGCTGCCGCCACGCACCGTCGAATTGCACGACCAGCTCAGGGACGACGGCAAGCCCGCGCTGATCTTCGCCTCGCATCTGGCGAATTGGGAATTGCCGGCGCTCGCCGCCGTTGCACACGGGCTCGACACTGCGATCCTGTACCGTCGGCCGAACATTGCCTCCGCCGACCGCATCATCGAGGAGATGCGCCAGGTCAACATGGGCACGCTGATCCCTGCGGGCCGCGACGCGCCCTTGCGGCTCGGGCAGGCGCTGAGAGACGGCAAGCACGTCGCCATCCTGATCGACCAATATCTCACCGGCGGTGTCGAGGTTACTTTCTTCGGCCGCAAGACCCGCGCCAACCCGACGCTGGCGCGCCTGGTGCGCCAGGTCGAATGCCCCATTCACGGCGTGCGC
>JAEWHT010000173.1 GCA_023387695.1 Pseudomonadota bacterium | reverse complement strand
TGAGAGAATGCTGGGTGACAACAACAAAAATCAGGGAGCGCCAACCGATGTCGCCAGCGCAAGCGAGAGAGGCTCAAGCCACCGAGGGCTACGATGTGGTCGTCGTCGGCGCGGGCTTCGCGGGAATGTATATGCTGCACCGGCTGCGCGGGTTCGGTTTCTCGGCGCGAGTCTACGAGCAGGGCGGGGGCGTCGGCGGCACCTGGTACTGGAATCGCTATCCCGGCGCGCGCTGTGACGTCGAGAGCATGCAGTACTCCTATTCGTTCTCCGAAGAGCTCCAGCAGGAATGGGAGTGGAGCGAGCATTACGCGCCGCAGCCGGAGATACTGAAATACGCCAACCACGTTGCCGACCGCTTTGATCTCCGCCGCGATATCCAGTTCGACACTCGCGTCGAGCGAGCCGTGTTCGACGAACGCGCAAATCGCTGGTCGGTGACGACCTCGGACGGCAAAACGGTTCAGGCGCAATTCGTCGTGCTCGCCACCGGCTGTCTCTCGAACGCGCGCAAGCCGGACATCAAAGGCCTCGAGAATTTCAAGGGGCCCGTCTACCACACCGGCAACTGGCCGCACGAGGACGTCGATTTCACCGGCCTGCGCGTCGGGCTGATCGGCACGGGTTCGTCAGGCATCCAATCGGCGCCAATCATTGCCGAGCAGGCGAGGCACCTCACGGTGTTTCAGCGCACGGCGAATTTCTCGATTCCTGCCCGCAACGCCGCGCTCACTGACGAGGAGCGCGATACCTTCCGCAAGAAATATCCGGAGGTCCGCAAGTTCGCCCGCGAGGTCGCGCGCAACGGCATCTATGCCGAACAGCCCGATCGCGGTGCACTCGACGACAGCGACGATATCAGAAACGGCAAGTACGCGGCGCGCTGGGAGCGCGGCGGGCTCACCTTCATGTACGCTTACAACAATCTCGGCCTCGACCGGAACGCCAACGACACCGCCGCCGATTTCGTCCGCGGCAAGATCGCCGAGATTGTGAAGGATCCGGAGACCGCAAAACTGCTCCAGCCGAACAGCCATCCAATCGGTACCAAGCGCATCTGCATCGACACTGATTATTTCGCGACCTTCAACCGGCCGAACGTCTCGCTGGTCGACATCAAGGCCAATCCGATTGAGGAAATCACCGCGAGCGCCGTGCGGGTCGCGGGGAAAGACCACGAGGTCGATGCGTTGGTGATGGCGACGGGCTTCGACGCCATGACCGGATCGGTGGCGAAGATCGACATCAGCGGCCGCGGCGGGCAGACGCTGAACCAGAAATGGGCTGAGGGGCCGAAGACTTATCTGGGCCTGATGAGCGCAGGCTTCCCGAACCTCTTCATCATCACCGGCCCCGGCAGCCCGTCGGTGCTCTCGAACATGATCGTGTCGATCGAGCAGCACGTGGACTGGATCGCGGATTGTCTCGTCCATATGCGTAAGGCCGGCCTCGCCACGATGGAGGCGAGAGGGGATGCCGAGGAGAAGTGGGTCGCCCATGTCAACGAGGTCGCCCAAGGCACGCTCTATCCGCAGGCCAATTCCTGGTACATGGGCGCCAACATCCCCGGCAAGCCGCGCATCTTCATGCCCTATATCGGCGGCGTCGGCGTCTATCGCCGGATCTGCGACGAGGTTGCCGCGAAGGGCTATGAGGGCTTTGTAACGGAGGCGGAACTGCAGGATGCATGACGCCGGCCTGAGGCCCGCGCCGGACGCAGAGCCGGCAGGGCTTGTCATCGGCGGTTGGGGGGCTAATTAATGCAGGCGCATCTTTCCGCCGGAGCCCTTCGCATGACCGACGCCCCCTACGTGCCGCCCAAGGTTTGGACCTGGAACAAGGAGAATGGCGGTCAGTTCGCCAGCATTAACCGGCCGATCGCCGGTCCCACCCACGACAA
This sequence comes from Pseudomonadota bacterium, assembly GCA_023387695.1. GTDB lineage: Bacteria > Pseudomonadota > Alphaproteobacteria > Rhizobiales > Xanthobacteraceae > Bradyrhizobium. Next base: position 23,907 of record JAEWHT010000173.1, on the reverse strand, counting down.
GCAGCTTCCGGTCGGCAAGCATCCATTCCAGCTTTACTCGCTGGCGACGCCGAATGGCGTCAAGGTCACGGTGATGCTGGAGGAGCTTTTGGCGCTCGGCCACAAGGGCGCCGAATACGACGCCTGGCTTATCAAGATCGGCAATGGCGACCAGTTCGGCAGCGGTTTCGTCGACATCAATCCGAACTCCAAGATCCCGGCGCTGATGGACCGCTCCGGTCCGGAGCCGATCCGGATTTTTGAATCCGCCTCGATCCTGTTCTATCTCGCCGAAAAGTTCGGCGCCTTCCTGCCGAAGGAGATCAAGGCCCGTACCGAGGCGATGTCCTGGCTGTTCTGGCAGATGGGCAGCGCGCCCTATCTCGGCGGCGGCTTCGGCCATTTCTATGCGTACGCGCCGTTCAAGATCGAATACGCCATCGATCGCTTCGCCATGGAGGTCAAGCGTCAGCTCGACGTCCTCGACCGTCGTCTCGCGGATAACGAGTACCTCGCGGGCAAGGAATACACGATCGCCGACATGGCGGTGTGGCCGTGGTACGGCGCGCTCGCCAAGGGGCTCGTGTATGGCGCCGGTGAATTCCTGTCGGTGCAGGATTACAAGAACGTGCAGCGCTGGACCGATGAGATTGCCAAGCGTCCCGCAGTGAAGCGCGGCCGCATGGTCAACCGCGTCTCCGGCGATCCTGCCAGCCAGTTGCACGAGCGCCACGACGCCAGCGATTTCGAGACCAAGACGCAGGACAAGGTCGCGCCGGCGACGTAGGTTTCTTCGTTCACCTCGCTCCGCAAGCGGAGCGAGGTGCGCACGATCAATCCGGCAACGTCTCCCCGGATCCGCCGAGCTCCGCGGGCAGATCGGCGTACTTCGGCAAGCCATCCCTGACCGACACCATCTTGCTTGCGTAGTTCGCATGCAGCGTCGGCAGGTGCGTATACCCCTTCAGCAGATTGGCGTAGACGTCGATCAGCCGCATCCGCGGATGCTCGGTCATGACATGACCGCCGCAGCGCTTGCAGAATTTGCGATAGGAGTGCTCGGTCTTGTTGAAGGTCCCGAGCTCAGCTTCGCCCTTGGCGATGCGGACACTGTCCGCCTTCCACAGGCTGAACGCGTTGATCGGCGCGGCCGACCAGGCCTGGCAGTCGGCGCAATGGCAATAGCCGGCGAACACCGGCTTCCCCGCGACCTCGACTTCGACGGCTCCGCAAAAGCAACCGGCCCGATAGCTCGCGAGCGGCTCAGCATGCGTGCTCTCGCCCTCCGCAAGCAGGTCGTTGTATCCGGGGTTCTTGCTCATGAAATTTCGGATGAAGTCGCACTCGACGGCCAGCTTTCGTCCCTGCGCGCGCACCGCATCCAGCGTGGAGCGGCCGAGCTTTGAACCGATGCCGCGGCCGCCGAGCTCGGACGGCACCTCGGTATGCACCAGCGTGATCACGCCGTCGTCCCTACGATAGGTGACGAAGGCGATCACGCCGTCGACATCGAGCTCGAACCGGCTGCGCTCGTCATTGTCACGAAAGGCTTCCGGCATCGTCTCTCTCCGCGGTGTGTTTACTTCTTCTTCGCGCCTTCTGCCGCCGGAAACACGACGCGGTCATCGGTGCGGCAATAGCGGTCGGCGAACATGCGGCCGATCGGGTGATAGCGGTCCATGTGCACCCGCATCGCCTTGTCGTCCCACAACTCGTCGCGGATATGGAAGTGGATGCCTTCGCCCATGATCAGCCGGCGGTCGTCGTTGACGTCGATCATCTTCCAGAGCTTGCACTCCATCGCCCAGGGCGTGTCGGCGAGACGCGGCACGGCGATCTTCGTCGATGGCGCGAGCTTCAGGCCGAGATAATCGGGCTCGCCGATCTCAGGCGGAAACTCGCCGCTGCTCTCGTGCATTGCGCGCGCCAGCGGCTCGTCCGTGAGATTGACCACGAATTCGCCCGTGCGCTGGATGTTGAGGAACGTGTCCTTGTCCTGACCGTTCGGCTTGCGGTTCGCCGCGAACATGCACAGCGGCGGATCCTCGCAGAAAGCGTTGAAGAAGCTGAAGGGAGCGGCGTTGACCACGCCGGTCGGCCCAATCGACGTCACCCACGCGATCGGCCGCGGCAGGATGAAGGACGTCAGCACCTTGTAGCGCTCGCGGGGCGTCAGGTCGCTGGCGGCGTAATCCATGATGGCTCCGATGAATGGGAGAGCTTGCTGTCTTCACCTCGCCCCGCTTGCGGGGAGAGGTCGAATTCGATCGCAGATCGAATTCGGGTGAGGGGGTACAGGTCCCTCGATGGTCTCATATGTGGAGAGAAGCCCCTCACCCCAACCCTCTCCCCGTAAGGACGGGGAGAGGGAGAGGAGAGACCTTTACGCCATGCTCAACTCGTGGCGGCCGACCACCATCCAGTGCACTTCATCCGGACCATCCGCGAAGCGGAGATGGCGGACGTCCTGGTACATTTCCGCAAGCGGTGTCCAGTGCGAGATGCCGGTGGCGCCGTGCATCTGGATCGACTGGTCGATGATCTTGCAGGCACGCTCCGGCACCATGGCCTTGACCATGGAGACCCAGACGCGGGCTTCCTTGTTGCCGAGCACGTCCATGGCCTTGGCGGCCTTCAGCACCATCAGCCGCATCGCCTCGATCTCGCAGCGGGCCTGCGCGATGATCTGCATGTTGCCGCCGAGATGGGCGATCTTCTTGCCGAAGGCCTCGCGGGTGAGGCCACGCTGCACCATCAGGTCCAGCGCCTTCTCGGCCTTGCCGATGGTGCGCATGCAATGATGGATGCGACCGGGTCCAAGGCGGAGCTGCGAGATCTCGAAGCCGCGGCCTTCGCCGAGCAGCATGTTCTCTTTCGGCACGCGCACATTGTTGAAGCGCATGTGCATGTGACCGCGCGGGGCGTGGTCCTGGCCGAACACATACATGGGGCCGAGCACCTCGACGCCGGGCGTGTCGCGCGGCACCAGGATCTGCGACTGCTGCTTGCTCGGCGCCGCGTCCGGATTCGTCTTCACCATTACGATGAGGATCTTGCAACGGGGATCGCCGACGCCGGAGATGTAATACTTCTCGCCGTTGATGACCCATTCGTCGCCGACGAGCTTGGCTGAGGTCGAGATGTTCTTGGCGTCGGAGGAGGCGACGTTCGGCTCGGTCATGACATAGGCCGAGCGGATCTCGCCGTTCATCAGCGGCTTCAGCCACTTTTCCTTCTGCTCCTTGGTACCGACGCGCTCGAGCACCTCCATGTTGCCGGTGTCAGGCGCCGAGCAGTTCATGGTCTCAGAGGCGAGCGGGCTCTTGCCGAGCTCGGAGGCGATATAGGCGTAGTCGAGATTCTTCAGGCCCTGGCCGGTTTCGTCATCGGGCAGGAAGAAATTCCAGAGACCTTCCTTCTTGGCCTTGTTCTTCGCGACCTCGAGCACCTCGAGCTGCTTCGGCGTGAAGCTCCAGCGGTCCTGCTTGCCTTCGCCGGCCTTGGCGAACTCGATCGACATCGGCTCGACGGTGTCGCGGATGAACTTCCTCACGTGATCATAGAGCGGCCGGACCTGGTCCGACATGCGGAGGTCATTGAGCTCATCGCCCGGGTTGAGCGTGTAGTTGGTGGTGCGGGGAATGTAGGTGTGCTTTGTCATTGTTCCTCCCGTTTCGCTGAGACCGTGTTGGCCGGGAGAATAGTCGTACCGCGCTCAAAGCGCGAGCGCGTATTTTCTCACGCGAGCCATGCCATGTGATGGAATTTTCGCGGGCGTTTGAAATGTTGTTTGAATGGGCCTGGTGGTTCGCAGCATCAGTGCCGCATTCTCCGCTGTCATCGTCCGGCGAAGACCGGGCGATCCAGTATTCCAGAGGCGGCGGTGATTGAATCGAGAGGCCGCGGCGTACTGGATTCCCCGCTTTCGCGGGGAATGACAGCGCGCTGAAAAATCAGTTCGGCATCCGATGCATCGCGCAGATCTTATTGCCGTCGAGATCACGTAAGTAAGCGAGATAGAGCTTGTTCCCCGCGCCCTCGCGGATGCCGGGCGGATTTTCAATTGGCGTTCCGCCAGCAGCGATGCCGGCTGCGTGCCACTTGTCGACCTGTTCGGGCGAGTTGGCGGCAAAACCGATGGTACCGCCGTTTGCGCAGGTCGCAGGCTCGCCGTTGATTGGCTTCGTCACCGAGAAAACGCCGGTCTTGGTGAAGTAGAAAATACGATGGCCGTCGACCACGGATGGGCGCACTTCGAGCGTATTAAGCAGGCTATCGTAAAAGACCTTGGCCCTGTCGAGGTCGTTGGTGCCGATCATGATGTGTGAAAACATTTGCCCGTTCCCTCAGTTTGTCGCCCGGATGGAGCGTCGCGAAATCCGGGTCTTGCTTGCTTTCAGGAATCCCGGATTGCGCTTCGCTCCATCCGGGCTACGAAAATCAAAACGCCGTATAGCCGCCGTCGATCACGAAGGTATCCGCGGTGTGATACGAGGACGCCTTGCTCATCAAATACACCGCGATGCCGCCGAAATCGCTGGCCTCGCCGAAGCGGCGCATCGGAATTCGCGGCATCACATTGGCCACGAATTTTTCGTTGGCCATGATGCCCGCGGTCATGTCGCTCTTGATCCAGCCGGGCAGGATCGCATTCGCGGTGACGCCATGGCGGGCGAGCTCGACGCCGAGTGCGCGCACCAGCGCATTGATGGCGGCCTTGGTCGCGGCATAATGCTCGTTGCGCGCGGTGCCGAAGATCGAGGCGAGGCTCGAGGTCGCGACCAGCCGGCCGAAGGGATCGCCGGCATTGGCGCGCTCGGTCATGTGCTTCGCGGCGGCCTGAAACGCGTGGAATACGCCGTCGAGGTTGGTCGCAAACATCGTGCGCCATTCTTCCTCGGTGCGCTCGATGAAGGACCTGCGGCCACCACCGCCGATGCCGGCATTGGCAAAGCAGCCGTCGACCCGGCCGAACGTATCCAGCGTCGCCTTCATCGCGGCGTTGACAGAAGCAGGGTCAGTGACGTCGCAGACGCGGCTGTCGACCTTGCCGGAGAGGCCCGCCATGCTCGCGGCAGCAGCCTTGTTCTTGTCAGCATTGCGGCCCCAGATCGAGACGTTGCAGCCCTGGCCGGCGAGCGCCTGTGCAATGCCGAGCCCGATACCGCCGTTGCCGCCGGTGATGACGGCGACGCGGCCGGTGAGGTCGAAAAGGTTCATGGCGCGTTTCCTTTTTTTGCGAGGTTTCTTGTATGCCGCGCGTCAGCCGGTGCGCGCAAGATCGTGCGATATGGCGGTGAGGTATGCTTTCGTCACCATGGACAAGACCGCGCCAAAAATCAAATATGCGGCCCGGCAAAACTAAATTCCGGTCTGCGAAACTGACGCAGGCCGCAACTGACGAGGAAACGATGCAGTTCAAACACGTCACGCTCGAAATTGATGGCGCGGTCGCAATCCTCCGGCTCGACCATCAGGAGGTGATGAATGCGGTCTCCGTGGACATGCTGGGTGGCCTCTCCGATGCGCTGGACGCGATCGAGGACAAGAAGGACGAGGTGCGCTGCGTCGTGTTGACCGGCGCGGGGCGTGCGTTCTGCACCGGTGCGAATCTCCAGGGTCGCAACGACCAGTCGAAGAAGACCAAGGCCGGCCTGACGCTCGAGACTGGCTTTCATCCGTTCCTGCGTCGTATCCGCAATCTGCATTGCCCGATCGTGACCGCGGTCAACGGCCCGGCGGCCGGCGCCGGCATGAGTTTCGCGCTGCTCGGCGACATGATCCTGTGCGCGCGTTCCTCATACTTCCTGCAGGCGTTCCGCCGTATCGGTTTGGTGCCGGATTGCGGTTCGACCTGGCTGTTGCCGCGCTTGATCGGCAAGGCACGCTCGGTCGAATTGTCGCTGATGGGCGAGCGCCTGCCGGCCGAGAAGGCACTCGAATGGGGCCTCGTCAACCGCGTCTACGACGATGGCGCGCTGATGGATGAGGCGATGAAGCTCGCGCGCGATCTCGCCAGCGGGCCGACCATTGCGCTGTCGCTGATCCGCAAGCTCTATTGGGATAGCCCGGAAAACTCCTTCGAGGAGCAGCTCAATCTCGAATTCCAGTGCCAGCTGCGTGCCGGCGATACGCAGGATTTCCGAGAGGGCGTCGGCGCCTTCCTGGAGAAGCGGCCCGCGCAGTTCAAAGGCAAATGATCGAGGCGGAGCTTTTCCGTAGCGTTCAGCGCTGGTGTCCCGGTGCGACCGGCGTCACCGGCGCTGCAAAGCTGTCGGGTGGCGCCAGTCAGGAGACATGGCGTTTCGACATCACGCATCCCGACGGACCGATCGGCGCGATCCTGCGCCGCTCACCGAAAGGCTATGGCGCAGCGCCAACGCGCGCGGCCGGTCTTGCCGCCGAAGCGCAGCTGATGCAGCTCGCCTATGAGGCCGGCGTGCCGTCGCCGCGCGTGATGCATGTGCTGACGCCGGATGAGGATCTCGGCACTGGCTTCATCATGCAGCGGGTCGAAGGCGAGACCATCGCCCGCAAGATTCTTCGCGACGACGAATTCGCAGCGGCGCGGCCGCTTCTCGCTCGGCAAATTGGCGGCGTACTCGCGGGCCTGCACAAATTGCCGCAGGGCAAATTGCCGGAGTTACGTAGCCGGGGCGCGACGCAGGAAATCGCCGAGTTCGATCGTGACTATCGCAGCTTGAATTGGCCGAAGCCCGTGTTCGAACTCGCGCTGCGCTGGCTGCGTGATCATGATCCCGGCCCCTCGGTCGAGACGACGCTGGTGCACGGCGATTTCCGCAACGGCAATCTCATCATCGGCGCCGACGGTGTCCGCGCCGTTCTCGACTGGGAGCTCGCCCATCTCGGCGATCCCATGGAGGATCTCGGCTGGGTCTGCGTCAACTCCTGGCGGTTTGGCGAGATCGACAAGCCCGTCGGCGGCTTTGGTTCGCGCGAGGATCTGTTCGCAGGCTACGAAGCGGCCGGGGGCAAGGTCGATCCGTCGCGCGTGAAATTCTGGGAAGTGATGGGCACGCTGCGCTGGGGCATCATGTGCGGCGGCATGATGCAGCGGTTCCGCGAGGGACCTGACCATTCCATGGAACGTGCGATGATCGGCCGCCGCGCCTCGGAGACCGAGATCGATCTGCTGCGGCTGCTGGCGCCGCGGGGAGGTTAGGCATGCAGGACGAACCGACACCCATCGAGCTGACCAAGGCGGTTGCCGATTTCCTCCGCAATGACATCACGCCGCTGATCTCGGGCCATCAGGCGTTCAAGCTGCGTGTGGCCGTCAACATCCTCGACCTCGTCACACGACAGCTGACCCGAGAGGACACGAGCGATGCGAGCGAGGTCGAGCGGCTGCGCACTTTGCTTGGTGTGGACGGCTCGGTGACCGATCTCAACCGCGCGCTCGCCGAGCGTATCGCCAAGGGTGAGGTTGATCTGGCAACGCCCGGCCTTGCCGAGCATCTCTGGGCGACCACGATGGACAAGCTCGCCGTCGATCAACCGAACTACGCGTCTTACAAGCGGGAGCTGGGGCGAGGCTAGGCGGCGCTCTATCCCCGTCATTGCGAGCGTAGCGAAGCAATCCAGACTTTCTCCGCGGAGGAATTCTGGATTGCTTCGCTACGCTCGCAATGACGGAGTTGAGACAGCAGCGCCGCTGTATCGGCGTCGTCATGCCCGGGCTTGTCCCGGGCATCCACGTTCTTCGTACCGCGCCTCAAGACGTGGATGGCCGGGACGAGCCCGGCCATGACGCGGAGATAGGGGATTTCTCTACTTCCCCACCCATTTCGGCGGCCGCTTCTCCGAGAACGCCTTCGGGCCCTCGATGTAGTCCTGCGACGCCACCATCGCCTTCACCGCCGGATATTCCCGTTGCTCCTCGATCGCCTGCTCCAGCGACACGGCAAGACCCTTCTGAATTGTCTGCTTGGACGCACGGATCGACATCGGCGAATTCTTGGTGATCATCTCGGCCCAGCGTAGCGCGCCCGCGAGCGCCTCGTCCTGCGGCACCACTTCGTTGACGAAGCCGAGTTCATGCCCCTCCCTGGCGCTGACATGGCGCGCGGTGAGGATCATGCCCATGGCGCGCTTCAGCCCGATCTGGCGCGGCAGGCGATGCAGGCCGCCAGCGAGTGCGGCGAGGCCCACACGCGGCTCGGGCAGGGCGAAAGTCGCATTCTCGGACGCAATGATCAGGTCGCAGGCGAGCGCGATTTCAAAACCGCCGCCCATGGCGACGCCGTTGACTGCGGCGATGATCGGCTTGTCGCAGTCGAAGCGCGCAGTGAGGCCGGCAAAGCCGCCTTTGTCCCAGCCGCGCTTGCCGCCCGCGGCCTGCCACTTCAGATCGTTGCCGGCGCAGAACGCTTTGTCTCCGGCGCCAGTGACGATCGCCACCCATTGTTCGGGATCGGCCGAAAAATCGTCGAACACTTTTTGGAGTTCGAAATGAGCATCGGTGTGCAGCGCGTTGTAAACTTCGGGCCGCGACAGTGTGACGATCGTGATCGGCCCCTTGCGTTCCACCGTTGAGAATTTCAGCTCCATCGCGCGCTCCCGCATTTTTGTCCCAAGGAATATTGTCGTCATACTACCGCGCGCGAGCGCCGGAGCACCATCGAATTGCGCCGATGCGCCTTGCGTCGCTGACACGTCTCGCCTTGCTTGACTTCATGCGGCTCTTCTCACCTTAATCGTACGAAGCAAAAACGCGCCTAGCGCCTTAACGCAAAACGATAAAATCAATCCGGGAGAGAACCGTGGATTTCTCATTGCCTGCCGATCTCGTCGCTTATCTTGGAGAGCTCGACCGTTTCATCGAACGCGAGATCAAGCCGCTCGAACAAGCCGACGACAACATTCGCTTCTTCGACCATCGCCGCGAATGGGCGCGCACCGATTTCGAGAATGGCGGCTTGCCGCGACACGAGTGGGAAGCGCTGCTGCGCAAGGCGAAGGATCTCGCTGACGCCGCCGGCCATCTACGCTTTCCGGTAGCGAAGGAATATGGCGGCAAGGACGGCTCCAATCTCTGGATGGCCGTGATCCGCGAGCATTTTGCGGCGAAAGGCCTCGGCCTGCACAACGATCTCCAGAACGAGCACTCGATCGTCGGCAATTTCCCCGTCGTCACCATGCTCGACCGCTACGGTCGCGACGACCAGAAGGCGATGATCGACGGCTCGATCAAGGGCAAGTACCGCATCACCTTTGGCTTGACCGAGCCTCATCACGGCTCGGATGCAACCCACATGGAGACGCGTGCGGTGCCGGCGATCCGCGACAACGTCAAGGGCTGGATCATCAACGGCGAGAAGATGTGGACGACGGGCATGCATGTCGCCACGCATTGCGCGCTGTTTGCGCGCACGTCGGGCAATGACGGTGACGCGCGCGGCATCACCTGTTTCCTGGTGCCGGCCAAGAGCCTCGGCGTGAAGGTCGAGGAGTACATGTGGACCTTCAACATGCCGACCGATCATCCTCGTGTGAGCTTCACTGACGTGTTCGTGCCCGAGGATGCGCAATTCGGCGAAGTCGGCCGCGGCCTGTCGCTGGCGCAATGTTTTGTCCATCAGAATCGCATCCGGCAGGCTGCGAGCTCATTGGGTGCTGCGGTCTACTGCATCAATGAAAGCGTCAAATACGCGCGCGAGCGAAAGCCGTTCGGCAAGGCGCTCGCCGAGAACCAGGCGATTCAGTTCCCATTGGTCGAGCTCGCGACGCAGGCCGAGATGCTGCGCCTGTTGATTCGCAAGACGGCCTGGGAGATGGATCAGCTCAACGAGGAGCAGATCGAGCGCACGCTCTCCGATCGCGTCTCGATGTGTAACTATTGGGCAAACCGTCTTTGTTGTGAGTCGGCCGACCGTGCCATGCAGGTCCATGGCGGCATGGGCTACTCACGTCACAAGCCGTTCGAGCACATCTACCGCCACCACCGCCGCTATCGCATCACTGAAGGCAGCGAGGAGATCCAGATGCGTAAGGTGGCGGGGTTCCTGTTCGGGTATATGGGGCCGGGGAAGCATTGAGGCTTGCACCGGTTTGGTAGGGTGGGTTAGCGCAGCGTAACCCACCAATTCTGCTTCCGCGGATAGAGAGGCGGTGGGTTACGGCTTCGCCTAACCCACCCTACGGCACCGCGCTCAATTCACCCGCCGATCCTTCCCCGCCCAATACGGCTCGCGCAACTGTCGCCGCAAAATCTTGCCCGAGGGATTCCGCGGCAACGCCGGCAGGAACTCCACGCTCTTCGGCGTCTTGAAGCCGGCGATGCGCTCGCGGGTGAAGTTGATGATGTCGGTGGCGGTCGCCTCCTTGCCGGGCTTCATCACCACGACGGCCTTCACGGCCTCGCCCCACTTGTCGTCGGGGATGCCGATCACGGCGGCTTCCGCCACGTCGGGGTGATCGCACAGCGCGCTCTCCACCTCGGCCGGGTAGATGTTCTCGCCGCCGGAGATGATCATGTCCTTGATGCGATCGTGGATGTAGAGGTAGCCGTCCTCGTCCATGTAGCCGGCGTCGCCCGTACGTAGCCAGCCGTCGCCGCGCAGCGTCGAAGCGGTCGCCTCCGGTAAATTCCAGTAACCGGCCATGTTGGAGCCCGAGCGCGTCGCGATCTCGCCGACCTCACGCGGCGGCAACGGCTTGCCGTCAGCATCGAGGATAGCGATCTCGACGCCGGGCAACGCCTTGCCGGCCGAGCGCATCCGCTCAAGACCCTCGACGTGATCCTCTGGCGGCAGCGCGACGATCGTGCCCGTGGTCTCGGTCATGCCGTACATCTGCACGAAGCCGCATTTGAAGACTTCAATGCATTCCTTCAGCAGCGCTGCAGGAATCGGCGAGGCGCCGTACAGCATGTATTTCAGCCGCGAGAAGTCGACGGTCTTGGCGCGTGGCTGCCGTACGACGAACTGCATCGCGGCCGGCACCATGAACAGTTTCGTGATGCCCGACTGCTCGAAGAAATCCAGAACCTTGGTTGGATCGAACTCGCGCGCGACCACGCCGCGCGCGCCATGATAGAGCCCCATCACGCCCCAGCCGGACCCGCCGATATGGAAGATCGGCATCGCGACCAGCGACACGTCGTCGGTCGACCACCGGTTCCATTCCGGCTTGTCCTCGGCGTTTCCGGTTTGCACGAGATTGAGGAAGTTCGCGTGGCTCAGCATCGCGCCCTTCGGCTTGCCCGTGGTGCCGGACGTGTAGAGCTGGATCGCGATGTCTTTTGTGTCGATCGCCACCTTGGGGTCGTCACCGCTTTGCGCATCGCGCCACGCCGTAAAATCCTGCCACTCCGGCGCGCCGCCTTCAGTGGTGATGACAGCACGCACGCCCGGCAGTTGATCCCTAATCTGGCGAACCTGGGTGATGAACTCCGGCCCGACGAACAGCACCGGCGCCTTGCAATCCGCAACGATGAAGGCGACCTCGGGTCCCGCGAGCCGCCAGTTCACCGGCGCCATCACCACGCCGGCCTTCATCGCGCCCATCAGCAGTTCGAAATAGATGTCGCTGTTCTTGCCGAGATAGGCGATGCGATCGCCTTTCTTCACGCCCATCGCGATCAACGCGTTGGCAACCTTGTTGGTCTTGACGTCGAACTCGGCAAAGCTGGTGACGCGGCCCTCGAACTCATAGGCGGTGGCGTTGCCGCGACTCGTCGCGCGCTCGCGCACCATGTCGGCGAGGTTCGCCAGTTTCGGTGATGCGGACATGTCTCTCCCGTGGTGCTTTGTTTTTATGCTGCGGAGTGTGGCGTCATCCGCAGGTGAAGACAAGATGGGAGAGGGAGTACGCAGCTCTCTCAACATCGTCGTCCCGGCCTAGTGCGCAATTGCGCACGGGGGGCCGGGACCTATAACCAGTAAACGCAATTTGGCGAAGACGATCATTCCTCGTGTCCCGGACAAGCACAGCGAAGCGGAGCGCAGAGCCGGGACCCAGGTGATCCGGGCAAACTGAGAGAACTGGGCCCCGGCTCAGCAGCGCACCACGCCGAAGACGGCGCGTCGCGCTGCGTCCGGGGCACGAGAGAGCATCACCCCCGCTTCGCCCGATCCTTGTCATTCTGCGCCATGATGCTCTCGCGCGCAGTCTTCCAGTCGTCGTCGCTCCAGTCGCGGAGCTGGTAGAAATTGCCGCCCATGGCGAGCGCTTGCGCGCCGTCCATCGCGATGGTCTCGCCGGTGATCCAGTTGCAGCCGCCGGAAATCAGGAACACCGCGAGGTTCTGCAATTCCTCCATGGTGCCAACACGGCCCATCGGGTTCATCGCCTTGGTGCGCGCGCCGGCTTCATCGCCCGGCTTGATGCGCTTGCTCATGCCTTCGGTCGGGATCTCGCCCGGCGCGATGGTGTTGAGACGGATGCCGTGGCGGCCCCATTCGGTTGCCAGCGACATCGTCATGGCGTGGATCGCCGATTTGCTCATCGCCGACGGCACGACGTAGGGCGAGCCGTTGCGCACCCAGGTCACGGTGATCGAGACGACGTTGCCGGGCTGCTTCAGCGCGATCCATCGCTTGCCGACTGCATGCGTCACGTAGAATGTGCCGTGCATGACGATGTTGGCGACAGCATCGAAGCCGCGCGGCGAGAGCTCTTCCGTGCGCGAGATGAAATTGCCGGCAGCGTTGTTGATGAGATCGGTCAGTGGCGCGTCGCGGAAGATGGTGTCGACCATCTCCTCGACTGCGAGCGAGTTGCGAATGTCGACGCCGTGGCTTGTGACCCGGCCACCATATTCACCCATCAGTTCGATCGCGGTCTCGTCGCAGACGATCTTGCGCCGGCCGCAGATATGCACCTCGGCGCCGAGCTGCAGAAAGCGCGCGGCCATCGACTTGCCGAGCCCGGTACCGCCGCCGGTCACGAGAATGCGCCGCCCAGCCAGAAGATTTTCCTTGAACATGGCTGTTTCTCCCGTACGGATTGTCAGTTAATTGGTCGATTGACTAAATCCGGCTGTCAGCTTTCTGTAAAGCGGCACCGAACAAGAACAGGGAGAATTCATCCATGGAAGAGCGCGTCTCGATTTCGATCTCGGAAGGCGTCGCCGACGTGCGCCTGGTGCGCGCGGACAAGATGAATGCGCTCGATCAGGCCATGTTCGAGGCCCTTGTTGCGGCAACCGAGCGGCTTTCGAAGGAAAAAGGCGTGCGGGTCGTCGTGCTGTCCGGCGAGGGCCGCGCCTTCTGCGCCGGTCTCGACATGGGGCGTTTTGCCGCCATGAAGGAAAAGGGCGGCAACGGAATTCCGGGTGGCGAAAATCGCGATCTCACCAAGCGCACGCATGGCCAGGCGAATTTTCCGCAACAGGCGGTATGGGGATGGCGCCAGCTTCCGGTGCCGGTGATCGCCGCGATCCAGGGTGTTGCATTCGGCGGCGGGTTCCAGCTCGCGCTCGGCGCCGACATGCGCTTTCTCACGCCGGACGCGCGGATGTCGATCATGGAAATCAAATGGGGCCTGGTGCCTGACATGGCGGGCACGCCGATCCTGGCATCGCTGGTGCGCGACGACATCTTGCGCGATCTCACTTACACCGGCCGCATCTTCTCTGCGCAGGAGGCCATGACGTATGGGCTGGCCACGCGCATTTGCGACGATCCGCGCGCCGCGGCGCTCGAAGTCGCGCGCGAGATTGCGGGGAAGAGCCCCGATGCGATCCGCGCGGCGAAGCGGCTGCTGAATAATCTCTCTGTCGATCCCGGTCCCGCATTGCTTGCGGAGTCGGTCGAGCAGCAGAAGTTGATCGGCAGCGCGAACCAGACTGAAGCGGTGCGGTCGAATCTGGAAAAGCGTGCGGCGAAGTATGCGGATTAGCTTTCTGTCGTTCCGGGATGGTCCGAAGGACCAGACCCGGAACCTCGAGATTCCGGGCTCGATGCTTCGCATCGCCCCGGAATGACAACAACTAACAACAAAGAAAAACAAGAATGAGCGAAATGTCAGAATTCCTCGGCATCGTCTCCGGCGATCGCCACCGTAGCCACGCAGAAGTCGAGGCCCGCGCCGATCGCATTGCGTCAGGCCTTGCCAAAGTCGGCGTCAAGCAGGGCGATTGCGTCTGCATGCTGATGCGCAACGACATCGCCTTCCTCGAGGCCGCCTACGCCGCGATGCGGCTGGGCGCCTACGGCGTGCCGATCAACTGGCATTTCAAGCCGGAGGAGATCAACTACATCCTCAATGACACCGGCACATCCGTGCTGATCGGGCACGCCGACATGCTGCACGCCCTGCGCGATGCGATCCCGAAAGGCGTGACTGTGCTCAGCGTGCCGACGCCACCGGAAATCGTGAAGAACTACAAGATCGATCCCGATCATCTGAAGACACCGGATTTCGCGATCGATTTCGAATCCTGGCTTGCGCAATTTGGGCCCTATGACGGCCCGGTCGTGCCGCAGCCGATGAACATGATCTACACTTCGGGCACCACGGGCCATCCCAAGGGCGTGCGTCGCAATGCCCCGACCCCGGAGCAGCAGGTCGCCGGCGAACGCATGCGCGCGATGATCTACGGGCTGAAGCCCGGCGCCCGCGCGATCCTGCCGGGGCCGCTCTATCACTCGGCGCCGAACTCGTTCGGCATCCGCGCCGGCAAGCTCGGCGGCGCGCTGGTGCTGATGCCGCGCTTCGAGGCGGAAGAGTTTCTGGAGGCGATCGAACGCTTTGAGATCGACACCATCTTCATGGTGCCGACCATGTTCATTCGCTTGATGAAGCTGCCAGAGGAGGTCCGCAAGAAATACGACGTCTCGTCCTTGCGCCACATCATCCACGCCGCGGCGCCATGTCCGGCGGACGTCAAGCGCGCCATGATCGAATGGTGGGGGCCGGTGATCTACGAGTTCTACGGCTCGACCGAATCCAGCGCCGTCACCTTCGCGACGTCGGAGGATGCGCTGAAGAAGCCCGGCACGGTCGGCAAGATCTCGCCCGGTGCCGAGCTGCGCTTCATCGGCGATGACGGCCGCGTACTGGGCGTCGGCGAAATCGGCGAGATCTATTCCCGTATGGCCGGGATGGCCGACTTCACCTACCACAACAAGCCGGAGAAGCGGGCCGAGATCGATCGCGACGGCTTCATCACTTCGGGCGACGTCGGCTATATCGACGAGGACGGCTACGTCTTCATTTGCGACCGCAAGCGCGACATGGTGATATCAGGCGGCGTCAACATCTATCCGGCCGAGATCGAGTCGGTGCTGCATGCCGTTCCCGGCGTGCACGATTGTGCGGTGTTCGGCATCCCCGATACCGAGTTCGGCGAGGCGCTGATGGCGGTGGTCGAGCCTCAGCCGGGCGTCACGCTCGATGCCGCCGGCATCCGTGCGCAGCTGAAGACGTCGCTTGCCGATTACAAGGTGCCAAAGCACATCGAGATTCGTAGCGGACTTCCGCGCGAAGACTCCGGAAAAATCTTCAAGCGCCGCCTGCGCGATCCCTATTGGGAGCAGGCGGGGCGCAAGATCTGACAATTTTGGGAGCGACACATGACCGACGCGACGAAGGAAGTCATCTACGAGGTCGCCGATCACATCGCGACCATTACGTTGAACGCGCCGGAGCGCATGAACACGATTTCCGGTCCGATGCTGAACGACCTCGCGCGGCTATTGACCGACGCCAATGAGGACAAGAATGTCCGCGTCGTGATCCTCACCGGCAAGGGCAGGGCGTTCTGCGCCGGCCTCGATCTGCGCCGGGAGCGTGACGGCAACGGTCTCAGCGCGGCGTCCTCGCCGACCACGATCAATTTGCGCAACACGCCGCCGACGGTCTTGCAGGCGATGGACAAGCCGACCATCTGCGCCGTCAATGGCGGCGCGGCCGGCTATGGCATGGACACCGCGCTCGGCTGCGACATCCGCATCATGGCGGAATCCTCGAAGCTCGCGGCTGCCTTCGTCAAGCGCGGCGTCGTGCCGGAATCCGGAGGCACTTGGCTGCTGCCGCGTATGCTCGGCTGGGCCAAGGCCTCCGAGCTGATATTTACCGGTCGCACGCTGAGCGCGCGCGAATGCCTGGATTGGGGTCTCGCGAACGAGGTCGTGCCCGATGCCGAGCTGATGAGCCGCGCCACCGCCATCGCCCGCGAAATCGCCGCCAACGCACCGCTCGCGGTGCAGGCCTCCAAGCGCATGATGCGGATGGGACTGAACGAGAATTTCCACGACCACGTCCACCATGTCTATCTTCAGCTCCTGCCGCTGTTCAAGACGCAGGACATGGCCGAGGGCATGAAGGCCTTCATGGAGAAGCGGGAGCCGAAATTCGAGGGACGGTAAGCTGGCGAGCTACGCCAGCTCCCCGCCGACAAATAGCAGGAATGACCGGCCCGGCACCTTGTAGACGCTGTCGAACTCGAACCTGGCGCCGGCCCCGCCATCGCCGGCATTGGTGTCGAGCAGCAGCGACCAGCACGGGCCTGCCGATGTGTGCGGCAGCTTGAAGTTGACCTCACCCTCATAGCTGTTGAAAATAATCAGCACGCTGTCGTCCTCGCCGTGTCGCGGGATCGCGGTTTTTCGCGCGCGACCATCGAGGACGACGGCAAAGCACTTTTGCCAGCCGCTCTCCCAGTCGGCGCTCGACATCTCGTTGCCGTTGGCGTTGACCCAGACGACGTCGCGGATGTCGAGCTGGGCGTCGTGCGCGCCGGTGAGGAAGCGGCTTCGGCGCAGGATTGGATAGTCGCGGCGGAGCTGGATCACGCGTTTGGTGAAGGCCAGCAGTTTTTGTGCGTCCTCGCCCATGTTCCAGTCGAACCAGGAGATATCGCTATCCTGGCAATAGGCGTTGTTGTTGCCTTGCTGGGTGCGGCCGAACTCGTCGCCGCCGAGGAGCATCGGCGTGCCCTGCGAGAGCAGCAGCGTGGCCAGCATGTTGCGCTTCTGCTTCTCGCGGAGTGTGACGACGCCTGCGTCATCGGTCGGGCCCTCGACGCCGCAATTCCATGAGCGGTTGCTGGAATTGCCGTCGCGATTGCCTTCGCCGTTGGCTTCGTTGTGCTTGTCGTTGTAGCTCGCCCAGTCATTTAGCGTGAAACCGTCGTGCGCGGTGACGAAGTTCACGCTGGCCCATGAGCGACGGCCTCCCCAGCGGTTGAAGATGTCGCCGGAGCCGAGCAGCCGCGCGGCGAGCGCGGAGGGCGGCGCTTCCCCGCGCCAATAGTCGCGCACGGTGTCGCGATATTTGTCGTTCCACTCCGCCCAGCCGGGCGGAAAGCCGCCGACCTGGTAACCACCGGGTCCGCAATCCCAGGGTTCGGCGATCAGCTTCACTGTCGCCAGCAGCGGATCCTGGTCCATCGCCTTCAAAAATCCGCTCTGCTCGTCGAAGCCATAGACCTCGCGCGCCAGGATCGTACCGAGATCGAAGCGGAAGCCGTCGATGTGCATATGGCCGGCCCAATAGCGCAGGCTGTCCATCACCATCTGGATCACGCGCGGATGCGACAGATTGACGGTGTTTCCAGTCCCGGTGTCGTTGATGTAATAGCGCCGCCGGTCTGGCAGCAGGCGGTAGTAGCTGGCATTGTCGATGCCCTTGAACGACAGCGTCGGCCCCAACTCGTTGCCTTCTGCGGTGTGGTTGTAGACGACGTCGAGGATCACCTCGAGGCCGGCGCCGTGCAGCTTCGACACCATCTCCTTGAACTCGCGCAGGGAGTTCGGCACGTCGGAAGCGTAGCGCGGGTCCGGCGCGAAGAAGCCGATGGTGTTGTAGCCCCAGTAATTGACCAGGTTCTTCTTCAACAGATAGTCGTCGTTGATGAAGGAGTGCACCGGCAGCAGCTCGACCGAGGTCACGCCGAGCGATGTCAGATGCGCGATCAGCTCAGGCGCGGCGAAGCCGGCGTAGGTGCCGCGCAGATGTTCGGGCACCGCGGGATGCTTCTTCGTAAAGCCCTTGACGTGGGTCTCGTAGACGATGGTCTCGTCCCAGTGCACGTTCTGCCGTGCCGCCTCGGCCTGCCAGTCGAAATCGGGATCGACCACGACGCATTTCGGCATGAAGGGCGCGCTGTCGCGCTCGTCGAAGGTGGTGTCGTCGCCGGTCTCCATCTTGTAGCCGAACACCGCCGGGTCCCATGTCAGGCTGCCGGCATGTGCGCGGGCATAGGGATCGAGCAGCAGCTTGTTGGGATTGAAGCGGTGGCCGGCCTCGGGCTGGTAGGGGCCGTAGACGCGATAGCCGTAGTAGGTGCCGGGCCCGACACCCGCTATGTAGCCGTGAAAAACCTGATCGGTATATTCCGGCAGCTCAAAGCGGTGCGTTTCGCGGTCACCATCGAAAAGGCAGACCTCCACCTTGGTGGCGTTGGCGGAAAAGACCGCGAAGTTCGTGCCCTTGCCGCTCCAATGAGCACCCAGCGGATAGGGCAGGCCTTCCTCGATGATGAAATCGGACATGTGAATCCCCCGGGCCCCGATGGCCGCGACGCCAACGCCAATGCCCGCCGAATGTTTCAAGCGCCGTGCCATTCTGGCCGCCGCGCGCGTCAATTCGATGAACCCCGGGTCTTTTGAGGCAGTCAGGCCCGACGGCAGCCATCGCCCGTCTTCGCAGCGACGCGTTTCGCACCTATATAGGCGAGATCATTGACCCCGGGATAAAGCCATGACCCCCGTTTCCATCCTGCTCAACATCCTCTGGATCCTCATCGGCGGCGCATGGATGGCGTTCGGCTGGCTGGTCGCCGCGGTCATCATGGCTGTCACAATCATCGGCCTGCCCTGGGCGCGGGCGGCCTTCAACATCGCCGTCTACACGCTGATGCCGTTCGGCTCGCGCGCGGTCAGTCGCTACGACGTCACCGGCGTCGAGGATATCGGCACCGGCCCGCTCGGTGTGATCGGCAACATCATCTGGTTCGTGCTCGCCGGCTGGTGGTTGGCGCTCGGCCATCTCCTGACGGCTCTGGTGCTCGCGATCACCATCATCGGCATCCCCTTCGCCTGGGCGCATCTGAAGCTCGCCGGCATCGCGCTCTGGCCGATCGGCAAGGTGATCGTGCCGGCGTAGTCCTGTTTTGAGCAGGGTCGCATGTCAAAACTCATCGACGTCATTCGCGCAGAAACGAAGCCGCAGGTCTACTTGCCGGCCTGGATGGATCGCCTGGCGGGCCAGGGCATCGTGAGCTCCGACCCTCAGGTCGCGCGTCGTCAGAGGCTGACCAACATCTTCGCCTATTTTTCGATTTTCAATGCCGGGGCCAACATACTCGTCGTCTCCTTGCAGCAAGGGCGTGCCTTTCTGCCGGCGCACGTGTTGATCGCAGCGCTGATGGTGATTGCGGCATCTATTCCGCTCATGCATCGACGAGGTGACAATCTCGGTGCTCATGCAATCGCAGCGATCGACATTTTCGGCACTCTTTGGCTGGCGTTCGCATATGGGCGCGACAGCCAGATCTATCTCTACTATACGCTGAGCGCGATTTTGCTGCTGGTGTTCGGCATCGAAAACTGGCGACGCTATCTGCCCTGGTTTGGGATCGCCGCGCTCAGCCTGGTCATTTCGCTCACCGTGGCGCCCGCTGAAGGGCTGTTCGCGCCCGACGATCACACGGTCCGCGCGATCCTCGCAGCGCAAACCATCTTCAATGCCACGCTCGTCATGTCTCTTGTGATTTTCTTCGCCCTCGCAATGCTGCGGCGGGCCGAGGTCGAGATCGAAAGCCAGCATGCGCGTGCGAGCGTCTTGGTGAACACCGTTTTTCCACCCTCGATCGTCGCGCGACTGACGGCTGGAAAAGAGGAACGGATCGCCGACCGCATCGACGACCTCACCGTCCTGTTCGCCGACCTGGTCGGCTTCACGGAGGCGGCGCGCGATCTGCCGCCGGAAAGCGTGATTCAGTACCTGGACGAGATGGTGCGTGCCTTCGATGAACTGTCCGCGGCGCACGGCGTCGAGAAGATCAAGACGATTGGCGACTGCTACATGGTCGTTGGCGGTCTGAACGGTGATGCGAAGGGGCAGGCGATCGCCGTCGGGAGGTTTGCGCAAGGCATCATCGATTTCCAAAACACGCGCCCACCGCTGAACGGCCGCAGGCTGCCGTTGCGGGTAGGTATCCATACCGGTATCGCGACCGCGGGCATCATCGGCGACACGCGTTTTACCTACGATGTCTGGGGCGACGCGGTAAATACCGCGTCGAGGATGGAATCTCACAGCCTTCCCAACCGGATCCAGGTCTCGGAAGCTTGGAGAGCTTTGGTCGATGACAATTTCGCGCTGGAGGACCGCGGGATCATCAACATACGCAGTCTTGGACCGACTCAAACATTCCTGTTCGCCGAAGCCGCATAGCGGGCTAATCGCCGACCGCTCCGCAATGGGTACACGCCCACCATTCCCTGTGTTGCCCGACGGGCAAAACACGCCACATGCAGGTCAAGCGACCGAACATCAGATATTCTGATTGACCGAATTCGTGATTTCGGTTAAGTCGCATTCATCCCGGCCCGTCAAAGGGACGTTTCGCGATCGTCACGATACGTAGGCCGGGATGCGATGGACGCGGCAGCGTCGGCGCGTGACGCGATGGCAGGGTGGGCTACGCCTGTGAGTCATCACGATCCGCGGCATCGACACGGCACTGTCACAGCGTTCCTTTCGGCTTCGGAAGCGAGCACGCGCGAGTTTCCGAACGTTTCGGGAGGGACGTCCGCGGACGGCAAAAGCGTGTGGTCCTGGCGCCCGGAGCCTGTGCGTCAAGGCTTGCGGCGATGACGCGGCCCAACCGGACCGCGCGCATCGGTCATCCGCAAGGCGACGGGGGCAATAGTGCATCGCTCCCCGGGGAGAGCGCGCCATAAGCCGTAAAACCATTGCGCAGGGAAGGCCGGGATGTCCCGGCGTCACCTGTGGTCACCCCGCGTGCGTTTTTCGCCCGCGGACCTTGGGTGCCAGCCGGCGCCCGGCCTTCCCTGCGCCCTTTCATCTCGAGAGGTGCGAAACGGACAGCAAAGCTTCGGGCGCCTGCGCCGCGAGACCGATGACGCGTGTGTGCGCCGCCCCCAACTTCGTCTTGCACTGCGGTAGAAAAATATCGCACACTCCATAGGCCGGGGAGCCATTGGGAGCTCTAGAATAGGAGCGAGCCATGTCCCTCCAGACAGTGCCATCTGACGCCACCGATCATCGCTCCAACCGGCCTGAGGACGTCCAGGCGATGGAGGCCGATGCTCGGCTGCGCGACGACATCCGCCTGCTCGGCCGCATCCTGGGCGACACGGTGCGCGACCAGGAGGGGGCCGAATTGTTCGACCTGGTCGAGCGTATCAGGCAGACCTCGATCCGGTTCCACCGCGACGAGGATCGGGTTGCCCGCCGCGAGCTCGAGCAGATTCTCGACAGCATGCCGACCTCCGACACGGTGCGGATCGTCCGCGCCTTCAGCTATTTCTCCCACCTCGCCAATATTGCCGAGGACCAGAACAACATCCGTCAGATGCGCGCCCGTAGCGTCGCCAGCGGCTCGGGCGTTCTGGCGGAGACATTGGCCAAGGCCAAGGCAGCGGGTATCGGCGCGGATGCGCTGCGCGGTTTCTTCAAGACCGCGCTGGTCAGCCCGGTCCTGACCGCGCATCCGACCGAGGTCCGCCGCAAGAGCACGATGGATCGCGAGATGGAGGTCGCAGCCCTGCTCGACCGCCGCGAGCGGGTCAGTTTGACCGCAGACGAAGCTACAGCCAGCGACGAGCAGCTCCGCCGCGAGGTGCTGACGCTGTGGCAGACCAATCTGCTCCGCCGAACCAAGCTCACCGTGCTCGACGAGGTCGCCAACGGCCTGTCGTTCTACGATTACACTTTCCTCCGCGAGGTGCCGCGGCTGGTCAATGCGCTGGAGGATCGGCTGGAGGAAGGCGGCGAGCAGGCGGCCTCCGAGCTCGCCTCGTTCCTGCGTATGGGCAGCTGGATCGGCGGCGACCGCGACGGCAATCCCTTCGTCACTGCCGACGTGATGCGCGGCACGCTGCGGCTGCAGTCGAGCCGGGTGATGCAGTTCTATCTGAACGAGCTGCACGTGCTCGGTTCGGAGCTGTCGATCGCGGCACATCTCGCCGACGTTTCCGAAGAGCTGCGCAACTTGGCAGAGCGTTCGCCCGACACCTCTCCGCACCGGAGCGGCGAGCCTTATCGCCTCGCGGTCTCCGGCATCTATGCGCGTCTGACGGCCACGGCCGAAAAGCTCGAGGTCGAGATCACGCGTCGTCCCGTCGGCAAGGGCGCTCCTTACGAGAGCGTCAAGGAGCTACAGGCGGACCTCGATGTGCTGCACCGCTCGCTGATCTCCAACAATGCCCGCGTCATCGCACGCGGCCGGCTGCGGCTGCTGCGTCGTGCGGTGGATTGCTTCGGCTTCCATCTGGCGCGGCTCGATATCCGGCAGAACTCGGCGGTGCACGAACGTACCATCGCCGAGCTGATGGATGCGGCGAACCCCGGCATGTCCTATCTCGCCCTCGGCGAAGAGGCTCGCATCTCGCTGCTGACCAACGAGCTGCGCTCGACGCGCGCGCTCGTCTCGCCGTTCGTCAAGTACAGCGACGAGACCATGGGCGAGCTCAACGTCTTCCATGCCGCAGCAGAGGCGCATGCGAAGTTCGGCTCGGATGCCATTCCCCAATGCATCATCTCGATGTGCAAGGGCATGTCCGACATGCTCGAGGTGGCGGTGCTGCTGAAGGAGGTCGGCCTCGTCCATCCCTCCGGGCGCAGTGCCATCAACATCGTGCCGCTGTTCGAGACCATCGAGGATTTGCAGGCGTCCTCCGGCATCATGGATCGCATGCTGTCGCTGCACGATTACCGCCGCCTCGTCGACAGCCGCGGCAGCGTGCAGGAAGTCATGCTCGGCTATTCCGACTCGAACAAGGACGGTGGCTTCGTCACCTCGGGCTGGGAGCTTTACAAGGCCGAGATCGGCCTCGTCGAAGTGTTCGATCGTCATGGTGTGCGCCTGCGCCTGTTCCACGGCCGCGGCGGCTCGGTCGGCCGCGGAGGCGGTCCGAGCTACGACGCCATCGTTGCCCAGCCGGGCGGGGCCGTGAACGGCCAGATCCGCATCACCGAGCAGGGCGAGATCATCTCGTCGAAATATTCAAACGCCGAAGTCGGTCGCAACAATCTCGAGATCCTGGCGGCCGCGACGCTGGATGCGAGCCTGCTGCAGCCGAGCCAGAGCGCGCCCCGCCGCGAATATCTGACGACGATGGACGAACTCTCAAACCTCGCCTTCAAGGCCTATCGCGGCCTCGTCTACGAGACAGATGGCTTTGTCGATTACTTCTGGTCCTCGACCGTGATCAACGAGATCGCGACGCTGAACATCGGCAGCCGCCCGGCGTCGCGCAAGAAGACCCGCGCGATCGAGGATTTGCGCGCTATTCCCTGGGTGTTCTCCTGGGCGCAGTGCCGCCTGATGCTGCCGGGCTGGTACGGCTTCGGTAGCGCGGTCGAGCAATGGATCGCGGAACATCCTGACAAAGGCATGCCGTTCCTGAAGGAGCTCTACAAGGAATGGCCGTTCTTCCGCATGCTGTTGTCGAACATGGACATGGTGCTTGCGAAAAGCTCGATCGCGATCGCCTCGCGCTACGCCGAACTGGTGCCTGACGAAGCATTGCGCGAGAAAATCTTCGGCCGCATCCGCCGCGAATGGCATTCCTGCATCGAGACGCTGCTCGATATCATGGGGCAGGACCGCTTGCTGCAGGGCAACCCGCTGCTCGAGCGCTCCGTGCGCCATCGCTTCCCCTATCTCGATCCGCTCAACCACGTGCAGGTCGAACTGTTGAGAGAGCACCGCGCGCAGAACCCGGACGAGCAGGTGCTGCGCGGGATTCAGCTGACGATCAACGGCAT
>JAEWHT010000107.1 GCA_023387695.1 Pseudomonadota bacterium | reverse complement strand
GCTCCTCCTGGATGACCGAAGAGCTCGACGTCTTCCGCGACCAGTTCCGGAAATATCTCGCCAAGGATCTGGCGCCGCATGCCGAGAAATGGCGCGAGCAGAAGATGGTCGACCGCTTCGCCTGGCGTGGGCTCGGCGAAATGGGTGCGCTGCTGGCGAGCGTGCCGGAAGAATATGGCGGGCTGGGCGCGACCTTCGCCTACGACGCCGCGGTGCTGGACGACCTCGAAAGCACGGTGCCGGAACTGACGACCGGCGTCTCCGTCCACAGCGCCATCGTTGCGCATTACATTCTCAATTACGGCTCGGAGGAGCAGAAGAAGCGCTGGCTGCCCAAGATGGCCTCGGGCGAGATGGTCGGCGCCGTCGCCATGACCGAGCCCGGCACCGGCTCGGACCTGCAGGCGGTGAAGACCACCGCCAAGAAGCAGGGCAATTCCTACGTCATCAACGGTCAGAAGACGTTCATCACCAACGGCCAGGCCGCCGATCTCGTCATCGTGGTCGCGCGCACGGGCGACGCCGGCGCCAAAGGCATCTCGCTGATCGTAGTCGAAACGGACGGCGCGGAAGGCTACGAGCGCGGCCGCAACCTCGACAAGATCGGCCTGCACGCCTCCGACACGTCAGAGCTGTTCTTCGACAATGTCACCGTGCCGCCGGAAAACCTGCTCGGCAAGGAAGAGGGCCAGGGCTTTGTGCAACTGATGCAGCAGCTGCCGCAGGAACGCCTCGCGCTCGCGGTCGGCGCCGTCGCCTCGATGGAGCGCGCGGTCAAGCTCACCACGGAGTACACCAAGGAGCGGAAGGCGTTCGGCAAGCCGCTGATGGATTTCCAGAACACCGCCTTCACGCTCGCCGAGCGCAAGACCGAAGCGATGATAGCGCGCGTCTTCGTCGACTGGTGCATCGAGCAACTGGTCGCCGGGGATCTCGACACCGTCACCGCGTCGATGGCGAAATATTGGTGCTCGGACAAGCAGGTCCAGACCGCTGACGAATGCCTCCAGCTGTTCGGCGGCTACGGCTACATGCAGGAATACCCGATCTCGCGCATCTTCATCGATTCCCGCATCCAGAAGATCTATGGCGGCACCAACGAGATCATGAAGCTGTTGATTGCGAGATCGTTGTAACCGAGCTCAGCGCGCTCTCCAGTCACGCGGCCGGCAGCCAAATCGCTGTTTGAAGCGCCGCGTGAAGTGGGAAAGGTCTGAAAAGCCCCAGTCGAACGCAATGGCGCCGATCGCGTGATCCGTCATTGCGGGGTCTTTGAGATCCCTGGCGATGCCGTCGAGGCGGCTCTCGATCACATAGTCGGTGAAGCCCAGGCCCGATCGGGCCAGCAGCTTGTGCACGTAGCGCTCGCTGATGCCGACGGCCTCGGCGATATCGGCAACGCTGAGACCGGGCTCGCGAAGCCGGTGGTGAATGGCGCGCCTGAGCGCCAGCATGGTCACGTCAGTCAGGCTTTCGGCCTCGGTGGTGCGCGCACGGCTCTGCCGCGACAGGCTCATCGCGACCAGTTCGATCAACGCCCGGAACAAGTGGACACCCTCGTTCTCGGTCATGCGTAGCGCGCCATCACTGAGTGTGCGCGCCGTCTCGACAATGAGGTGGCCGACGAAGGGATCGTCCGAAACACGAGCGGCCGTCACGTCGAACGAAGCCGGCAACCGTTCGCGCAAGGCCTCCGCCGGCACCCAAAACGACGCCACCTGCAACTGCGGACCACGGTCGTGAAGCAGCGCGAACTGTCGATCGCTGTCGAAGATGCCAACCTGTCCGGGCGACAGGCAGATCTCGCGATCGTCCTGCCGGATGCGGCAGCGGCCGGCCAGCTTGAGGTTGAGATAGAAACAGCTACGGTCCGAGGCCGCGATGTCGGCCGCGGAGCGACGCACCACATGCTCGGGAAAGCTGACGCGATTGATCGCGGCATCGCCGAGGCGAATGTGGTCAACGCTGGCGTGAAAGCCCGAAACCGCCGCCGGCTCCGGCGTCAAATTCATGAAGGCCTGGCAGATCGCTTCGCGATAATAGGCGAATTGCTCGCCCGGCCGCATGTTCGCGGTGTTCCAGGCCGATTGGCGTGTCGGAACGGGGGGCGCGATTTCCTGCATCGGTTCACTCCGAGACCAATCCGGTTCACTTCCAGCCAAGCGCGAAATCCGCAGCCGGGGCAGATTTGCATCGATCTAACCACACCCCCGGGAGGAGCCACAACATGTCGACCTACGTTCTCGTCCATGGCGCCTGGCACACCGGTGCCGAATTCGAGCCCGTGGCGGCGCCGATCCGCGCTGCCGGCCATCAGGTCTACACGCCGACGATCAAAGGCAACCGCCCCGGCGATGCCAAGACGACCGGGCTGAAGGAAGCGATTCAGTCGATCGCCGACTATCTCGCCGAGAACAATCTGAAGGACGTCGTGCTGCTCGGCCATTCCTATGGCGGCATGGTGATCACTGGGGTCGCCGATCTCGCGCCCGAGCGCATCCGCCGCCTGGTCTATTGGAACGCGTTCGTGCCCAACAACGGCGAATGCCTCAACGACATGGTGCCGCCGCACTATGTCGGGCTATTCGATGCGATCGCGGCCGAACGTGGCGATGGCTCGGTGGTGCTGCCTTTTCCGATCTGGCGCGAGGCCTTCATCAACGATGCCGATCTCGAGCTGGCGCAACGCGCCTACGACGTGCTCAACCCACATCCGCTGGCGACCTTCACCGACAAGATCGCGCTGAAGGCCAATCCGGCCGAGATGCCGCTGGCAAAGTCCTACATCAACTGCACCGAGGATACCGCGCTGCCGCACAGTTATGGCTGGCATCCGCGTCTCTCGGAGAAGCTCGGCCTGTTCCGCCTGGTGCAGGTGGCGGGAAGCCACGAACTGTGCTTCTCCGATCCGGCGCGGCTGGCCAAGGCGATCATGGATGCAGGACGCGACTAGCGCGTCATCGCATCCGCCTGTCGGCGGCGAAAAACCTTGCCGATATCTATCGTGCTGCGGCGCAAACATTTTGCGCGATAGCCTGTCATTGCAAGGTGCGAGACCAGACCATAGGCTGCGCGCGACGGACGAAGGCCATCTGGTCCCGTTCGCGTCAAGTCAGGAGACAAGCGAATGGGTCACGTCTCGCGCCGAAAACTCCTCCAGCTCGCTGCTGTTGCGCCGTCTGCCCTTCCTGCCGTCTGGACGTCATTGGCAACGGCCGCGATCGGCACCAAGACTCTCACCGCCGTAATGCAATCGGACCTTCGCGTCACCGATCCCGGCTTCACGACGGCCATCATCACCCGCGACCATGGCTATATGGTCTACGACACGCTGCTTGGTATCGATTCCAGCTTCAAGGTACGGCCGCAGATGGCCGATTGGACAGTGTCCTCGGACAAGCTGACCTACACTTTCACCTTGCGCAACGGCCTGAAGTGGCATGACGGAGCACCGGTGACGGCGGAGGATTGCGTTGCCTCGCTGAAGCGCTGGGGCGCGAGCGTCGACGGCATGGCGCGCAAGCTGATGGACTTCACCGCGGGCATCGAAGCCGCAGACGCCCAAACGATCGTCCTCAAGCTGAAGGAGCCCTATGGCCTCGTGCTGGAGACGATCGCCAAGCCGTCGGCCGTTGTTGCCTTCATGATGCCGAAGCGGTTGGCCGAGACCCCGATCACCAAGCAGATTCCGGAGCAGATTGGCTCCGGCCCATTCAAGTTCGTCGCGAGCGAATTCCAGCCCGGCGTGAAAGCCGTTTACGAAAAGAATACCGATTACGTACCGCGCAAGGAGCCGGCCGAATGGACCTCGGGCGGCAAGGTGGTCAAGGTCGATCGTGTCGAGTGGCTGACGATGCCGGACGCACAGACCGCGCTCAACGCGTTGCAATCCGGCGATGTCGATTTCGTTGAAACGCCGCCGTTCGACATGCTGCCCGCACTCGAGTCCAATCCGGACATCACTGTTTCCATCCTGAACAAGTTCGGCTTCCAGTCGTTCGGCCGAATGAACTTCCTGCATCCGCCGTTCGACAATGTGAAAATCCGCCGCGCCGCGATGCTCGCGATCAACCAGAAGGACGTGCTCGACGCACAGATCGGCAATCCCAAATACTACAAGCTGTGCGGCGCGTTCTTCATCTGCGACACGCCGCTGGGCAGCGACGAAGGCGGCGAGACTTTGATCAAGGGCAACAGCCTGGCGCAGGCCAAGAAAGCCCTGGCCGAGTCCGGCTATGACGGCACGCCCGTGGTGATCCTGGCCCCCACTGATCAGATCCTGCTGAAAGCGCAGCCGGTCATAGTCGCGCAGCTGTTGCGCGAAGCCGGTTTCAAGGTCGACCTTCAGGCGATGGACTGGCAGACCCTGGTCACCCGCCGCGCCAACCAGAAGTCGCCGAAGGAAGGCGGCTGGAGCATGTTCTTCACCTACCAGGGCGCGGCTGACTCCCTGAACCCGCTGGTCAACGTCCCGATGGGCGGCAAGGGAACGAGCGGCGGCTGGTACGGCTGGTCCGAGGACTCCAAGCTCGAGGAGCTGCGTGACGCCTTTGCCCGCGCCACCTCACCGAAAGAGCAACAGAAGATTGCCTTCGACATCCAGAAGGAAGCCTACGATCAGGTGATCTATGTTCCGCTCGGCCAGTTCCAGGCGCCGAGCGCATGGCGCAAATCGCTAACCGGCGTGATCGACGGCCCGGCGACGCCGATGTTCTGGAATGTCGAGAAAAAGGAGTAGGCCGATGGCCTCTCCACAATCGACGACAAGACCTAGTTCGGATGCCACCAGCGGCCGCCGATGACGACGCCTTCGGAGACGATCTTCTTGTCGCCGATGAGGTGCTCGCCAACCACGTCCTCATAATCGAACTGGCCTTGCTTCACCGAAATCAGCGTCGCGTCGCCGACGCTGCCCGGCTTGAGGCTGCCCAACTCGGGCCGCCGCAGCGCCATCGCGGCATTCTCGGTCGAGGCCGCGATCACGTCCGACAGTGACATGCCCATGCACAAAAACTTCGACATGGTCGTCACCTGATCGAAGGCTGGGCCGTCGATGCAGAGCTGATGGATGTCGGACGAGATGGTGTCCGGATAGAAGCCGTTGGCGAGCATCGCGCGTGCGGTCTTGAACGCGAACGAGCCCTTGCCGTGACCGATGTCGAACAGCACGCCGCGCTCACGCGCGTCGAGCACCGCCTTCTTGACCGTGCCCTGCGCGGTCGCGGGCGTGTTCGGGAACGGGCGGAACGCGTGGGTGAGCACATCGCCGGGACGCAGGCGGGCAAGCACCTCTTCATAAGTCGGCGGCGGGTGATCGATATGCGCCATCAGGGGCATGCCGACTTCGTCGGCGACCTGGAGCGCGATGTCGAGCGGTACGGCGCCCGACGTGCCGGAGGAATGCAATCCGACACGCACCTTGATGCCGACGATGACGTCGCGGTTGGCATCGGCAACCTTGGCCGCCTCAATCGGATTCATCAGCCGCAATTCCTCGCTCTCGCCAACCATGATGCGGTGCGAGAAGCCGAAGATGCCGGCATGGGAGACGTGCAGATAAGCGAGGATGCGGACTTGGCTCGGCTCGATCACATGCTTGCGGAAGCCGGCGAAATTCCCAGGGCCCGCGCTACCAGTATCGACCGAGGTGGTGACGCCGGAGTTGCGGCAAAACTCCTCGGCATCGATGCCGAGCGAGGTGCCGCCCCAATAGACGTGGGTGTGGAGATCGATCAGCCCCGGCGTGACGATGAACTTCGAGACGTCGCGCACCTCGGTCGAGGGATCCGCCTTGAGCCCGCTGCCGACGGCTGCGACCTTGCCGCCTGAAAATGCGACGTCGGTGACGGCATCGAGCTTCTGCGAGGGATCAACGACCCGTCCACCACGCAGGATCAAATCGAAAGGCATCATTGGCTCCGGATTCGCGGATGCGGCTTGCTAAGCGTCCGCCAGAAGGGCTGATCACCGCGTGTAGCAATTTTTACGCCGAACAGGCAAATTACGCCCCGCAGAGCGGCGACGCTGCCGCGGATTGGGGGACTTCTCCATGAGCAGGATTTGGAAGCGAACTGTGCGGCTGGTGTGCTTGGCGGGTCTCGCTAGCGTACTTGCGGCGATCGCGACCACCGTCTCGGCCGAAGACAAACCCGGCGACATCAGGGGTACCACGCTCGATCCCACAGCGGACAACCTCGCTGCAACCTGGCGCAAGGCCAATCTCGTGCTGCCGGCCTCACTGACGGATCGCGAGCGCTGGCAAGGCATTCCGTCTGCTGCTCCCGAGGTGACCGGCAAGGCGCCGCTCGTCGTGCTGCTGCATGGATCGAGTGGCGTCGCGCCGGCCGTGAAGGATTTTCAGATCTGGCTCGCCGACACGATGGGGCTCGCTTCGGTTGCTCCCGACAGCCTCGCAATCGAGGGACGATTGACCTATGTCTCGCCCGTGTCGGTCGAGATCTACGAACGCATCCACACGCTGCGCCTCGCCGAGCTTACGCATGCGCTGGAGGCTTCGAAGGCATGGGCCTGGGTGGACCGCAGCCGCATCGTGATTGCCGGCACCAGCGAAGGATCGGTTGCGGCAAGCCGCTATGCCGGTCCAGAGAGCGCAGCGCGCCTGATCTATTCGTGGTCCTGCGAAGCCAATTATTTCGTCGAGCGTCCGCGCCTGGGCTTCGGTCCCGAGGAGCCGGTCTTTAACGCTATATCGGCACGCGACCCATATTTCTCGCCGAGCAATCCCTGGAACAGGGACTATGCCGTCACCGGCAATTGCGCTGGCGCGCTCAAGGGCAATCCCCACGCGGTGGTCTTGGTCGTGGATGCGGAGGTGCACACCATCCTCAACCGACCGGACGTGCGCGAGGCGACCTCACACTTTCTCTCAAGCGTTCTGAAGCCGTAATGGCGATCCCGGCATGACTCGAACATGCGACCTACGGTTTAGGAAACCGCCGCTCTATCCGGCTGAGCTACGGGACCGCGGAACCCGCCTGTGAGGCGAGTTACCTGGGGCTGTACATATCAAAGCAAGGGCCGAACCGGAAGCCCTTCGCGGGCCAAGAAGCTGATGATCAGGACTTCCCGTAAGCTCCCTGGTAGCGGCCCTCGCGGATCGCTTTCAGCGTCTCATCCTCGCGCTTGATCTGGACACGGACCGCCTCCAGCAGCGCCACAGCGCCGGCGGCGGGAAACGACACGACCCCGTCCTCGTCACCCACCACGATGTCGCCGGGCGAAATCACGCTGCCGCCGATGGTCACTGGCACGTTGATCTCGCCGGGACCGTTCTTGTAGGGGCCGCGATGGATGACCGCGCGGGCGAAGCAGGGAAAGTCGTCGCCGGCAAAAGCTGCAACGTCACGGATCGCGCCGTCGATCACATAGCCTTCGGCTTTGCGCCACTGCGCAATGTTCTTCATGATCTCGCCGACCAGCGCGCGCGTCTCGTCGCCGCCGCCATCGACGACGATGACGTCGCCGGGACCGACCAGCTCGAGCGCGCGGTGGATGGCGAGATTGTCGCCGGGCCGGGTCCGTACCGTGAACGCCGCGCCGATCAGCCTGCCGCTGCGGTGAAACGGCTTCAGCCCGACCGCGCCAGGCAGCCGGCCGAGATTGTCCGAGATGATCGAGGTCGGTGCATTCCGAAACCCCTCGATGATGTCGGCCGGCGGCTTCGGCACGCTGTTCGCTGCGATGGTGATCGTCATGGAATTCAGTCCTTCTGTTATGTCTTACTCGGCGTGCGCCCGCGCTTTCGCGGGCATGATGCGGAAGGCGCGGCCTTCCCTCATCCACGCCGCGCGCTCGTCGCGCAATAAGGTGCGGCGAACCTTTCCGGAATCATCGCGCGGCGGCGTGCTGACGATCTCGAAACTCTCTGGATGCTTGTAGCGGCTGAGCCTGTCTTTCAGGAAATCGGCCATGCTGTCCGCAATGGCCTGGCCATCCGCATTCGCCTCCGGCTCGATGATCGCGTGCACGCGCTGGCCGAGCTCCGGATCGGGCAAGCCTACCACCACGCAGGAGCGCACGCCGGGCGCCTCGGAGACCGCGGCCTCGACCTCGGCCGGATAGATGTTGGCACCGCCGCGCAGCACCATGTCGGCTAAGCGATCGCCGAGATAGAGATAGCCTTCGGCATCCAGCCTGCCAATATCGCCGAGCGATTCCCAGCCATCGGCGCGACGCTTCGGCTCGGCGCCGAGATAATGATAGGTGGCGTCCTTGCCGTCATTGTTGAGGAAATAAATCTCGCCGGTCTCACCGGGCGCAACGTCGTTGCCGTCCTCGCCGATGATGCGCAGCTTCGCAGTGTCGCCGATCTTACCGACCGAGCCTTTGTGCGTCAGCCACTCAGTGCCTTGGATGATGCAGGCGCCCTGCCGCTCGGTGCCGCCATAAAGCTCCCAGACCCGTTCGGGGCCTAGCCAGGCGATCCAGTTCTCCTTCAGCCAGGGTGGCATGGGAGCCGCCATGTGAAACACCGTCTGCAGGCTCGACACATCATAAGAATTGCGCACGTTCTCCGGCAGCGCCCAGATCCGGTGCATCATGGTCGGCACGAAATTGACCCATTGCACGCGCTCGCGCGCGATCTGGCGCAACGTCTCCTCGGCGTCGAACTTGGTGAGGCCGGTGAGCTTGCCACCGGTAAACAGCGCATAGTGCGACACGATGAACGGCGCGTTATGATAGAGCGGACCGGGATTGAGCAGCGAAACTCCAAAGGGAATATTGAGCGGCGGTGCCGCAACGGTGTCGGTCACCGCAGGATTGTGATCGAGGATGACCTTCGGCCGACCAGTCGAGCCGCCTGATGTCATGGCCTTCCAGTAGCGCGCGACCGGCGGATCAAGCTGCTCGTCGGAAAAGCCTTCCGGCACGAAATCCGCCGGCAGCCGGTTCGGCGCATTCCAGTCGGCCTCACCGCCGACCACGAGCGCCGGCTTGAGGATCTCGAGCACGGCTGCGGCTTCACCGCGCGGCAACCGCCATGACAGCGAGGTCGGCGTTGCGCCGCATTTCCACACGGCAAACGTGGTCTCGAAAAACGCATTGCCGTTGGGCAATCCGATCGCGACGAAATCGCCGGGCTTGACGCCCTTCGCCGTAAACGCACGAGCCCGCCGGTTGGCGCCGCGCTCGAGCTGATCCCAGGTCAGCCTGTCCTGTCCATGCTGGACGGCGATCGTGCCTTCGGGTTTGCGTTGCGCGTACCAGCGCGGCACATCGGACAGGGGCAGCAGCATCAGGCGTTTCCACTTCGTCTTCTTGGCGCCGCCTCAGAACGGGGCGCGTCGCGCGGCGAAGTGTAACAGCCGGGGCCAAGCCTTCAAGCTACAAGCCTTCAAGATACAAGCCTTCGCATCGTCCGCATCACCGCTCTGCGCGACAGCCCGGACTATCGAACAGTGCGGCAAGACCGCATTTCGAGGTCAGCATCTTGTCGCCGTCATGGCCGACGCCGGCGACATCCCACACCTTGTGATTGGGCGTGCCATGATCTCGCTTCGACATCGTGTCCACATAGGCATGGCCGCGGGCATAGCGATAAGGGCCCTGAGCCTTGGCCATGCAGCTCTTGTCCAGCGCGGGATGCTCGGGATTGGTGTCGAGGGTACCGAGCAGATAAATCACGTCGCGCTCGACATAACGCTGCTCGAGCGCGACCGGCGTTGCATCCGCAAGATAAGGCGACCGCTCGTCCATCCCGTATTTCCAATTGTTATAGCCGGGACAGGACGCGGCAATCGCAGGGACCGGCCGGTCCTTGCTGAAATAAGCATAGGACGACGGATTGGCGACGACATAGCGGACATCGATGTGCTGGCGCGACAATAGCGTCTCGCCCTTGCCCGCGATCGCGTATCGCTGCGCGACCTGGCCGCCACCGGAATGACCGGCGACCACGACCTGCTTCAGGTTCGGGAAAATGCGCCGGTCGGAAAGCTTCGCCAGGATCGCGTCGAGCGCCTCGAACGAGGACACCGGATTCGGCGCGAGCGCTGCATCTCCGCCCTCCCAGCCTTCCAGCGACCAGCGTAGCGTGTCCGCGGGCAACTTGAATGCTTCGATATCGATCTCCGCCAGGAATTGCGGCACGATCATCAGGGCGCTCTTGCCGTCGTCGCCAGCCGCGACCTGTGCGGTGTGAGCGGAGATATAATATTCATCCGCATTGCGCAGCCGTCCGTGCAGCACGATGACGGCACGCGAGATCGCCGGCAGCGGCATCGCCCAGTCGCTGGACAGATAAAGCGGCAACATCCCCTGCCCGCCGACCGGCAATCGCGCATCGGCAACGACCTTCACCGGCTTGCGGTTCGGCGCATTCTCGTCGGCGGCGAGCGCGCGGCCACAAACCAGAGCCAAGGTGATGGCGGCAAGACAGCCCAGCGCTCTCATGACAATAGTCCCCCAGATTCAGATCGATAAAAGTCTATGCGCATCACATGCCGCGCGGCTGTGACTCCGGTGCCACGTCAAGCAAAAAATGTCAGCAACCCAGCCATGAAATTCCCGGGTTCCATGGGTGACAAGCCGGCCATAAAGGGGCAAAAATCAGCTCGACTCAGTTGGGGTTGAGTTTCGCAAGGAATGCTCTCGTAGAATGTCGGATGTAGTTGCATCGCGTCGTGCGGCGCTGTTTCTCGTTGCCGCAGCAGGAATTTTTCTGCTGACGTCGTCGCATGCCCACGCGCAATGGTGGAAGCGCGCTCCGGTCGATTTCGAGGAATGCGCCGACACCGCCGAAAAATCCACGAGCAAAGCCGACAAGACCACAGCGCTTGCCGACTGCAACGCCAAGTTCGCCGGCCGGCGCAAAGCGGGTGGCGGCTACACTTATTACGACTTCCTCCAGGATCGCACCTTCGACATCGCGGGTCCCAACCCGACGCCGGAAGAGCAGAAGAAGATCGACGAATCCTACACCGCCTATCTCGCCAATCAGCGCCGCAGCAATGAAGCGGCCCAAGCCGCCGTGCGCCAGCAGCGCGAGCAGCAGGAGCAACAAGCGCAGCGCGTTCAGCAGGTCGCGCTGCGTACCGACGTCGAGCGCGTACCCGTTCCGGTCGAGCGACCGAAGGTTCAACAGACCGTCGGTGCACGCTCAAAGGGCGCGCCCTGCACCAAGGGCTCGTTCTCCTGCGAATGGCCGCGGCTGTCGGAAGGCCTGAGCGATCTGAAGAAGCTGTTCAGCGCGACGCCGAGCAAGCCGGCGAAGAAGGGCTGAGGCAAGGCATCGTCAGTTTGCGGACTTCTTCTTGCTGTGCTTCGGTTTCGCCACTGATGCATCCACAGGCGCTGTCGTTGTTGCCTGTGAATTCCCCAGCGCCTTGCGGCTCTCCTGCAGACGCGCGTCATAGCCAGGCGAGTTCATGACCGTTGGCGGTCGGGCGTGAGCGAGCGTCGAGACGCCGCACAGCGTGGCCAGCGCAACTCCGATCATCAGATAACGCCTCATTGTCCCCTCCATCGCGCTTAGGCCATACCGCGGATCTGCTGCGGCGAAAGCCCCGGCGGGCCCTTGCCCGCCAGCTCGGCCTCCTTGATCAGCGCAACAATGCGGCGCATCAGCGGCACGTCGATCTTGTTCTGCTCGGCAAGCGCGATCACCGCACCCTGGAGATGGTCGATCTCGGTCGTACGGCCCTGCTTGAGATCCTGCCACATCGAGGAGCGCGCTTCCGGGTCGATCTTCATCGTCCGCCCCAGGATCGCGTTGAAGATCATGTCGGGCAATTTCAGCAGGCTCGGCATCCAGTTCGGCGGGATCGGCGTCGCGGAAGCCGGCGTAATGCCCGCTGCCTTCAGCGTCGCCAGGCCTTCGGCCATCTGGTCGGCGAACAGCCTTCGCCACTCGCGGTTCGCCAACTGAGCCGCGAGCGGCATGTCGGACAAAGCACTGAGCGCATTATTCAGGTTGATGATCAGCTTGCCCCATTGCACGCCGGTGATGTCGCGGGTTGCGCGCATCGTGAGACCCGGCACAGACAGCGCCGCTGCCGTCTTGTCCGCGTCTTCGCCGATGGTGATGTCGCCGGAGGTCGAGCGGTGGAAGCGGCCCTCGCCCATTGCAACCACATTGAACGGCACCATGCCGGCAAGCACACGCCGGCCGCCGAGCCGCTTTTGCAGCACGGCGACATTGCCAACGCCATTCTGCAGCGACACGATGACGGCATCCTGCGGCGCATGCTGCGCGATCTGATCCGCGACAGCCGCCGTGTCGGCGCTCTTGACCGTGACCAGCACGATGCCGGCGCTATGGAAGATGGAAGGATCCTCCGACAGCGCGAGCTGGCCCGCCCCCAGCTTCTTCTCGGCGCCCTCGAAATCCGTCAGCCGCAGGCCGAACCGCTCGATCTCGGTCTTCACCCGCGGCCGCACCAGCAATGCGACGCGGCGATCGGCGGCGGCCAGCTGGCCTCCGACAAAACAGCCGATGGCGCCCGCGCCGGCTACGACGATCGGTCGATCCGTCACCACCTGACTTACTCCCTGAATGACCCGTCCTCGATAGCAGAGGCCGACGCCGCTGCCCATCGCGGCCAAAGCGCATCTGCCTTGTAACCGTCATGAGAGCCTCATATGTTTTTGCCCGGGGGCTTGTCACCGGCGAGAGCTCGCCGACGAGAACGCCAAAGGAGAACACCATGGGTCTACTCGACGTCCTCAACGGCATGCAGAACGGTCCCCGCGGCCCGAGCACCCCGAGCTCGCAATCATCTTCCGGCGGCATGTCGCCGATGACCATGGCGATCCTCGGCCTGCTCGCCTGGAAGGCATTCAAGCATCTGACAGCCGGCCAGCCCGGCGCCGTGCCCCAACCGACGCCGATCCCGGCGCCGCCGCCGGTGAATGCCGGCGCTGGTGGCGGAGCTGGTGGTGGTCTTGGCGGCGCACTTGGTGGTGCTGGCGGCCTCGGCGATGTCCTCAAGGGCAGCCTCGGCGGCCTGCTCGCGGGCGGCGCAGCCGGCTCCGTGCTCAGCGGCGGCCTCGGCGATCTCCTCAACCAGCTTCAGCAAGGCGGCCACGGCGAAACTGCGAACACGTGGGTCGGCAAGGGCGAGAACAAGGCGATCAGCCCCGGCGATCTCGCCAACGCGCTCGGCGCCGACCAGATCCAGAGCCTGTCAGCGCAAAGCGGCCTGTCGCGCGACGAGTTGCTCTCCGGCCTCAGCCAATATTTGCCCCAGGTGGTCGATCATCTGACACCGGACGGACGGTTGCCGACCGAGAATGAGCTCTCGGGCAGACTCTGATTTCAGTTGTAACGAGGGGAGCGTTGTCATGAGCATGGGCGGCATTTTGTGGATCATCGTCGTCGGCTTCATTGCCGGCCTCATCGCGCGTTTTCTGGCGCCGGGACCGAACAACCCGAGCGGCTTCATCCTCACCACCGTCCTCGGCATCGTCGGTGCGTTTCTGGCAACCTTCGTCGGCCAGGCCATCGGCCATTACGGTCCGGATCAGGGCGCGGGATTCATCATGGCCACGATCGGCGCTGTGGTGGTGCTGTTCATCTGGCACCGGCTGGTCGCGAGTGGCGTGATCAAGGGGTGATGGCTTAAGCCGCCCCATGAGGAAGCGTACCTGCTTCCTCATCGTCATTGCGAGGAGCTCAGCGACAAAATTGCGTGGCAATTTTGCGCAGATGCGACGAAGCAATCCAGAATGTTGCCTTGGAGGCAGTCTGGATTGCTTCGCTTCGTTCGCGATCACGAACTAGGTAATCAAATGCATCCCCGCATCCATGCGCACGACCTCGCCGGTCATGTTGCTGGATGCCGGCATCGCCAGGAAGCAGACGAGCTGCGCGATGTCTTCGGCTGACGATGCGACCTTGAGCGGCACCTTCGCGATCACGCTGTCGCGCACCTGCTTGGCGCCGGCCTCGCCACGGCCCTTGGTGAACCAGGGTGTGTCGATATAACCGGGACACACCGTGTTGACGCGGATCAGCGGCGCCAGCGCACGCGACAGCGACAAGGTCATCGTGTTGAGCGCGCCCTTGCTGGCGGCATAGGCGATCGATGAGCCAACACCGCTGATACCGGCGACCGAGGATACGTTGACCACGGCCGACGGCCGCCCCGACGCCTTCGACCCGGCCTCGAGCAGGCTGCGCGCCGCGCGCACCATCTGGAACGGACCGATCGTGTTGACGCCGTACAGACGCTGAAAATCTTCCGCCGACAATCCGTCGAGATCGGCATGCGCGACATGCTTGGTGGTGCCGGCATTGTTGACGAGGATGTCGAGCTTGCCCCAACCGCTCGCGGCCGCAACGATCCTGCGGCAATCCTCATCCTTCGAGACGTCGCCCTGCGCGACCAGGACTTCCGCCGCGCCCGCCTTGCGGCAGAGCTCTGCGGTGGCCTCGGCTTCGGTCTTGCTCGACGAATAGTTGATGACGAGCCGCGCCCCGCTCCGTGCGAGAATTTCCGCGGTTGCTGCGCCGAGACCAGATGCGGACCCCGTCACGATTGCGCACAAACTGTCCTTGGCCATCCGGATTTCCTTCCCAATGATTGAACGTGGCGCCCTGTTTAGCGAGTTTGTCGCGCCCTGCAAATCAAGCAAACTCCGCTAAGCGGAATTAGTCCAGACCGGCTGTTACCCCCATGCCGGAGCCGCAGATGGGCCTGCGATCAACGCTTGTCAGGGCCATGGCTTTTTCGGATCATCGGGCGCAAGAAGAGACTGCGCGCCGCCCCATTCGGGCAGGATGCGCCAATGGCAAAATACGGGGAACGCTGTGGCGGAGAGTGACAACATCGTCGTCGAGACCGCGGAGAAGATCTTCGCCGATCTCGCCGATCCGCAGACCATCAACAATGACAAGAAGAGTTCGTGGCAGGCGCCGCTGTGGCAGGCGCTGACCGAAGCCGGCTTGCCTTTGGCTTGGGTGCCCGACGATCTCGGCGGCTCCGGGGCGAGCCTCGCCGACGGTTTTGCGCTGTTGAACGCCGCCGGTCGCTTCGCGGTCGCGGTTCCCCTGGCCGAAACCATGCTCGCGGGCTGGTTGCTGGCGCAGGCGAAGATCGCCTCGCCCGAAGGCGAGATGACGGTGCTGCCGGCCTCGCCGAAGGATCGCATCACGATCGATGCCGACGGCGCGCTCTCTGGTCGCTGTCGCGGTGTGCCGTTTGCGAAAGCGGCGAAGCATTTTGCGGTGCTCGCGCATGGCAAGGACGGCGTCTCCATCGCGCTGGTCGATGCGGCCAAGGCGCGAACCGAATCCGGGCTCAATGTCGGCTACGATCACAGCGACACCGTCACGCTCGACAAGGTCCAGCCAGTCACGATCAAGGCCGCGCCTAAGGGCGTTGACCAGACCACACTGATGCTGATGGGCGGCGTCGCGCGCAGCCTGCAGATTGCAGGTGCGCTGGAATCCATGCTCGACATCTCCGTGCGCTATTCCAACGAGCGCGTTGCCTTCGAGAAGAAGATCTCGAAATTCCAGGCGGTGCAGCACAATCTGGCCCGCCTCGCCGGCGAGTCCGCTGCAGCGCTTGCAGCCGCGACCTCGGCCGCCGATGCGATCGCGAGTGCCAAATCGTTCAACGACGAAGTCTATCTCGAAGCCGCCGCAGCAAAGATCCGCTGCGCGGAGGCTGCGGAAAAAGGCGGCGGCATCGCGCATCAGGTCCACGGTGCGATCGGCTTTACCATCGAGCACATCCTGCATCGCTATTCATTGCGGGCGCTCGCCTGGCGCGACGATTTCGGCTCGGAGAGCCACTGGGCAGTCGAGCTCGGCAAGCTCGTCGCCTCCAGAGGCGCCGATGAATTGTGGCCACTCGTGGCGTCGCGCTAACAGGGAACGAAACACATGACCGCTGCTCTCCGTTTCGATCCGATCCGCTTGCCCGAGAAGTGCGAGCAACTGCGCAAGGAAGTGCGCGCCTTCCTCGCGGAAGAAATTGCCGCCGGCACCTTCGATCCGCACAAGCCCAACCGCGAAGACACCGACGCGCCGGAATTTTCTCGCCGGGTCGGCGCCAAGGGTTGGCTCGGCATGACCTGGCCGAAGAAATATGGCGGCCAGGAGCGCTCCTTCCTCGAACGTTATGTCGTCACCGAGGAAATGCGCGTCGCCAATGCGCCGACGCGGCGGTTCTTCGTCGCCGATCGCCAGAGCGGCCCGGTGCTGATCAAATACGCGCCCGAGCATATCAAGATGGATATCCTGCCGCGCATCTGCCGCGGCGAGATCTGCTTTGCCATCGGCATGAGCGAGCCGAATTCGGGCTCCGACCTGTTCGCCGCGAAGACGCGCGCGACCAAGACCGACGGCGGCTATCTCATCAACGGCACCAAGATCTGGACCTCGTCGGCGCACATTGCCGACTACATGATCGCGATCTTCCGGACGTCGCAACCAACCAAGGAAAACCGCCGTCACGGCCTGACGCAGTTCCTGGTCAAGATGAAGCAGCCGGGCATCA
Organism: Pseudomonadota bacterium; assembly: GCA_023387695.1. Lineage (GTDB taxonomy): Bacteria > Pseudomonadota > Alphaproteobacteria > Rhizobiales > Xanthobacteraceae > Bradyrhizobium. The sequence continues at coordinate 1,544 of JAEWHT010000107.1, read as the reverse complement.
AGGTGAACCCGATCGGCCAGATCACCGGCCAGCATGAGTTCAACGAAGTGGTCTTCACCGACTTCTTCGTGCCCGAGGATCACGTGCTCGGCGAAGTCGACGGTGCCTGGAAGCAGGCGACGTCAGAGCTCGCTTATGAGCGTTCGGGTCCCGAGCGCTTCCTGGAAACCTATTACGTGCTGACCGAGCTCGTCCGCGCGGTCGGCCCCAACCCGGATACGCGCAGCGCCGAAGGCATCGGCCGGCTCGTGGCGCAACTCCACACCATGCGGCGCATGTCGGTGTCCGTCGCAGGCATGCTTCAAGCCGGCAAGGAGCCGGTTGTCGAAGCCTCCATCGTCAAGGACATCGGCACGGTCTGGGAGCAGCAGCTTCCGCACCGCGTGCGCGATCTCGCGGCCTTCGTCGAGGAAACCGCGACCAACCGCGAGACGCTGGAGCGGCAGCTCGACTTCGCCATCAAGACCGCACCGAAACTCACCATCCAGGGCGGCACCACCGAGGTGCTGCGCGGCATCATCGCGCGCGGCTTGGGCCTGCGCTAACGCTTCGAGGACATCATGACCACTTACAAAGATATCGGCGTCGAGAAGGTCGGACACGTCGGCACCATCGAGATCCGCAGGCCGCCGCTGAACTTCTTCGACATCTCGCTGATCAACCAGATCGCGGATGCGCTCGACGAATTCGATCGCGACATCGAGATCCGTGCCTCGGTTCTGTCGGCGCAAGGCAAGGCGTTCTGCGCCGGCGCCAATTTTCAGGACCCTGCGCGGCAGGCGCAAGAGGCGCGCGAAGCCGACAAGACGGCCAAGGGCGATCCGGCCGATAGTCTCGGCGCGATCAACCACCTCTACATCCAGGCCGTGCGCATCTTCCGCGCCAAGAAGCCGATCGTCGCGGCCGTACAAGGCGCGGCCATCGGTGGCGGCCTCGGCCTTGCTGTGTCCGCCGACTTCCGCGTGACCTGCCCCGAAGCCCGCTTCTCCGCGAACTTCACCAAGCTCGGCTTCCATCCCGGCTTCGGCCTGACGACGACGCTGCCCGAGCTCATCGGCAAGAACAATGCCGAGCTGATGTTCTACACCAGCCGTCGCGTCACCGGCGAAGAGGCGTACAAGTGGGGCCTCGCCAACGAGCTGGTGCCGCAGGACCAGGTGAAGGCGGCTGCGATGAAGCTCGCCGGCGAGATCGCCGAATGCTCCCCGCTCGGTCTGATCTCCACCCGCGCCACGATGCGCGCCGGCCTCGCCGACCGCGTGATGGCTGCGACCAATCACGAGCTCGCCGAACAGACCCGCCTGCGCGCCACGGAAGACTTCAAGGAAGGCGTGAAGGCGACCGAAGAACGTCGCGTCGCGAATTTCAAGGGAAGGTAGCGTCTGCCCCGTAGGCAGAATCGCTGCCGCAACCTCTCCTGTCGTCCCCGCGAAGGCGGGGAGGTGGATTCACATTCGAAGTGCAACACTTGAGAGAAGGCCTCTGCCGGGGTCCTGAAGTCAAGGCACTTGCGCGGGGTATTGTTGTAGGCAGCAACGAGGCGC
>JAEWHT010000093.1 GCA_023387695.1 Pseudomonadota bacterium | reverse complement strand
CCTCTGGGGTCCGTTCCACGCGCCGTTCCGTTGGGGCCAGTCGATGCCGGATTACATGGCCTCAGCCGATGACGAGATGATCTGCATGATCACGATCGAGCATGTTGACGCAGTCAACCGCATCGACGAGATCATGGCGACGCCGGGTATCGACGTTGCCGTCATCGGTCCCGGCGATCTCGCAACGTCGATCAACAAGCGCGGTCAGATGGACGATCCGGAATTGCGCGAGCTGATCGCACGGGCCGAAGCTGGCATCCTCAAGAGCGGCGTGCCGATCGGCGGCGTGGCGCGCACCGCCGAGCAAGCCAACCAGCTGATCGACCGCGGCTACCGCGCGATCGCGCTCGGCTTCGACTGGTCGCTATTCCAGCGCGGCATCATGGCGGCGTTCGACGGGATCAAGCGCTGAACACTGGCCTCAGCTCTTGAGGCTTGCCGCGAACGGCAGTGCTGCTAGGGTCGGCGACCTTTTCGCCGCCCTTCAGACCAGCCCGCGGGAACCGGAGAACGATGCGCGGTCAACCCAAGAACATTTCGCTGCCGCGCCGGCTGATTATCGACCTCATGCACGCCTCGGTCCGCGTGCCTTTTGTCTCGCTCGCCCGATCGCTCAATATTGGCCCGCTGCTGGAAGCCCGCGCGGGAGCGATGACGCCTGCCGGCTGGGCGGCGATGATCGTCAAGGCCTTTGCCATCGTGGCCAGAGACGAGCCGGTCCTGCGCACCGTCTACGCCAAATGGCCCTGGCCGTCGCTCTACGAGCTCCCCACGAGCGTGGCGTCGGTGGCCATCGCGCGGGTCGAGGCCGGCGAGGAATGCGTCATGCTGCAGCGAATCGCGGCCCCGGAGGCCATGACGCTGGCCGCCGTCGACGCCGAGATCCGGCGCGCCAAGACGGCCCCGATCGACGACGTTCCCATGTTCCGCAAGGTCATGCGGGTGACCCGGCTGCCGTTGCCGCTGCGACGGCTGTCCTGGGCGATTGGGCTGAATTTCGGCCGCCAGCGCGGCAATTGGTTCGGGACCTTCGCGGTAAGTTCGGTGGCCGCCTATGGCGGTGGCGAACTTCACCCCATCACGCCCGGCCCCTTCATTGTCAGTTTTGGGCTGGTCGAGCCTGACCAGACCATCCATGTCGTGATCCGCTGGGACCACCGAGTCACGGATGCTGCCCCCATCGCCCGGGTCCTGACCCGGCTGGAACAGGTCCTGAATACTGAAATTGCTACAGAATTAGCGGCGGCCGGGCCCAAGCCGATCCGGGCCGTCGGAACGTAATTCAGGGCCTGTTTGCATTGACAAAACGGCCCGAACTCACCTAAAAGCCCCCTGCTCGCGGGCCGATTTCGGCCCGCGAAGCGTTTCGCGACCCGTGGTCCTGCCCCTATGCTTTGGGATCGGACCTGTCAGTGCCGGGCTAGCCCGTCACCCAGGAGGGCGCGTTTCCTCAAACCATGCAACCGAAGAGGACGCGATGACTAAGCGCAGTGAGGCGAAGTACAAACTCGATCGCCGTATGGGCCAGAACATCTGGGGCCGCCCGAAGAGCCCCGTGAACCGCCGCGAATACGGCCCCGGCCAGCACGGCCAGCGCCGCAAGGGCAAGGTCTCCGACTTCGGCGTGCAGCTGCGCGCCAAGCAGAAGCTCAAGGGCCATTACGGCGAGATCACCGAGAAGCAGTTCCTCCGCATCTACAAGGAGGCCGCGCGCCTGAAGGGCGACACCTCCGAGCACCTGATCGGCCTGCTGGAGCGCCGGCTGGACGCGGTGGTCTACCGCGCCAAGTTCGTGCCCACGATCTTCGCCGCGCGCCAGTTCGTGAACCACGGCCACATCAAGGTGAACGGCCGCAAGGTCAACATCTCGAGCTACCAGGTCAAGGTCGGCGACGTCGTCGAGGTCAAGGAAGCCTCGAAGCAGCTCGCCCACGTTCTCGAAGCCAGCCAGCTGACCGAGCGCGACACCCCCGACTATCTCGAAGTCGACCACGGCAAGATGACCGCCAAGTATGTGCGCATCCCCGGCCTCTCCGACGTGCCGTTCCCGGTGCAGATGGAGCCCCATCTGGTCGTCGAATTCTATTCGCGCTGATATCTCCGCGATCCACTGCTCAAAGGCCCCGGGTTTCCGGGGCCTTTTTGTTGTGGTAACATCTCTCTCAATGTCCCAGACGACCGACCAGCTCGCCAATATCACTCCCTCGGCAACACCGACCGAAGCCGAACTTGAGGCGTGGGCCAAGCTACCCCGTGACGAGCAGGTCCGCCGATATCAGGCACTGTTCGCTCAACCCGATTGCAACACCTTCACCACGGACACGCCGGACGACATCCTCGCCGCAGCGCGTCAACGTGTTGCTCAACGCCGTCATGGCTGAGTACCGGCTGTCGGAGCGTACCCGAGCCGATCTGATCGACATCTACGACTTCAGCGAAGGCCGGTTCGGCAAGTACCAAGCGGAGGCCTACTACGCAGGCTTGATCCGATCTTTCGAACTTCTCGCCGACTTTCCTCTGATCGGCCAGCAGGTGGATGAACTCGCGGCAGGCTACCGACGTTTCCGCTTCCAATCCCATCTGATCTTCTACACGGTGAAGCCAGACCACGTAGAAATTCGTGCCGTTCTTCACGACGCACAAGACATCAGACCGCAATTGTTCGACTAGATGAAATGACGAGATCAGCCATGCTCTACACCCCTCCCCCGATCGATCCCAAGGCGCCGCCGGTGCGCATCAATCTGCTCTCGGACACGCAGACCAAGCCGACGGCTGCGATGCGCGAGGCGATGGCGCGGGCCGAAGTTGGCGACGAGCAGGTTGGCGACGATCCGACCGTGAATGCGCTGTGCGAGCGCGTGGCCGACCTGATGGGCAAGGAGGCCGCGGTCTACATGCCGTCAGGCACGATGTGCAACGTCACCGCGACGCTGGTGCATTGCCGCCCCGGCGACGAGATCCTCGCGCATGAGACCGCGCACATCATCGCCCGCGAAGGCGGTGCGCATGCCGCCATCGGCGGCTTTCAGGTGACGCAGCTCAAGGGCCCCGACGGCCAGTTCACGCCGGAGACGTTCCGGAAAGCGCTGCATCCGCGCACGCGCTACCAGCCGACGCAGACCGTCGTCAGCGTCGAGCAGACTGCCAATATCGGCGGCGGCACGATCTGGAAGAAGGCCGCGCTCGACGAGATCGTCGCGATCGCCAAGCAACATGGCCTCGTCACCCACATGGACGGCGCGCGCCTGCTCAATGCGACCGTCGCGACCGGCATTTCGGCGCGCGACATGACCGCGGGCTGGGACTCGGCCTGGATCGATTTCTCCAAGGGCCTTGGCGCGCCAATCGGCGGCGTGCTCGCAGGTACCCGCGAATTCATCGACGCGGTCTGGCAGTGGAAGCAGCGCCTCGGCGGTTCGATGCGGCAGGCCGGAATCTGCGCGGCCGCCTGCGTCTATGCGCTCGACCATCACGTCGACCGCCTCGCCGACGACCATGCCAATGCGCGTGCGCTCGCCCGCGGGCTTTCGCAGATCGCGGGCATCGAGGTGCAGGAGCCCGAGACCAATCTCGTGTTCTTCAAGCCCGACGGCGCAGGCATTGCCGGCGACAAGATGGTCGCCGCACTGCGCCAGCGGGGCGTGACGCTCGCGATGATGGACGGCCGCATCCGCGCCTGCACCCATCTCGACGTCAATGCCAGCCAGGTCGAGGAAACGATCGGCTATGTCAGAGAGATCGTGCGCGGGGCATGAGCCCCGTAGCAAATCAAACCGCCGCGCTCACCGACCCATCGCCTGATAGATCAGCGTCTTCAGCGCCAGCTGAATACGGCCCCGCTGCGACGGGGTCTGCACCATGAAAATCCCGAACAGATCGTCTTCGGGATCGATGAAGAAGAAGGTGCCGCCGACGCCGTCCCAGCGATATTCGCCAAGTGGCCACGAGGTGCCTGGCGGCACGGCTATGCGCACAGCGAAGCCGAGGCCGTAGCCGCTGGTCTCACCCGGATAAAAGTTCTTGTCGCGCTCGATATGGGTTTCGGGACCAACGTGATCCGACGCCATCAAGGCAATGGTTTCCGGCTTGAGGTACCGTCGGCCTTCGAACGTGCCACGGTTGAGCAGCATCTGCGAGAAGCGCGCATAGTCGCCGATCGTGCCGACCAGGCCGCCGCCACCTGACTCCCAGCGCAGCGGTTTCTTGATATCGCGAACCTTCGCCATCGGGCTGAGCGCGCGATCCTCAGGCATCGGTTCAGCGATGCGCGGCCATTTCGCGGCATCGGCGACGTAGAAGGCCGTGTCCTTCATCCCGAGTGGATCGAACAGCCGCTCCTTTGCGAACTCGAACAGCGACTTGCCCGATATCACCTCGATGATGCGACCAAGCACATCGATCGAGAGGCCGTAGTCCCAGACCGTGCCGGGCTGTTCGGCAAGCGGCAGCGTGGCGATCTTCGCGACGAGCTCGGCATTGGTCAAAGCCTTGTTGTCGAACAAACCAGCGTCGGCGTAGACCTTGTTCACGAGATCCCCGCCAAAATAGCCGTAGGGAATCCCGGAAGTATGACGCATCAAGTCTAGGATCTTCACCGGACGTTTGAGCGGCTCCAGCTCCAGCGAGACCTTGTCGTCCTCGGCCTTCTTCTCGACGCCGACCTTCATGCCGGCAAAGGCCGGAATGTATTTTGAGACGGGATCATCGAGCGCGAGCTTGCCCTCCTCGACCAGCATCATCGCCAGGACAGAGGTGATCGGCTTCGACATCGAATAGAGCCGGAAGATCGTGTCCGCGCTCATCGAGATTTCGGTCGCGACATCGCGGACGCCGAAATTCTCGGAATAGACCGGTTTGCCATGCTGCTGCAGCAAGAGGATCGCGCCCGGGATCTTGCCGGTCGAAATCTCGTTTCGGATGTAGTCGGAGACTTTGGCGAGGCCCTCCGGCGTAAAGTTGTGCGCGCGGCCATCTGAGCCCGCTTGCGCACTAACGACACCACACAAAAAGACGAGCGCCGCGATCAGCGCGCGGCGCCCGCGCATATCAATTCTCCATGGCTTCATAGACCAGTTGCTTCAATGTCCGTTGGATGCGCTGGCGCTCGGTCGGGGTCTGCTCCAGCAGCACGAAGAACATGTCCTGCTTGGGGTCGATCACGAAATAGCAGCCGGAGGCGCCGTCCCACTTCAATTCCCCGAGATCGCCGGGCGGCGGCGGCTTGGCATTGCCGGGATCGGTGCGGATAGCGAGGCCAAGGCCGAAACCAAAGCCGTCGCCGGGGAAATAGAAATAGTCACGATCGACGCCCGATCCAGGCCCGATCTGGTCCGTGGTCATCAGCTTGAACGTCTCGGGCTTGAGAATGGTCTTGCCGTCGAGACTGCCACCGTTGAGCAGCATCTGCGCGAAGCGCTCATAGTCGGCCATGGTCGTGACCATGCCTCCGCTGGCGAACTGGATCTTCTTGACGACAGTCGGATCGTTGGTCCGACCAACGCGAAAATCGCTGTCGTTCGGCACCGGCTGGGCCAGCAGCTTCTGCTTCTCGGGATCGGTGACGAGGAAACCGGTGTCGACCATGCCGAGCGGCCCGAGCAAATTCTCGCGCTCGATGTCGAGCAGCGGCTTGCCGGC
>JAEWHT010000073.1 GCA_023387695.1 Pseudomonadota bacterium | reverse complement strand
GATCTACACCGGCGCCGATCTGATCAAGGACGACGTCGGCAGCATCCCGACGCTGAGCATCTTCAAGCGCCCCGACGGCAAGCCGATGACGGTGCCGCCTCGGCGCCTGCTCGCTCACGAGATCGTGCGTTACACCGGCGAGGCAGTGGCGGCGGTGGTCGCCTCGTCGCGCGCGGAAGCGCAGGCAGGGGCCGAAGCAATCGTGGTTGAATACGACGTGCAGCCCGCCGTGGTCGATCCCGTCGAGGCCGTGAAGCCCGGTGCGCCGGTCGTATGGCCGGATGCGCCCGACAACATCGTCGGCGCGATGAGCTATGGCGATGCCGCCAAGGTGGACGAGGCTTTCGCCAAGGCGGCGCACACCGTCGAGCTCGACCTCGTCAGCCAGCGCCTGGTGCCCTCCGCGATGGAGCCGCGCTCGACCATCGCCGAGATCGACAAGAAGACCGGCCGTCTCCTCTTGCATGTGCAGTCTCAGACTCCGGCCTCGACCCGCGACGTGCTGGCGGAGGCCGTGCTGAAGCGTCCGAAGGACAGCGTGCGTGTGCTGGTCGGCGACATCGGCGGCGGCTTTGGCCAGAAGACCAACCTCTATCCGGAAGACGGCATCGTCGCCTATGTCGCGACCAAGCTGAACAAGAAGATTCGCTGGCGCGGCGACCGTACCGACGAATTCGTCGGCGGCACCCATGGCCGCGATCTCACCTCGACGGCGTCGTTTGCGCTGGACGAGAAGGGCAAGGTGCTGGCCTATCGCGTCACCTCGATCGGCTGCACGGGGGCGTATTCCTCGGGCGCGGCCAACATCATTCCGCTGGTGCTCGGGCCGTTCGTGCAGACCGGCGTCTATGATCTGCCGCTGGTGCATTTCGAGATCAAGTCGGTGATGACCCACACCGCACCGGTCGGCGCCTATCGTGGCGCGGGCCGCCCCGAGGCAGTGTTCATCGTCGAGCGTCTGTTCGACGCAGCCGCGCGAAAAATCGGCATGGATCCGCGCGCGATCCGCAAAGCCAACTACATAAAGCCGGCGCAGCTGCCCTACACCAACGCTGCAGGTCAGGTTTACGATTCCGGTGCCTTCGCACACATGCTCGATCGCGCCGTAAAACTCGCCGACTGGGATGGCTTTGCCGCGCGCAAGAAGGCCGCGAAGAAGAAGGGTCTGCTCTACGGTCGCGGGCTTACTTCCTACATCGAATGGACCGGCGGCCGCGCACATACTGAAAAGGTCAGCCTGCACGCGACATCGCAGGGCCGCGTCGTGCTGCATTCCGGCACCATGGCGATGGGGCAAGGGCTGCAGACCACCTACACGCAGATGATCTCCGACACGCTCGGCATTCCCATGGAGAAGATCGACGTCGTGCAGGGCGACACGGATCTGGCCATGGGTTTCGGCAGCGTGGGATCGCGCTCGCTGTTCGTCGGCGGCACCGCGGTTGCGGTCTCCTCGAATGACCTGATCCAGAAGGCGCGCGAGAAGGCGGCGAACGTGCTCGAGACCTCGGTAGAGGATATCGAGTACGAGGGCGGCATGCTGACCGTGGTTGGCACCGACCGCCGCATCAGCCTGTTCGACATCGCCGAGAAGGAGACCGGCGCCAAGCTCAGTGTCGATTCCGAAGGCGAGGTCGACGGTCCTAGCTGGCCGAACGGCACGCATATCTGCGAGGTCGAAATCGATCCGGAAACCGGCGTGTCCAAGGTCGTGCGCTACACCACCGTCGACGACGTCGGCGTCGCCGTAAACCCGATGCTAGTGACGGGCCAGATCCATGGCGGTGTCGCGCAGGGCATCGGCCAGGCGCTGTACGAAGGCGTGTCCTATGATGCTGACGGCCAGCTGCTGACCGCGAGCTATCAGGACTATTGCATCCCGCGCGCCGACGACGTGCCGCCGATCGTGGTGACGCTGGATGATTCCGCGCCCTGCCGCACCAATCCGCTCGGCGCCAAGGGCTGCGGCGAGTCCGGCGCCATCGGCGGCCCGCCCTGCGTCACCAACGGCGTGATGGATGCGCTCGCCGAGCTCGGCATCACCCAATTGAACACGCCGCTGACGCCGCAGAAGATCTGGAAGGCGATCAAGGATGCGAAGGTGGCGGGCTAACACGTTCGGTACGTAGCCCGGATAGAGCGCAGCGAAATCCGGGTCCGCGCTCTTGCCACGACGTCATTGCGAGCGCAGCGAAGCAATCCAGATTCCCTCCGCGGAGGCAGTCTGGATTGCTTCGTCGCAAGGGCTCCTCGCAATGACGAAGGAGAGGGGCGTACCCCTCAAATCCCCAACATCATCTTCGCGATGATATCGCGCTGAATCTCCGACGTGCCGCCGAAGATCGTATAGGCCCGGCCGTTGAGATATTCCGGCACCACCGTCAGCATGTCCTCGGGCAGCGCCGGCTCGTGGTTGAGTTTGTACAACGGGCGCATCGGCTCGACGGTGAGCGCATCGTGACCGATCACGTCGACGCCGAGCCGCGTTACGGCTTGGCGGATTTCGCTGTTGCGCAGCTTCAGGATCGACGACACTGCACCGGGATTCTGCCCGGTCTGCAGCGCCGAAAGCACGCGCAACTCGGTCATCTCCAATGCATCGATGTCAACCTCGACCTCGGAGATGCGGGAGGCGATATCCGGGCTGTCGATCGCGCGTCCCGTGAGATCGGACCCCGCAAGCTCGGTAATCGCGCGCAGCCCTTCGCGCAGCTTGGCGGAAGCAATGCCGGCGCCGCGCTCGAATTCGAGCAGATATTTGCCGTAGGTCCAGCCCTTGCCTTCGTCGCCGACGCGGTTGGCGACAGGCACGCGCACGTCGTCGAAAAAGACCTGATTGACCTCGTGGTCACCACCGATGGTGAGGATCGGCCGCGTCGTGATCCCCGGTGTCTTCATGTCGATCAGGATGAAGCTGATGCCGTCCTGCTGGCGCGGGCCGTCGCTGGTGCGGACCAGCGCGAACATGCGGTTGGCGTGGTGCGCATGCGTGGTCCAGATCTTGGTGCCATTGATGATGTAATCGTCGCCGTCGCGCACCGCGCGCGTCTTCAGCGACGACAGGTCGGAGCCGGAGCCCGGCTCGGAATAGCCCTGGCACCAATAATCTTCGCCGGAGAGAATCCGCGGCAGATAGAAATTTTTCTGCTCAGGGCTACCGAAGCCGATGATGACGGGCCCGACCATCTTCACGCCCATGACGTTGACATTGGGCACGCCGGCACGAGCGCATTCGCTCTCGAAGATCCAGCGCTGTGCCGGTGTCCAGCTCGGGCCGCCATGATCGACCGGCCAGCCCGGTGCGCCCCAGCCCTGCTTGTGCAGGGCGCGCTGCCAGGCCATGCCGATATCAGGATCGGAAAACACCGACGGCGTCAGCGCGGTCGCGCGCTTCATCTCGTCGGTCAGATTCTTGGCGATGAAACCGCGTACCTCGCTCTGGAAGGCGCGCTCTTCGGCATTGAACGACAGATCCATGATGCGCTCCTCGTGTCAGGCGGCGTTGGTGGTGCGGCCAAGCTGGGCGTGGCGGGCATAGTGATGCGCGGTGCCGCCGAACAGCGTGTCGAAGGCGACGAGGCGCTTGAAATAGGCGCCGACCTCGAGCTCCTCGGTGACGCCCATGCCGCCGTGAAGCTGGATCGATTGCTCGCCGACGAAGCGCGCGCATTTGCCGATCTTCGCCTTCGTAGCCGACGCAGCGCGGGTACGCTCCACCGGCGCACTATCGGCCTTCAGCGCAGCACGCAGTGCCATCGAACGGGCTTCGTCCACCTGGATCGCCATGTCAGCGAGGCGATGGCGGATCACCTGGTTGGCGGAGAGCGGCCGGCCGAATTGCTTGCGGATCTTGGTGTACTCAAGCGTGGTGTCGAGCAGCACCTGCATGATGCCGACGGCTTCCGCTCCGAGTGCCGCCATCGCGCGATCGACGGCCCATTCGATGGCCGGCAGTGCGTCCTTGCCGTCGCCGAGCAGAGCATCTGCTGGCAACTGCACGTCTGAGAGCTCGATGTTACATGCGCGTCCGCCACCGAGGCGCTGATAATCGGAGATCGAAAGTCCCGGTGCCGTTGCCGGCACCAGAAACAGGCCGATCCGCCCCGATGGTCCCTGATGATCATGCAGATGCGCGGAGACGATGATCTCGTCGGCGGCATGGCCGTCGAGTACGGCGATCTTGCTGCCAGTGAGGCGCCAGCCCTGCGCCGTCTTTGTCGCTGACGTCGCGACCTTGGCGAGATCGAAACGCGCTGCGCGCTCCGAATGTGCGAAGGCGAGCTTCATTGATCCATCCGCGATCTTGGGCAGGCTCGCCTGTTTCTGCGCCGTGCTGCCGCATCGCTCGACCAGCGCGGCGCCTAACACAACCGTCGCGACATACGGTTCCGACACCAGCCCGCGGCCAAACGCCTCCATCAAGATGCCGATCTCGACCGGCCCGCCGCCGAGCCCGTCGAACTCTTCCGGGATCGGCAGTGCCAGCCAGCCAAGCTCGGCAAATTGCTTCCAAACCGCAGGGCTGAAGCCGAGCGGATCGTTCGCCGTCTTGCGGCGGTGGTCGGCATCGTAGCTCTCGGCCACGAAGCGTTCCGCGCTCTCGCGCAGCAGCCGTTGTTCGTCGGTGAGATTGAGATCCATGTCTTTACTCCGCGGCCGCCGGCGGCTTGCGCACGGAGGGATGCAGTCCGGATGGATCGACCACCATGCCGAACTCTTGAAGGTTGTGGGCGTGACAGAGCTGATGCAGAGCAAAGGCCTGGTCGATTGCGGCGGGCTGGCCCATCACGTCGACCGAGCGGTTCACGGCTTCCTTGGTCAGCTTCAGCGCAAAGGACGGCTTGGACGCAATCCGACGCGCAAGTTCCAGCACGCGCACGGATAGCTCCGCACGTGGCACGACCTGATTCACCATGCCGAGCTGGTGCGCCTCCTGCGCGCTCCAGCTGTCGGCCGTAAACAGGAATTCCTTGGCCTTGCGCGGACCGAGCTCCCAGGGATGCACGAACCATTCGACGCCACAGACACCCATCGTCACGACGGGGTCACAAAACTGCGCATCGTCGCTGGCGACGATGAGGTCGCAGGCCCAGGCCAGCATCAAGCCGCCGGCGATGCACTTGCCGTGCACCTCGGCAATCATGGGCTTGGCGAGGTTGCGCCAGCGCCGCGTGATCTGGAGATATATCTCCTGCTCCCGCGCGAAGCGGCCATGCGCGTTCGGCTCTGCAAAGCCGCCCCAATTTCCAATCGGCGGAAAATCGACGCCTGCGGCATTTTTGCCGCCGGGGCGCAGATCGTGGCCGGCCGAGAAGTGCGGCCCGTTGCCGGCGAGGATGATGACCTTGACCGCATCGTCCTGGACCGCCGCATCGAAGGCGGCGTTGAGGTCGTAGGTCATTTGCAGGTTCTGCGCGTTGCGCGCGTCGGGCCGGTTCATCACGATCCGGGCGATCGCCGGCTCCGGCCTCTTCACGAGGATGGTCTCGAATGAGGACATGGCGCGGCTCCCTGTATTTTTCGTCTTGTTGGCGTCGAGTTGACTATGTCATCAGGTGCTAGGCAAGGGGCTTGCGTCAGTCGGCTGCTTTTCGCGCCTTCCCGGGACATCTGGCGCCGTGTGCGCTCAATCTGGTAGTTTGCGCCCGATTCCACCGGGAGAAATTTGATGCGCAAGATCCTGACCGTGCTGGCGGCGTTGGCCTCGCTCAGCCTCACCAATTGCGGCTACAACGCGATCCAGAGCCAGGACGAACAGATCAAGGCCAACTGGTCCGAGGTGGTGAACCAGTATCAGCGCCGCGCCGATCTCGTGCCCAATCTGGTCAACTCGGTGAAAGGCTTTGCGCAGCAGGAAAAGGACGTGCTGCTCGGCGTCACCAATGCCCGCGCCAAGGTCGGCAGCATCCAGGCGACGCCGGAGGTGCTGAATGACCCCGCTGCCTTGCAGAAGTTCCAGGCCGCTCAGGGCGAGCTCTCCAGCGCACTGTCGCGCCTCCTTGTCGTGACCGAGAATTATCCGCAGCTGAAGTCGGATGCGCTGTTCAAGGATTTGATGTCGCAGCTCGAGGGCACCGAGAACCGCATCACGGTCGCGCGCAACCGCTACATCAAATCGGTGCAGGAATATAACGTCACCATCCGCTCGTTCCCGAGCAACCTCACCGCGCTGATGTTCGGCTACAAGGAGAAGGCGAACTTCACGGTCGAGAACGAGAAGGAAATCTCGACCGCGCCGAAGGTCGATTTCAACACCGCTCCCGCGCCGTCGAAGTAAGCGCGTTCGGCTCCGATGCGCGCCCCACCCACTGCTGTCATTCCCCGCGAAAGCGGGGAATCCAGTACGCCGCAGCTTCTCCGTGATCCGCTGGCGTCTCTGGAATACTGGATCGTCCGGTCAAGCCGGGCGATGACCCTGAGTGTGTGGCTCGTTGTCGCGCTCTTCTTCGGCTTCGTGGTCCCCGCCGCGGCGGACGTCGCGGTGCCGCAGCTCACCGGCCGCGTGGTCGACCGGACCGGTACGCTGTCGAGCGGCGATATCGCCGCGCTATCGCAGAAGCTCAGCGATTTCGAGACGCGCAAGGGCAGTCAGATCGCCGTGCTGATCGTGCCGACGACAGACCCGGAGACGATCGAGCAGTTCTCGATCCGTGTTGCCGAAGCCTGGAAGATCGGCCGCAAGAAGGTCGACGACGGTGCGATCCTCGTCGTCGCCAAGAACGACCGGCATCTGCGAATTGAGGTCGGCTACGGCCTCGAAGGCGCGCTGACCGACGTGACGTCGCGCCGGATCATCGACGAGGTCATCACGCCGAAATTCAGGGAGGGTGATTTCGCCGGCGGTATCTCGGCCGGTGCCGAGCGGATGATGCGCGTGGTCGACGGAGAGCCGTTGCCGGCGCCTTCACGCAGCGTGAATTTTGCCAATCTGGATGATATCGGGCCGGCCGTCCCAGTCGTGCTGTTTGCCTCCCTCGTCGTCGGCGGCTTCCTGCGCTCGCTGCTCGGGCGGTTGCTGGGCTCGGTCGCGACCGGCAGCGTGGTTGGTCTCCTGGCGCTGCTTATCATCGGATCCGGCGCGTTGGCCTTGCTCGCGGGGATCATCGGCTTTGTTCTGTCCTTCATCGCCGATCTGTTTCCGGCATCGACCGGGTCGTCGCGCGGCGGCTCGTGGTCGAGCGGTTCCTCGTCCGGCGGCTGGAGCAGCGGATCGTCATCCAGCGACAGCGGCAGTTTCAGCGGAGGCGGCGGCAGCTTTGGTGGCGGTGGCGCCTCGGGGAGCTGGTAGTCATGGGCATTGGGCGTATCACCAGGCATCTTCTCCAGCACCATTGGCGGGCGAAACAGGTGTTTCCGCAAGACGTGCTCGACCGCATCGAACAGGCGATCAAGCAAAGCGAAACGACGCATTCTGGCCAGGTCCGCTTTGTCGTCGAAGGTGCGCTCGACGGCCGTCCGTTGTTCAGCCATCAGCACGCTCGCGCGCGCGCGCTCGATCTGTTCTCGCATTTGCGGATCTGGGATACCGCGCACAATAACGGCGTGCTGATCTACCTGCTGCTCGCTGACCGCGACGTCGAGATCATCGCCGATCGCGGTATTGACGCGAAGGTTGGTGCCTCCGGTTGGGAGGCGATCTGCCGTGCGATGGAGGTCCAGTTCCGGTCAGGCCTGTTTGAGCGCGGTGTGATCGATGGCATCGCCGCGGTGTCGAGGGAGTTGGCAAGGCACTTCCCACCGCGCGGTCCGCATCCGAATGAGCTACCGGATGCGCCGCTGGTGATGTAGCCCACAGCTCTATCCGCCGTCATTGCGAGCGCAGCGAAGCAATCCAGCGTCTCTCCGTGGAGGCAGTCTGGATTGCTTCGTCGCTTCGCTCCTCGCAATGACGGGGCTGGCTGATGTGCTCGCGTCCTCAATCATCCAGCTTGTTGAGATCCCGCACGGACTGCATGATCGGTTCGAAGTTCGAGCGCGCGTCGAGTGCGTCGAACAATTGCGCGGTGTCCTCCAGCAGGCCATGCGACCGCGCAATCGCAGTTCGGACGTCGTCCTGCGGCGTGTCCGACAGCCGTCCGTGTCCGGACAGCAGGATCTTCGTGTTCAGCCCCTTGATGCGCTCCAGCGACTGGATGTAGTCGGAGATGCTGCCCGAGCCGAACACGCCGCCCATCACGCCGCCGGGCATCAATGTGTCGGCGGCGAACAACAGGCCCTTGTCCTGGTCGAACAGCGTGATGCAGGCGGAGGTGTGGCCCGGCGTATACATCACGTTGAGGCGGAAATTGCCGAGGTCGATCAGATTGCCTTCCTCGAGCCAGATGTCGATGTTGATCGGCACGTTCGGCTCGTTGAACATTTTGCGCAGCATCGAGAAATCGTCGCGCAGCATGATCTTGTTGGCGGCGAGCCGATGCGCGGCGACATAGGTGCGGCGTTCGTTGAAGTGCCAGGCCGCGCCGATATGGTCGAGGTGCTCGTGGCTCAGCACCACCATGTCGATCTTTTCGGGCGGGCAGCCGACAAAGGTCAGGCATTCTGCCATCGCGGCAAAGTTCGAGGACAGGCCGACATCGATCAGGATGGTACGCGCCGAACCGCGTACCAGATAGGTGTTCGCCGCGCGATTGGAGAAGCGGATCTGATAGACGTCATCGGTCGCCTGGATCAGCGAGCAGATGTCGTTCTTCATCAGGATCGGGAATGCAGTCGGTTTCCGCTCGCTCATGATTGCGCCGCCCGGTAGGTGACGGCGTTGGAGGCGCGCAGGCGCTTTGAGAGCGCGTCCATCACCATCAGCGCGAACGCCGGCTGCTGGCTGACGAGATAGACGAAGCGCGCGTGGTTGATCCGCATCACCTTCGTGTTCGGTGCCGATGCGATCGCGGTCGCAGAACGGGCCGAGCCGTCGATCACGGCCATCTCGCCGAAGAACTCGCCCTTGCCGAGCTTGATGATGCTGGTCTTGCGCGCGCCGTCGAGCTTGGCGATCTCGACCTCGCCGTCGAGCACGACGAACAGTTCGCGGCCGGTCGAGCCTTCCTCGAAGATGACGTCATCGACGCCAAACGCGTTGATGCATTTCTCAATCGTCATGACACCACCCAAACGCCTTCTGGCTGACGGGACGATCCATGTTAGCCGCGGAACTGTGACGGGCAAATCACCCCTTCGGCTCAATCCGGCACCCTGCTGCAGGGCAGCATCGGCTGACAATTTGTTGCACGCCGCCACGCCGGTTTCACTTTCCCGACCCAATTCGGCCTCGGACGAGTTCCTAAAATTTCGGTAAGCGGGTCCCGAGGTAAGGAATTCGCAAGCAATGAAAGTTACCAAAAGGTCAACCCAGACTGGAGTATTTGAGCCGTGAGCGAATCCATGCCCGACCTGGCCAGCCAGGACAGTGCCGCCGCAGGTACCGCGCCGCAGGCCGTCGAGGCTGCGGCCGGCATCGACGCCCCCTCGATCGCCCCCGACCACGAGGCTCCGCCCAAGGCGGATGCTCCGCAGGTCGAGCCGCCCAAGATGGAGGTCTCAAGGATCGAGGTCCCTAAGATCACCACCGCACCGCAGGCCGAGATCAAGCCGGAACCCAAATCCGAGACGAAGCCCGGCAAGCTCATCGTGATGGCACCCTCGGCGAGGTCCTGGGACCGCGAAGAGTTCGCCCCGCATGTGAAGGCGGACGAGGTGCGTGACACCGGCAGCAAGCGCCGCATGTCGGCGATGGCCGCTGTCGTGGCGATCGCGGCTTGCGTCGGCGCCGTCAGCGGCGCGCTCGCGACCGCCGGCATGATGCATTTCGTCAGCCCCGCGCCGGCACAGGTCGCCGATACCAGCGGGCTGGATGCATCGGTCTCCCGGATCGATGCCGACATCGTCGCGCTCAAGGCCAATGTCGAGCACAGCTCGAAGAATGGCCTCAGCCAGATCAACCGAACCAATGACCGTCTCGACAAGCTTGAGAAGGCGCAGGCCGAACCGATGGCCAAGCTCGCAAAGCTGTCCGAGACCGTCGACAAGCTCCGCGCCACGCCGCCCGCGAAG
This sequence comes from Pseudomonadota bacterium, assembly GCA_023387695.1. Classification (GTDB taxonomy): domain Bacteria; phylum Pseudomonadota; class Alphaproteobacteria; order Rhizobiales; family Xanthobacteraceae; genus Bradyrhizobium. The sequence continues at coordinate 3,556 of JAEWHT010000073.1, read as the reverse complement.
GAGACCACCGGCACGATCGCAGCGCCGGCTCCGACCCAGGTCGCAACGGCCGCTGCTGCTGCGCCGGCGCCCGTGCCGGCCGCGCCCAAGACTGAAGTCGGCCGCCTGCCGACGGTCGAGGGTTGGAGGTTGCGTGACGTCGCCAATGGTGGCGCGCTGATCGAAGGCCGGAATGGCCTCTACGAGGTCTACGCCGGCGATCCCATCCCCGGTCTCGGTCGCGTCGATGCGATCCGTCGCCAGGACGGCCGCTGGGTGGTCGTTACCGCCAAGGGCCTGATCGTCGCGCGCTAAGCGATCGATATCTGACTTTCGAAAAGGCGCTTCACTGTGATGTGAAGCGCCTTTTTGCTTGAATAGGCGGCTCTGCGCGGTGTTAGTGGAGGCATGAGCCGCGCGTTGCGAATTCTCGTTGCTGTCGTCGTGTTATCAGGCGGCGGCATGTCGTTCGCGGCAGAGAACGCGCCGCTCGCACGCGGCACGGCGATCACCGATCCGGACCTCCTGAAGAAGCTCGACCAGAGCGATGCGCTGTCGATCTCACGCTTGTTGCAGCCTGAGCGGAACGCGAATTTTCCGTTGACGAGTGATCAACTGTTCGCATCGCTGCCGCAGCTCAAGGACATTCCTCCGGCGATCGATGCGGAGTTCGATCGCTACATCGCGCAGCACAAGCACGCGTCGCCAAGCGAGAGCATCGGAGTAGGCGAGGGATTTGACATCGAGCTGTTCGATCGGGCCAATCTGAAATCCGTCAACACGCGCTTCGTGCTGGCCGGCATCGTCAACCGCATGGACCGCGCCTACGTCTCGGACGAGGCCTGCGGCGAGATCCGGCTGATCTATCGCCTGGCGCGGTTCGAGACAGGTAGTGCACCGACACGCCTGCCGATGACGTTCAATCTCGTGATGAAGGCGCGCGATGCGCACCAGCTTGATCAGAACGGCAAGCCCATCACCTGCGCCGAGGTGGCTCGGCGCTGGCTTGGCAATGGCGACTGGCAAGGGCTGATCGGCAGCCGCACCGTTCCCTACGATGCGATGATCGATCGCATCGAGACCAACATCCAGATCTCGATCTCACCCAAATCGTCGCTGCACGATTTCCGCTCCGATTATCTGCTCAAGGTGTTCAAATACGACCCGGCTACGAAGGTCTTCGTGGAATCGACGCTGGAGAACCAGATCGACCGCGATCGTATCCTCGCCGACGATACACTCCGGCGCGGCTTCAAGGCGTGGTTGCTGACGCCCGCGAATCTCCGCGAGTTCGATCGCGGCACGGTGCTGATCCCGGAACAGTATCTCGCCAAGGCTGCGGTGGCGCCGACGCCTGCGGGCCTCGACGCTTCAACGTTGCAACCGGAGTTCGGGATGATGCAGGGTGAAGGCAAAGGCGACGGTAGGAGCGATCCGCTCTTCACCGATGACGACGTCGTCGGCGCGCTGAAGCAGGCGGCCGCGCGCGGCATCAATATGGAGAACATCCGCTCGGTCGCGGGCTTCCAGCGCCGCCTCAACGACGTCACCTGCTCTGGTTGCCACCAGACCCGCGGCATCGGCGGTTTCCATTTCCCGGGCGTGGACTGGCTGACGGACAAGGCGTCGAACGCCACCATCGTTCCGGCCTCGCCGCACTTCTTCGGTGATCAGCTCCGCCGCCGCGATATCCTGACCGCGTTCGCTGCCGGCAAACGCCCTGATTTTTCACGCGGATTTGCCAGCCGGCCGCAAACCCGCGGCAGCCGCGAGCTCGCCGGCACCGAATATCAGGATGGCTGGGGCGCGCATTGTTCTCTGCAAAATGAGGGATCGGGAACGCTGGATAAGAGTTTTACGTCATGGACCTGTGCTAAAGGTCTCACCTGTCAGGCTGCGGCCGCCTCGAGCCGTATTGGCATGTGTTTCATCAAGACGCGTTAGCGCATGATCCCAGGGTCATGCGTCAGCCAGCAAGCGATTTGGATGACCCATGACGGATACCAGCGAAGCCGACAAGGAGCGCAATCGCGAGATCGCGCAGAATGAAGAAGCCAAACAGGTCGCCGGCAGCATCCGCGTCAGCGCCTCCGCTGTCGCGATCGTCGTCATCATCGGCGGCATCCTGTTCACGCTCGGCTGGCTGGCGCTGAGGTAGGCCTCACTTCGCGTAGTTCGTCATCCGCTTGCCCGGCAGCAGTTCATAGGCCGGCTTCCAGCCCGGCAGCGCGGCCATGCGGCCGAGCCAGGCGTGGATGGCGGGATAGCTCGCCGCGAAATCAAAACCGTGCTCGTCGCTGGGATAATGCAGATAGGCCATCATCGAGATGTCGGCCACTGTCGGCCTGCTGCCGATCGCGAACGCATTGTGCTGGAGATGCCCGTCGAGAATGCCGAGGAAGTCCTCAAGCCGCCGGCGGAAATGCTTCATCACTTGCGGATCGTTGTTCTCCACGAAGGCACGCATGAAGCGATAAGTCGCCATGTAGCCGGTGAGCTTGTGGTTGTCCCAGAACAGCCAACGCAGCAGCTCGAACTTTTCGGCCTCCGTCTCGGCGCCGAAGCGGCCGTATTGTTCCGCGAGCTTCAGCAGCAGGGGCGCCGTCTGCGTCATCTTCACGCCGTCGACCTCGAGCACGGGAATCTCGCCCATCTCGTTGACGGTCTTGCGCCACTCCGCGGTGCGCGTGACGCCGCCGCCGAAATCAGTCCAGACAGGCTCGAATTTTTCGCCGCAAAGCGTCAGCATCAGCGCCAGCTTGTAGCTGTTGCCGGATTCCGGGAAGTAGTGCAGGCGATAGTTCGGCATGGGACCTCGCAGCGGCGGATGTGGTCGTGAGATCATAGTCCGGGATCGTCATTGCGAGCGTCGCGAAGCAATCCAGGAATGCATCCGCGGTGGGATTCTGGATTGCTTCGCTACGCTCGCAATGACGGGGTGAGAGCGAGCCCGCCTCTACCCCACCGCTCCCTTCGCGCGCAGCTGCTTGATCGCGGCGTCGTCGTATCCCGCACCGCGCAAAATCTCGTCACTGTGCTCGCCGACGCCGGGTGGCTTGCGCGGCTGCACCTTCTTGGTGCCGTCGATCCAGATCGGGCTGGAGATGGTGAGCATCGTATCGTTCTCGAACGGCACCAGCACCTCATTGTCGAGCATCTGCTTGTCGTTCGGGATGTCGTCCAAAATGCCGACGATGCCGAACACGAGGCCGTTGCCGTCGAGGATCTTGCGCCAGTCGGCGAGGTCCTTGGTCGCAAAGGTGTCGTCAAAGATCTTGATCAGCTCGATCGAGCGGGCGTGACGGTCCGGTTTGGTGGCGAAGCGCGGATCGGCGATGAGGTTTTCGAGGCCAAGGCATTTGGCCAGCGTCGGCCACTGCCTCTCTTCGTTGAGCAGCGACAGGATCAGCCAACGGCCGTCCTTGCATTGGTAGTGGTTGGCGACCGCATTGAGCGCGCGCTCGCGCGGGCGCCGTTCGCTGAACTTGGCGCCGCACAGTTTTGCCTGCGCCAGCACGCTTGCAGCCCAAACGCCGTTGGCCATCAGGTTGGAGGCGACATGTGAGCCCTTGCCGGT
>JAEWHT010000072.1 GCA_023387695.1 Pseudomonadota bacterium | reverse complement strand
GGCCACTGAGGCGGCCTGCGCGACGCGCTGGCTGATCTCGGTAATCGAGGCCGACAACTGGCCCGCGGCCGACGCCACGGTCTGCACATTGGTCGAGGCCTGCTGGCAGGCGGTGGCGACGAAGCTCGCGCGATCAGTCGCCTTGTCAGCGGTCTCCGACATGCCTTGCGCGGCCTGTTGCATCGCGCGGGCCTCGTTGAAGACATCGCGGACCACAGCCTGGACGCTTGCCTCGAACTTGCCGGCGAGATCGGTCATGGTCTTGCGCTTCTCGTCGTCGGCTTTCTGCTTGGCTTCCTGCTGCTCGCTATGCATTCGGCCCACGGCCGACGCATTGTCCTTGAACACGGCGAGCGCCTTGGCGAGACCGCCAAGCTCATCGCGGCGATCCGTGTAGGGGACATCGAAGGCGCTGTCGCCGGCGGCAAGACGATCCGTCAGCACGGTGATTTTCGCCAGCGGCCGGGTCACGCTGCGGCCGATCACAAAGGACGCGCCGAGCACGAGCACGAACACCGCGAGACACACCAGGCCGAACGTCAGCGCGTCCTGGCGGAAGACGGCGTCGACGTCGTCGAGATAGATGCCGGTGCCGATGATCCAGCCCCAGGGCGCAAAGCCCTTCACATAGGAGATCTTCCCGACCGGCTGCTCGAAGCCCGGCTTCGGCCAGAGGTAGCTGTAGAAGCCCGCGCCCTGTTTCTTGACGACGTCAACGAAGCCGACGAACAGCGCGTTGCCGGAAGGATCCTTCATCCCCGCAAGATCCTTGCCGTCAAGCTCGGGCTTGATCGGATGCATGATCATCTTCGGGCCCATGTCGTTGAGCCAGAAATACTCGACCTTGTCATAGCGGAGGCTCTTGATCTCGGCCATCGCGCCGGCCTGCGCCTGCTCGCGCGAGAGTTTCCCGTCGCTTTCGAGCTTCTGGTAGTGCGTCAGAATGCCGTAGCCGACATCGACCATGTGCTGCGTCTTGGCCTGGCGGTCGGCGATCATCTGGTTGCGCAGGGTCGACAGCGCGATCGGCGCGAGCGCGATCATGCCGAGAAGGCCAATGCCGACAATAAGGACCAGCTTGAAACTGATGCGGGAGAAAATCATCGGTGCTCACAAGAATTGGCGGGGCTGACATGCCGTTTTATCCCGAGCCCCTTAGCAAAGCTTTAAGCATTCGGGTTCCCCGCATCCCGCAAAAGTACTCGGGAACCGTCAGGGCTCAATTTGGCGTTAATCGGCCTCGCGCAAAACTGCGCAAAGGAGCCAGACACATGCCGATTTCGCCTGCCACCGAAGCCCGTCGCCTCGAAACTCTCGCGTCGCTCGACATTCTCGACACGCCGAGAGAGCCGGCGTTCGATCGCCTGACGGCGCTGTGCAAGCGTATTTTCGGCGTATCAATGTCGACGCTGACGTTGATCGACGGACACCGGCAATGGTTCAAGGCCGAGGTCGGCATGGCCGATCGCGAGACCGATCGCCGCCCTGCTCTGTGCAGCCTTGCGATCGAGCAGGACACGCCCCTTGTTATTCCAGACACCTACGAAGATCCGCGCGTGAGCGACAATGCCTTCGTCCGCGGAAGTCCGTTCATCCGATTCTATGCTGGCGTGCAGCTCAAGATTTCCGGCGTCAATATCGGCACGCTGTGTGTGATGGATACGAAACCGCGCGCGTTCAACGTCGACGACCTTGCGGTTCTCACCGATCTTGCCGGTATTGCCGTCGACGAGCTGCTGTTGCGCAATCTCAGCATGCAGGACAATTTGACCGGCGCGCTCTCGCGCCGAGCCTTCCGTAGCGAGGCGCAGCGCCTGGCATCGCTCGCCAACCGGCACAATCACAAGCTGACGCTTGCGGTGCTGGACGTCGATCACTTCAAGCAGGTCAACGATCGCCACGGCCACGCGGCCGGAGACGCCGTGCTGGCGTCGATCATCGCGACCTGCCGCGACAATTTGCGCAACTCCGACATCATTGGCCGCATCGGGGGCGAGGAGTTCGCCGTCCTGCTGCCGCACACCGATCTCGCCGGCGCCATGACGACGCTCGAGAAGGTGCGCATGGCGATCGCGGCTGAGAGCATCGACACGCCGTGCGGCCCGATCCCGGTCACCTGCAGCTTCGGTACCGCATCGCTGCTGCCTGGCCAGCATTTCGACGACGCCCTGCACAATGCCGACCTGGCGATGTATTCCGCCAAGAACGCCGGCCGCAACCGCGCCGTCGCCTGGGTCGATGCCGCGCCGTCGATCTCGCCCGCGCGCCGGCGCGTGTTCAAGGCCGGCCAGATCACCTTCAACGCGGGACGCTCGACCTTCGACTGCACCGTGCGCGCGTTGGCCGACGACGAGGCCACGATCGAGGTGATCTCGACCGCCGACATTCCCGAGCAGTTCAAGCTCGCCATCGCCAGCGACGGCCTCTCGCGCGCGTGCCGGATGCTCTCCAAATCGGACAACAAGATCGACGTCGCGTTCGTGTGACGCAGTTTAGAATGCGTCGAGTTCACATCGCTGGCAAATCTAGAAGACCTCGATATCGGCCCTTGCGACGTTGACTTGAAGTGGCCTGTGGCAGAACCATCGGCGCAGATATTTTGCGCCAGCCGAGGTCGCCGCGTGATCCAGGACACCATCCACGACAACCCGCGAAGCATCGAAGGCTGTGATGAGTTCTGCCGCGTCGCGTTGTCGCTGTTCCGGTTCATCGGCGCGGCCTATGCGACCGGCGCGTCCGATTGCTGGGAGGCCGCCTATCGCTTCGCCGACGAGACGCCCGGTATTTCCGACAGCCCTTTGCTCGTTGCCCGCGTTGCCGCGTTGGTCAGAATCCTGCGCAGCGGGCGCCCCTGCGATCTCTGCTTCATGCCGCCATCGTGCCGGCGGCTGTCGAGGGACGAGGCTGAATTGATGCGGCTCCTGGCCGTCGCGCGTCGCAGTGAGGCTGATGAGCTCAAAACCGTCGTCGGCCAACTCGTCGGATTAGAGCAGGAGGTTGCAGCCACGCGGGCGATCAACGCGCTCGCGGTCTGCTGAGGCCTAACGACCTTTGCCGAGCACAAGATCGATCGTGTGGGCGGCAATCTTGCGCAATTGCGGCTCGTCGCCGAAGGCACGTTCGAGTACGGCGAGGCCCCGCGTTACCGTGATGATGTGTAGCGCCGCAGCCGCCGCGTTGCCGCTGAACTCGCCCCGCTCGGCGCCTGCGGACAAAGTGTCCTGAACCAGCGCAGTAACGCGTGAGACGAGGTTGGCAAAAGCCTTGCGCGCGTCCTCGTCGAGCCCCTCGCCTTCAGCCGCGCCGAGCTCCATCAACCCGCGCGTCGTCGGACAGCCCCGCGGAGGCGAGCCGGAACGGAAGTTCGTGATGGTTAGATCGAAGAACGCGGTGAGCCGTTTGCGCAACGAGCCCACACCAAGTGCCTTCTGCAGGGTGACCAGATAGTCGCCGGCGTAACGCTCATAGGCCTGGAGGAACAGCGCCTCCTTGCTGCCGAAGGCGTTGTAGAGGCTGCCGCGCTGAACGCCGGCATCGCGCGCGATGTCCGACAGCGACGTGCCGCGCACGCCCTTGCGCCAGAACTGATCGAACGCGATGCGCAGGACGTCGTCGTGGTCGAATTCGCGCGGCCTCAATTGGCACTCCCAGTATTTGACACGGCGTCAAGAACGTGTTTTCTAGACATCGTGTCAAAAACCAGATGGGATTGATAGCCCGTTTCGTCAATGGGCCGAACGGCGGCGCTTGCATGTGCCCGGCCGATCGCCCCCGCATGCAAAGGGACCAGCTCATGCCTCTGCTTCACATCTCCATGCGCGCCGGAAAGCCGGACGCCTACCGGCAGGCGATCCTCGACGGCCTCTATCGCGCCATGCGCGAGGCGCTGAACGTGCCCGTAGGCGATGAGTTCATGACCATCAGCGAGCTGCCGCCCACAAACTTCCGCTGCGGCAACGCGTACGGCGTCAGCCGCAGCGACGACGCCGTGCTGATCCAGATCACCGTGTTCGCGTCACGGACGCCTGAGCAGAAGAAGGCGTTGTATCGGCGGATCGCGGAACTGCTCGGCGATAGCCCGGGCATCCGCCCCGAAGACGTCTTCGTCAACGTGCTCGATGCGCCCGCGGAGAATTGGTCGGTCGGAAACGGCATCGCGCAATTCGCGTGAGTTTCCCGGACCCTCGAACACCCTCTTGAGAATTGCCGGCCGGAAGGGTCTGATAGGCTGCGGAGTAACCCTCCGCTGAGCCGAAACCAGGACCTGAACGCATGACCATGTCGGTCGAGCAATTGTGGAGCCTGCCGGAGACCGCGCTGATTGGCGCTTATGCGGAAGCGCGGCGCCGCTACGTGGAGAAGAAGTTCGACCGCGACACCCAGCGGGCGCGGCTCGAATGGATGCGCGCCAAGCTGTTTGCGAACACGCAGGGCAACGTGACCGAGCGCAGGATGACGGTCGACATCTCCGAGGAACTGGCGCGCAATGGCCAGGAAGTCCGCGAGATGACGCGCGATCTCGACGTGCTGAAGGTCGATGTTGATGTGATCGACACGATGATCCGGCTGCGTAGCGCGCACAGTGCCGCCCCGGCCCATGCGGAAGAGGCGCCGGAACAGCCGGCCGAGGAACCGGACGGAGAATGACATGACGGCGTTCCGGGGCAGCTGCCTGTGCGGCGAGGTAGCATTCGAGGTCGAGGGCCCATTCGATCGTTTCCTCAACTGCCATTGCTCGCGCTGCCGCAAGGCGACTGGCACCGCACATTCGTGCGAGGTGATCGTAAAGGCTTGCGCGCTGCGCTGGCTGCGTGGCGAAGCATCGGTCGGCCGCTTCGATCTGCCGAATGCGAGAAGCTTCGCAACAGCCTTCTGCAAGACTTGCGGCAGCCCGATGCCGCATCTGACCCGCAGCGGGCGCGAGGCGATCATCCACGCCGGCGCGTTCGACGAGCCGCTGGGGACGATACCCAATCGTCATGTCCAGTGGGCGTCACGCGCGGAATGGTATGTGCACGGAGACGGGCTGCCGGTGGAGGATTAGGCATCGCGCGATTTGAGCGCGTTCGCCTGCGTGCGAAGGCCAATGGCGCTAACGACTGGCAACACACCCCACCATGATCTCTTCGATCTCCGCCTTCGATAACACCCCAAGCTCGGCGATGAACACGATCCGCGCGCGGGGCACGCCCGGCATCGGCGCTTCGCCAGGCGCCAGCGTCGCGCGGCCGCCGGCGAACTGGAACACCATCTGACGCCCGGGCTGTTCGATCGTCTCGAACAAGCCCTTTGCGCGCGCCAGTTTTGGCGCGAGCTTGCCGATCGCCTGCTGCAGGCGCGGCAGCGAGAGCGGCTGGTCCGAGGTCCAGCTCAACGTCTCGAAGCGTTCCTCTGCCGGACGTTTCGGTCCCGGCTCGCGTGGCGCCGGCGCGCGATCGCTTGCGGGAAACAGCAGCGCGGACGGAATCTCGCCGTGCTTCGCGTCGACCACCACGGCAGGAACGCGTTGCGCGCGGATGGCCTCGCGCATGCGAATACCCGCGCCTTCATCGGCCAAATCCAGTTTGCTCAAGGCTACGATATCGGCGACGCGCAGCTGGGACCGCTGCAACGCGTCGTTCAGCGCCGTCGGCGGCGTGGATGCGTCCATCACACAGAGCACCGTCTCCAGCGGCGCCTCGCGCAGGATCACCGGGTCCATCAGGTTGCGGACGATATCACCGGGATCGGCGACGCCGCTGGTCTCGATGACGATGTACTCCGGCTTCGGATCGCGCCGCAGCAGCGTCGACAGCGTGCGCAAGAGATCGCCTTCGAGCGAACAGCAAACGCAGCCGTTGGCGAGACTGACCACACCATCGCTCGCGCCCGCGATCAGCTCCGCATCAATATTGATCGCGCCGAAATCATTTACCACGGCGGCAATGCGCCGGCCCTCCGCATTCGCCAGCAGATGATTGACGACCGTGGTCTTGCCCGCCCCCAAAAAGCCCGTGACGAGGAGAATGGGGACCGGCATGGATCAGGTCCCGACGACGGGACGGCGCACGGGGCGGCCCGGTCGCGCCGAGACATCAAGTATGCCGTCGTTGATGAGCACCTGGCCGCTGACCACGAGATGCCGCACGCCTTCCGACGCCCGGTTCATCGCGGTGAAGGTCGCGCGGTCGGAGAGTTTTTCGTAGTCGAACACGACGATGTCGGCATCGGCGTCCTTGGCGAGCCGACCCTTGGCGCGCATCGCGGGCGTGCTCTGCGACAGGATCTCCGCGGGGATGAGCGCGCATTTGCGCACGCCTTCGAGCAGCGACACGGTTTTGCGCTCGCGCACCCATTCGCGGATGAATTTGGTGAAGCAGCCGGCCGAGCGCGGATGCGAGGTGGCATCGTCCGGTAGCGGCCAAGCATCGCCGGTGTAAGTCTTGCCGTCCGACGTCGTCCACGGCATCGCATCGGAAGCGATCGCGCCGCCGGGATAGAGCACCGACATATCGAGGAGATCGCGATGATGCGAATTGTGCTCGGTGTCGAGGATGTGCCAGAGCACCAGCGAGGACGGTTCTTCGGCTTGTGCCTTCAAAAGCTCTTCGCGATCGTGGAAGCGATAACCGTCCGTCACGCGCTGCACCGAGTCGTAGCCGGTGCCGTTGCGTTCGACGAATTGGGGATCGCTGAAAAAGGCAGCAGCGAGCACCGTAGAGCCGGTGCCGTACGGATAGGCCTCGACCGTGATAGGAAGGCCCTGCGCCTGGGCCTTCTCGATCAGCGCGCGGCAGCGCTCAATATCGGTCTTGCTCGACGAATTGAAGTGGCAGATGTGCATGTGCGCGCCGGTGGCGCCGGCATAGCCGATCAGGCGGATATAGGCTTCCGCCGCGCTCTCGGGGTCGACGCGCGACATGTAGGCGACGTGTGTGAAGGTCGGCACGTTCTGCTTCGCGGCGAGCTGGCACACCGCCGTGAGCTCCTGCACACCGGCGCCGGGCGCGTAAGCATTCAAGATGCCGATGCCGATACCGCCTTCGTTCAGGCCACGCCCGAGACGCTCGAGGATGCCGGCGACCTCCGCATCGCTTGCGACGTTGTCCATCCAGCGGCGGTCGCGCATGGCGTTGCCGAACGCCTCCAGCGAGCTCTCCGCATTCGAACCCGTCATCGCGCCGATGCGGGCGAAGGCCCAGTTGGTGGCGGCGCCGTAATTCAGCACGCGGCCCTTTCGGGCCTGGCGCTCATACCAGGAGCCGACCGGCAGCACGCCGGCCTCGAGATCCAGCGTCGTCGTCACGCCGTCGAAGGCCTGCATGCGGTCTGCCGGGATCGACTGGCCATGGGCGTGCAGATCGATGAAGCCGGGCGCGACCACGAGTCCGGTTGCATCGATCACTCGCTCGGCGCCGCCGAGCGCGGAGCCGACGGCGGCGATCTTGCCGTCCACCACGGCGACATCGCCAATGGCGTCCATTCCGCTCGCGGGATCCACCACCCGGCCGCCAGAGATCACCAAACCGCTCATATCGTCACTCCCGAAAGCAGAAAGCCGTTCTTACAGAAACCATGGCCTCCAAAGGCCCGGCAGCCGCTTCGGAGACGGAGACCGGCCGCATCGCGTGCCGTCCCGGCGCGCATAGTGCAGATTTTTGGATGTACGGCCACCTCCGTCGATGCCGATACCGCATGCTTGCAGGTAAGACCGGTGCTCGCAGAAATATCAGGTTTGGCACACCACAACGTCGCAGGATCGATCGCGACTCGCCCTCACCTTTCGAGCGTTTCCTGCCGGTACCGTTCCAGCAGACCCTCCGCCTTCATCTCCTTCAGGACGGCAGCCAGGCGGGGTGCGAGGTCGGCGTGGGTCTTGTAGAGATATGGATAGAGCACGACCCGGTCGCCGATCATCAGCAGCGGCCGAACCGAGGTGACGCCCTTGAATTCGGGCGAATAGAGCGCGCTCTTAAGCGCAGCATCGATCTCGCAAAAATAATCGACGCGGCCGCCCAGCAGCATGCGCAAGCCATCATGCTCGGTCGCAATGCTGGACAGGCGCGTCGCAGGCACCAGGGACGATAGCGAGCGCTGGCACAGCTCGACGCCACGTCGATAAACGCCGATCCAGTTCGTCGCAGCCAGATCCTCCAGGTGCGACAAAGTCAGCGCCGGATTGCTGGCCCAGAGTGCAAACCTGACCTCATAGATCGCCTCGTCGACCCGAATTTGGTCAGGGTGCGTCTCGGCGTAGGCGGGAACGCGCATGAACTGCCCGTCGACCGCGCCGGAATCGACCATCGCGCTCACCCGCTGTGTTGGCATCAGCTCGACCTCGAGTGGAATCCCGAGCCGCTTGAACGCCTCCTGGTAAGCAAGCCGCTGCCATTTGCCTTCATATGTGGTTTCCGGCTGGTCCGTCACCATCACGAAGGAGGGCGGCTCCGCGCGGAGAGGATCAGGTCGCGCGGCCAGCAACAGCAGCAGACAAACGAACAGGAAACGCGGCCCGCCTTTGTCCCGGCGTTCGCCGGATGCATGGAAATGAGAGGACGACATGAAGCGCTCCCGTAAAACGGCAGTGGCCTCGCTTATTTTGCCGCAAGGATCTCGCGGATCATCTTCGCGAGATCGACCCTTCGATATGGCTTCCGCAACAGGGCGACGCCGGAATCGAGGCGCCCGTCATGCACGAACTCGTCGGTGTAGCCTGACGTGTAGAGCACCTTCATTCCCGGGCGGCGCGCGAGCACGGCCTCCGCCAGCTCGCGCCCGTTCATTCCGCCGGGCATGACCACATCCGTGAACAGAAGATCGAACTCGGCACCCTGGTCGACCAGCGCCAACGCCGCCGCGGCTTCGCTGGCGATCAGGGTCTTGTATCCGAGGCCGCCGAGTTGGGCGATCACATAGCCCCGCACCAGCGGATCGTCCTCGACCACCAGAATGGTTTCCTGGCCGCCGACCGCAGCGACGATCGGAGCGGACGCCGACTTCGCCGAGGCCTTGATCTCCGAGCGCGGCAGATAAAGCCTGACCACGGTACCCCGCCCCTGTTCGCTTTCGATCTTCACGGTGCCGCCGGTTTGCCTGGCAAACCCGTAGACCATCGCGAGCCCCAGGCCGGTGCCGCGCCCGACCCCTTTGGTCGTGAAGAAGGGCTCGAACACGCGGCCGACGATATCAGCCGGAATACCCTGGCCGGTGTCGGCAACCGTGATCATCACGAATTCGCCGGCGCGCACCTCGTCATCGAGCGATGCAGCGTCATCGATGACGACATTGGCGCTTTCGAGCTTCAGCCTGCCGCCGCCGGGCATCGCATCCCTCGCATTGACCGCGAGATTGACGATCGCCGCCGAAAGCTGCGACGGATCGGCCAGCGCAGACCAGGCATCGCTCGCAAGCGACGTGTCGATCTCGATGTGCTCGCCGAGCATCGGCTTGAGCAGCTTGCAGACATCGAGCACCAAATCATTGATATCGACCTCGCGCGGCTGCAACGGCTGGCGCCGCGCGAAGGTCAGCAGCTGCGAGGTGATCTCGGCGCCGCGCATCGCCGCTTCGTCGATGAGGTGTGCGATCGCGGCGAGCTCGGGCCGATCCGCCACGCCCTCCTGGATGATCTCGATCGTACCGGTGATCACCGTCAGCACGTTGTTGAAGTCATGGGCGACACCGCCGGTGAGCTGCCCGACCGCATCCATCTTCTGGGATTGGCGCAACCTGTCCCTGGTCTCTTGCTGCTCGGTCAGGTCGGCGCCGGTGCCGCGATATCCCAGGAAGCGGCCGTCGGCAGCGAAGACAGGCTGCCCGCTGATGCTGACGTAGCGCAGCCGTCCGGTGCGATCGCGCCTCGTGTACTCGAATTTACGGAACGGCTCGTGACGTTCCAGGACCGCCTGATGCTCGCGCCATTTCTCCGGTTCGGCGCCGCTGTTGATAGCGCTGTCGATGCGGCTCGTGCCGATCAACACGGAACGGTCCATCCCGAAGGCTTCAAACCTTTCGGAAAGGTAGGTGAAATGATGATCCGGTCCGGTTTCCCAGAACCAGTCGGATGCGGTCTCGGCGTAGTCGCGAAAGCGCTGTTCGCTCAGCTGAGCATCCTGTTCGGCCCGCTGGCGCACAAAGAGGTCTTGCTGAAGCTGCGCATTCACCTGCTGCAGATCACCATAGGCACGCTGCAAATTGGCGCACAGATCGTTGAACGCATCCGCGACCTTGTCGAGTTCGTCGGGCTCGCCCCGGACCCGCCTGTTCAGCTGCAGCGGCGGCGGCGGGCGCGCAAGATTGTAGCTTCCGGCAAACGCGGCAATGGTGATGAGGTGGCGGGTGACGAGGACGTGAGCGATGTAGAGGATGAAGAGCGAGACGAGAAACGTCTTGGCGGCCTGGCTCGCGAGGATGACGAGGGTCCGGTTCAACAGATGGCGATAGACCTCGGTCAGCGACGCTTCGACATAAAGGATCCCGATCGGACGCTTGGTGCCGCGAACCATGTAATCGAGCGGATATTCGCGGGTGATGCTGGCGCGCGCGCTGTGGTCGCCAACGGAGATGTGAATCGGATCCGGACGGTCGATGACCTCGCGGATCTCGACCGCGCGAATAGCGGGCAGACGCAGAATGCCGTCGAGCTGGAGTTGGAGCTGGTTCTGATCAAGCGCCCAGAGGCTCTCGCCCAGGCTCGCAAGATAGCTTCGGCCGATCTCGTCGAGACGCGTCTCGATGACGCCGACCTCGTGATCATAGTCGAGGTAAAGCTGAAGCGCGGTCAGCGTCAGCGTCACGAGCGAGCTGAACAACAGCACGGCCGCCAGCAGGCGGAAGCCGATACCGCTACGCAATTTTTCGAGGATCTCTGCAACCCGGAAGCCAAGTGGTGTCGCTGCGAGTGGCGATTCGATCGCGTGCAATTCTACTTGCGCGGCGACAGGCTCAATGACGTAACGGCCATTGCGCTTATTTTCGCCCTTGTCCACGTATCATTCCCTCCGAAACATGGACGGAAACCGCAACGCAGTCTGCGCTTCGGGACCTTGGTGTGGCAAGTCAACGGCGAGCGGGGCGTGAAATCAATCAGTACTCATCCGGACTGGTACGCCCGAACGGCGAATTCCGCCGCACAATTGGGGGGAAATGGCGCTCCCTAGGGGAATCGAACCCCTGTTTCAGCCTTGAGAGGGCCGCGTCCTAACCGCTAGACGAAGGGAGCGTGAGGGAGAGGACATAGCCGCGAATTTTGTCGGCGGCAAGCCTCGATCGGGCGCGAAAATCCCGGATATGCACGGTCAGTGCGGTTCAGCCTTAACGTCGCGATGGCTCCGCGAAGCGTTCGCGCGGCCTGCGAAACGCTGGGAACACTCACGGCTGCTTCAGCTTTTCGATTGCCGCGGCCCCCGCGGCCGGCTCGAGACGGAACAGGCCCGCGCCCGCAAAGGCGGACTTGAAGGGCGATGAGGAGCGAATCTGCTGGCCGCTGCTGCCCGCAACGGCCTGGTTGAAGAGGTCCTGGACGGGGGGACCTGTCCGCTGCGTCCCGATGCCGAAATAGTAGGTCTTCCCAGCCTCGACGGGGACTTCGACATCATAATCCGTCATGGACAACGTCATATGAGTGGCGATCTTGCGCACGCCTGGTGGCTGATCGACAACGAAGAACGTCCCCATGCTGACCTTTCCGACGGACTTGCCGTCGATCAGGATCTCCGTTGTGGCGGCCAATCCGACCATCGCGCCGAGAATGCCCTTTTCGCGCAGGAAGTAGAGCCGAGCGAGATGCGAGCCGGTTGGCTTGGTCTGCCCAGCCGGCTGTTTGGGCTGAACGGAAGGCCCGGCTTGTTTGGCCGGTGCTGCCGCTACCTGCTTTGCCGATTCTGCGAGAGCCGCAGACCCAGCACATCCGATCGACCCGACGACAAATGCGATTGCGACGACGCGCGACGTGAAACGTCCCATTCCAGGTCTCAGCCCAACTTCCCCAAGCCAGAAGCTAAATCAGAAGTTGCGCGGTACGACAACTCGTGCCGGGATATAATCAACAACCAGCCGGGCAGCGCGCGCGTGTCTTACGGCTCATTGGCAAATTTCAGCTTTCCGGCCGGCTTGAGCGTGTGGGCATCGAAGGTGCGGATCTCGATGACCCCGCCGATATCGAGCGTGACCACGAGGCGATCACCGGCCACCCCGGTCGAGACGATCTTGGCACCTTTCGGCAGAGTGGCCGTCATGTCGCCCACGGGCTCAGGCGCCCTTCCCTCCGACTTGAAAAGGCGGTAGCCCACCGCGATCAGGACGGCGCAGACGGCCAGCGCCGTGGTCAACCCCGCGATCAGCATCATCCGACGCACCCGCGCGAATAGCGCGGCCTGCTCGGGGGTCGGTTCGTGAACAGCGGTATCAGACGTCGTCATGGAAAGCTCAGGTTCAGCGCAAAGGTTGGAAGTCGTGGTCGAAGGCGACGAGGGCTCGACCCGGCTCGACCGCGTGCTGGCGGCGCGCCTTCCGGACCTGTCGCGATCAAGGCTGAAAGCCCTGATTTTGGCGGGCGCCGTGACCCTGAAGGCCGCCGAAGTCCGCGACCCCGCTTATCACGTCACTTCCGGCGATACGATCATAATCGAAGTGCCGGAGGCGGCCCCGCCGGAGCCGAAGGGCGAGGATATCGCGCTCGATATCGTGTTCGAGGACGACGACATCATCGTCATCAACAAGCCGAAGGGCTTGGTGGTGCACCCCGCGGCCGGCCACGAGACCGGCACGCTGGTGAATGCGCTGATCGCCCATTGCGGCGGCTCGCTGTCGGGGATCGGCGGGGTGCGCCGGCCAGGCATCGTGCACCGGCTGGACAAGGATACGACCGGGCTGATGGTGGTGGCCAAGAACGATCTCGCTCATGCCTCGCTGACCGCGCAATTCGCCGACCATGGCCGCACCGGGCCGATGCGACGCGGCTATATGGCGTTTGCCTGGGGGCTGCCGGGCCGGCATCGCGGCACCGTCGATGCACCGATCGACCGCCACCCGCATGCGCGAGAGAAGATGGCGGTACGCCAGGGCGGCCGCGAGGCGGTGACGCATTGGGAACTAATGGAGAGTTTCGCCGGGCGCGACGGCAAGCCGATCGCATCGCTGCTGGCCTGCGAGCTCGAGACCGGGCGAACCCACCAGATCCGCGTCCACCTCGCCCATATCGGCCATCCCCTGATGGGCGATGCCGTCTACGGCCCGCATTTCAAGACCAAGGCGAACCAGCTCGGGCCTAAGTCGCAGGCCGCTTTGGCGGCGCTTGGGCGGCAAGCCCTGCATGCTTATTTGCTGGTACTCGAGCACCCCCGGACCGGAGAACTTCTTCACTGGGAAGCAGGCCTGCCGGAGGATTTGCTTCTCCTTGAAGGCGCTTTGAAAGCGGCGCTATGACGCAGGGCCCTTGAGAAAACCCTTACCTTACAAAAAGTTATAGCTGCCACACGGGGACGTGACGTCAGCAATCCTTCCCTTTTTGCCCCCCGATGGGGTATATTGCGCCTGCGTTGGAAATGACCAACGGAACATCGCAGCCCGGCCGGCTTTGACAAAGCGGTCGTCTGCCTGGCCCGCCGCTATCGGGGGCCTGAACCTTTGGAGGGGCTTAACAATGGCCCGTACCGCTGCTCTGCCGGTCCTCAATGGAGAATCCGGCCTTTCTCGCTACCTCGGCGAAATCCGCAAGTTCCCCATGCTGGAACCCCAGCAGGAATACATGCTCGCCAAGCGTTGGCGCGAACACGATGATCGCGACGCTGCACACCAACTCGTCACCAGCCATCTCCGGCTCGTGGCCAAGATCGCCATGGGCTATCGCGGCTACGGCTTGCCGATCTCCGAGGTCGTCTCGGAAGGCAATGTCGGCCTGATGCAGGCGGTGAAGCGTTTCGAGCCCGAGAAGGGCTTCCGTCTCGCCACCTACGCAATGTGGTGGATCAAGGCGTCGATTCAAGAATACATCCTGCGTTCCTGGTCGCTCGTGAAGATGGGCACGACCGCGAACCAGAAGAAGCTGTTCTTCAACCTGCGCAAGGCGAAGAGCAAGATCAACGCGCTGGACGAAGGCGATCTCCGCCCCGACCAGGTGAAGATCATTGCCAAGCGCCTCGGCGTCACTGATCAGGACGTGATCGACATGAACCGCCGCCTCGGTGGGGACGCGTCGCTCAACGCACCGATCCGCGACGACGGCGAAGCCGGCGAATGGCAGGACTGGCTGGTCGACAATTCGCCCAACCAGGAAGCCTTGCTGGCTGAGCACGAAGAATATGACGAACGCCGCGACGCCCTGAATGGCGCCATGGGCGTGCTCAACCCGCGCGAACGCCGCATCTTCGAGGCTCGCCGCCTCGCCGATGAGCCGATGACGCTGGAAGACCTTGCCGCCGAGTTCGGTGTGTCGCGCGAACGCGTCCGCCAGATCGAGGTCCGCGCCTTCGAGAAGGTGCAGTCCGCGGTCAAGGGCACGATCGCAAGGGCCGAACAGGCCGCGCTGGAAGCCGCGCACTAAGCGCGGCTTTCGCGCCAGACATTGGCGGATCGAGACAAGACAGAAAGCCGGCGGCAACGCCGGCTTTTTTGTTGTGTGCGGTCCGGCACGGTCGCGCAAAGCGCCCGCGGGGCATCTTGAACGGACACGCCCGGTCAACCGACCAAAGGCATAGGGCCATCAGAGAACGGACACGCGCCGTGTCGATCATCCTTCAATCCACCGTCGGCGGCTTCTCCGCGCAGTTCATGCGTAAGCTGCCGCTGGTCGAGCAGGCCATGCGTGACCACGGCCTCGATCCCTCAGAGTTCGTGATCTCCAAGGACTATGCGTCGACCTCGACGATCCCGATCATGGGTCCGTTCTTCTTCAACTACAGCGTCTATTTCGGCGAGGACGAATTCACGGTCACCGAACCGAACGACATGGTGTTCCTGGACTACTTCTTCAAACGCGTGCTGGCCGCGGACGCACCGCCGGAACTGCCGGAGCAGCCGGGACTGATCCGTCGCCTGTTCGGCTGGATGGCGCAGCCGGTCTAGCCTGTCGTTCCCAAGCACGCATTCCAATCAATCACGCTTGTCGCAGCACACATGCTGGTGTATGTGCTGCCGCCCCGGCGCGAGGTCGCGCCTTTTTGTTTCAGCACATTCGAGGGAGGCGGCATGATTTGCAAATCGGTACGTACTGACCGTCGCCCATCTCTGATCGGCCATCGGTCTTAGAGCGAGCGCCGCTGCGCGGCTGCTCTCCATTCCTTCCATTTGACTACGAGGGGCGTGACGCAACACCGCGTCGCGCTGTGTCGTCATGTTCTTGCGGTTCGTCACACCGCTCATCCACCCGCATAGCCGCGTGGAGAGCGGCTTCTTCCGTGCGTCCTGGTACATCCAGCGCAACAATTGTCCGGACTGGATCCGGCACGAACTCTCGGACCAGTTCAACTGGTTCGCGGAGCACTTGCCGTTGCCCGGGCGTATCGCGCGTCACTTCAAGCGGCGCGATTCGATCTGGGGCATTTGCTGGTTTGATCCCGGGGCACGCGAGTGCGTCAGCCGTGCACGGTACTGCGCCTGGCTGCTCGAAGAGGGTGGTTTGCCGGTGCGCACGATCACGACCTCGCGCCAGCGCGAAGTGATCTGGCGTGACGCGCACCAGATCGTCACCAAGCCCTGCGCCGATCTTCCCAAGGCGTTTCCATGACTACAGGAAGGCTCGGTGGCTCAGGATGACGATGCCGTCGGGCACCGGAGGTTTCGGCCTCCGGTTGCCCGACTAATCGCCCCAGGACTACTCCGCCCAGGTTCGCGCCAGCGTCGCGAGCCAGCAGCCTTCGCAATAGCGGGCGTCCTTGAAGTCGATCCAGTTGTGCGCATAGACGTGGTCGAGCGGGATGCCGTAACGCGCACGCAGCACCTGCACCAGGATCTTCCAGGCCGCGACCTGCGCTGCGGTCGGGCCGATCGTGACATCGGGATAGTTGCCGGCGAACTCGACGCCGATCGAATTGTCGCGCACAACCTGATGATAGGTCGTGCTGTTGTCGATGTATTTGTTGTCGTTGCGATTGGCGCCGTCGGTATGGGTCGGCACCAGATTGTCCGCGACCGACCAATAGACCGTGCCGTCGGTCTCGACCCAGACCATCACGCCGCGGCGGGTGGGATTCCTGAACTGCTCCTGCGCGCCGCCGCGGGCCGAACCGGTCGGCCCTTCGGTCTGGTGCACGATGATGTTGCGCCAGTCATGGGCGTTGGTGACATCGCCCCACGGCGCAAGCCAGACGATCTTGAGGCCGGGAATGTCGGGCGTGCCGGTGCTGCGCGCGAGCTTTGCGAGCTCGGCATCCACAGCGGCGGCGGGAGTGATCAGGAGTACGGCGAGAACCGCCGCAACGAGGCGAGATATCATCTTAAGGGATCCAATAACGGACCCCAGCGTAACAGGCTTCAGGCAAATTTGCGCGCGGCTTCGACCGGATCGGGCGAGAGCGGCGGGGACTCATCGTAGATCGCAAAATCGTTCTTGCCGTTCTTTTTGGCGGCATAGAGGGCATGGTCGGCATGGGCGATGAGCCTGTCCGGGAATTGGCCGATGCTGCGATCCCATTCCGCAACGCCGATCGAGATCGCGATCGGGATGTCATTGCCGGAGCAACCGGCGGCATCCTGGCGGCAGACATCGAGGATCCGTCGGGCGATCAGCGCGCCCTCGCGCATGGAGGAGGACGGCAGCACAACGCAGAACTCGTCACCGCCGGTACGGGCCAACATATCGCCAGGACGCAGGCGGGTTTGCGCCATAAGAGTGAAGTGCTGGAGGCAGGCGTCGCCCGCAGCATGGCCATGGGTGTCGTTGATGACCTTGAAGCCGTCGAGATCGATCACCAGTAGCGAGAACGGCTGGCTGCTGCGCTCCGAGCGGGCGCATTCCTCGGTCAGCCGCTGCAACAGATGGCGACGGTTGGCGACGCCGGTGAGATCGTCGAGCAGCGCGAGGTCGGCGACCTCATTGCGCAACCGGTCCATCGCCATCAGCAGGAAGCCGAAATTGAGCGTCATCGACAGGAACAGGAGCCCGAGCACCATCGCGGCATGAGCCTGGCTGCCCGACACCGACGAGAAATCACCGCCGAGCAGATTGCCGACCACGCGTGCCACGAAGATTGCGATCATGGTGACGATCACGATGCCGGACAAATGGGCGCCCGGGCTGACACGTTCCCCCGGCGGCGACAGCAGGAGGCGCAGCGCCAGTACCAGCGGCAGTGCTTGACCGATCGTAAGCGAGAGCATCCGCAGCTGCATGTGCGGGAAGCCGACCATGAAGAAGACGACGCCGCCGAAGCTCAGCGTTCCCGTCGCGATCATGATGCGCCAGGTCACGGGTCGGTCGTAGAAGCGCTGGATGCCCATGGCTGCAAAGCAGGACGCAGTGAAGATCCCGGCAGCTCCGATGAAAAGCGGAATGGGCGAGTCGACAAACAGGCGGACCAGCGCCGCGAGCGTGCCCAATGCGCCGATCAAGGCCGATACCATCCAGAACCGCGCAGCCTCGAATTTGGGATAGGACCGCGCCACGTAAGCCCAGATCAGGCCCAGCGCCAGGAAATTGACGACGAAGACGGTCCAGAGTGTTGGCACGTTCAACATGGCGCTCGCGACGCGCGCAGCGTCCCGCCCCCTGTCTCTGGCAGCATTTCGTCCATGACCCGTCCCCGTGTTCTTGCGGAAGATCATGCGCGGGTTGCGCTTAACGGAACCTCACTGCGATCGTCGAAAGCGCGCCCTTGGTTTTGGATTCATGAACGCCGCGTCTCGATTATCGGATCGTTAGGCACGTCGCCGATGCGATGCACGATCGCGCCAAGACGCGTCGCGATGCGGATTCGCGGTCCAAAATCACCCGAAAATGCATCTGAGCTGTGGATAACGTAATGACACAGATGTGACAGCGCGGGGCATAGACGCGCGAATCTGCTGAGTTTGTCATCGAGGATGTTGCGAGGCTGGCCCTCCGCCGAGCGTTCCTCGTGTCGCGTTTCACCATTAACCCTTAAGAGGATCCTATGGCTAAGAAAGCGAAGAAGGCAAAGAAGGCCCCCAAGAAGAAGGCCAAGAAGGCTGCGAAGAAAAAGTAACGCAGCAAGTTTCTTTGCCCGGGTGGAGTACGCTCCGCCCGGGCGTCGAATAAGGCTAAGAAGGTTTGAAGATGGCGGGCGCGAGGCCTGCTTTTTTATTGCCTACCGTTCCGCAAAAGCGAGCTTGGCGCCGAGCAAGGCAAAACCGGCGGCGAAGGAGCGGCGCAGCCAGGCCATCACGCCGGGGCGGGAGATGACGCGCGCGCGGACGGACGCCGCGCACAGGCCGTAGACGACGAAGATCACGAAGGTCATGGCCATGAAGGCGCCGCTCAATTCCAGCATCCGCGCCAGCACATGCGCTTCGTCCGCCGCGACGAACTGCGGCAGGAAGGCGAGGAAGAAGATCGAGAGTTTTGGATTGAGGATATTGATCAGGAAGCCGGTGACGATGACCCGGCCGCTCGAGCGCTCCTTGATATCAGCTTCGACCGACAAAGCTCCGGTCTCGCGCAGCGCCTGCCAGGACATGTAGAGCAGATAGAGTACGCCGCCCCATTTCAGCGCGGCGAAGGCGAGCGCACTGGTGTGGAGCACGGCCGCAAGCCCGAGCATCGCCGCGATCATGTGCGGCACGATCCCGAGGGTGCAGCCGAAGGCAGCCGCGACACTGGCACGCGAACCGCGCGTGAGCGCCGCGGCCAGGGTGTAAAGCACGCCGGTGCCAGGCGAGGCGACGACGATGAGCGAGGTGAGGAGGAAGGACCAGGACATGCCTCGTCCCTACCACCCCCGACGCTTGCCGAGAAGTCACGACCCGGTCAGCGTGCCTCAGTTCATCTGGGCGATCTCGGCTTCCCGCAGGACGTCGAGCGGCGCCCACGGCTTGGCCCAGAATTTTGCACCGTCTGGCAAAGGCTGCATCAGGGGGCGTCCCGAGGTGACGACGACGTCGAGCTTCGGATTGCGCCCCTTGGCGACGTAGGCCAGCTCGACGCCGTTCATGCGGCCGGCGAGCTGAACGTCGGTCAGCATCAGGCAGAGCACGCCGGCATTCTTCTCCAGCACGCGCTCGGCCGCTTCCGCACTCTCGCACTGGATCACCTGATACCCGCTCTCTTCCAGCAGGAGACTGAGCATCTCCCGCTGCATGGCGTCGTCTTCAACGACGAGTGCCGTCGCCGGAAATGGTTTTGATTGTCCCATCGGTGGCTCCCAATGCTGTTGCCTCCGTCCAAGTACCTTACGTTAAGGACGCAACTCGGATACGGTTCGGTTCCATTCTGAAAAAATCTAAATCCTTGTTCCCTATCCGGGGCTTGACGGGAGGCTTCATGACGGTGATTCGGGGCGCAGCCGCCATCACGGGAGCGGCCAGCGGCATCGGCCGTGCGCTCGCAATCGAGCTCGCGCAACGCGGCTGCGACCTCGCACTCGCTGATCGCGACGAGGTGGGGCTGAAGAGCCTCGCCGCCGAGATCGGTGCTCAACGCAAGATCAGCGTGCATCGCGTCGATGTCGGCGAGCCCGGTGACATCGCGCAATTCGCACGCGATGCGATCGCTGCGCACCCTGCGCTCAACATCGTCTTCAACAATGCCGGCGTAGCGCTGATGGGGACGTTCGAGGAGATCGACCAGGCGCAGATGGACTGGCTGTTCGACATCAACTTCTGGGGCGTGGTGCACGGCACGCGCGCCTTCCTGCCGCACCTGAAGACGAGGCCGGAGGCGCACATCATCAACATCTCTTCGATCTTCGGCATCATCGCGCCGCCCGGACAATCGGCCTATGCGGCGGCGAAATTCGCGGTGCGTGGCTTTTCCGAGAGCGTGCGGCACGAGCTTGCGGTGGCGGGTAGCCCGGTCAAGCTGTCGGTGGTGCATCCCGGCGGCGTTGCCACCAGCATCGCGCGCTCCTCGCGCACCGGGGTCGGCGTCACCGACAATGAACGCCGGTCGCAAATGATCGATCGGTTCGAGACCGCGGCGCGCACTTCGCCGAAGGACGCGGCACTGCGCATCATCAGGGGTGTCGAGCGAAACGAGCCCCGCATCCTCATCGGCAACGACGCGCGGTTCATGGACATCCTCCAGCGCTTCCGCCCGGGGACGTACTGGGCGCCGCTGCAGCGGAAGCTGGAGAAGATGGCGAAGGGGAAAGGGTTCTAGGGGCGCAATAGCACCCGCCCTCCACCGTCATGCCCCGGCTTGACCGGGGCATCCAGTACGCCGAGGCTTCTCGGCTCAATCACAGCGGTCTCTGGAATACTGGATCGCCCGATCAAGTCGGGCGATGACACCGAGTATGGAGGACGAGTGTTCCGCCTCTCGTATCCCCTACCGCCCCACCAACTGATCCGCAAAGTACCCGATCGTCTTGCGGTAGATCACCGCCCTGTTCCACTCGCGCATGGCGTCGAAATTGGCTGAGCCCTCGTCATAGGGCTGGCCCATCTTGAAGCCGTTCGTGTGCAGGAGGTTCGCGGTCGAGGCGAGCACGTCGGGGACGCTGTGGCGGAGGTCGACATGGCCGTCGCCGTCGAAATCGACGCCGTATTTGATGTAGGACGACGGCAGGAACTGGGTCTGGCCGATCTCGCCGGCATAGGCGCCGATGAGGTCGCGCAGCGGCAGGTCGCCACGCTGCACGATCTTGAGCGCGGCGAGCAACTCGCCCTGGAAAAGTTCAGTGCGGCGGCAATCATGCGCGAGCGTCGTCAGCGTGCGGATCACCGGCAGCTTGCCCATGTCGCCCTTGCCGAAATCGCTCTCCAGGCCCCAGATCGCAATCAGGATCTGCCGGGGCACGCCGAATTGCTGCTCGATGCGCGAGAGCAGCGCGGCGTGACGCTGCAGCAGTGCACGGCCGCCATTGATGCGCCCCGGGCCGACGCGGGTCGAGACATACTGCTCGAAGCTCTTGTTGAAGGTGTAACGCTGGCGCCGATCGAAGGCGAGCACGGCCCCATCTTGCGTGATGCCGCTGAACGCCGCGCTGGTCACGCCCGCCGAGACGCCGGCCGCCTGCGCTTCTGCGGTCATGCCGGCGACGAAGCTGTTGAAGTCGCCGCCGCAACGCGCGGCCTCGGCCTGCCCGCCGGCCAGACAGAGAATGGAAGCGAGGGCGAGAGCGTATCTCAACATGCGAAAATATCCTTGGGAACCAGGTGCGGAAAGCGGTTGCGCACAATCATGCCCGGGAACCGGATTCGCGTCAAAGCGACACGATCATCTAGGGGGCCGCGAGCAACCGCACCGAAACGAAAATCGCAAAACAACCCCATGCACCGTAGGCGCGCGACAATCGACTGCGACTTTTCCGAATTCAAGTTGACCCGTCGGGCAAAACAGGGGTATGGTGTCAGCATCGCAGACTCCGGACGGTGGCGCCTGCTCACGCCGCGCTCCCCGTCGGCGGATTGCGCCAACCTCGCCAGAACCGATCCCGCTCGCAGCGCGACTAAACGGCAGCGCTCACCCCGTCCCCGTCAGATCGAGATGACCATGCCCCTCCCCCGCCGGATGCTTGCTGTCCTCGCGTTGCTCATGCTCCCCACCGCCGCCTCCGCGCAGACGCGCGATGTCGCCGGCAGCCGCGACTATCCCGGCATCGGCCGCTTCACCGGCAGCGTCATCACTGGCTATGTCGTGAAGGATTTCGACGCGACGCGAATGCAGGCCGCCGCATTCAAGGACGGCCAGCCGACCGACGCGCGTCGGCTCGAAGGCCGGATTGTCCGCATCGCCTACCGGACCAATCCCGGCCCTTCGATCCTGGAAGTGTCGCGCAATTTCGAGACGCAACTGGCGAAAGCCGGCTTCGAGACCTTGCTCGCCTGCGACACCGACGCGTGCGGCGCCATTCCGTTCACGGAGGCCATCGACACCCTGCCGGTGCCGCAGATGTGGGTCGACGGCTTCAACTACCGCTATTTCGCCGGCCGCAAGACCGAAGGCGGGCGCGAGACCTATGCCAGTGTCATCGTCAGCCAGAACAACCAGGACATCACCGCGCAGGTGACCGTCGCGGAGCTGGGTGCCATCGCCAACAAGATGGTCGATGCGGCCGCGATGGCAAAAGGTCTTGGCGAGACCGGCCACATCGCGCTCTACGGCATCTATTTCGACACCGACAAGGCCGTGCTGAAACCCGAGAGCCGCCCGACGCTGGAGCAGATCGCAAAGCTGCTGACGAGCCAGCCGCAATTGAATGTCTTCATCGTCGGCCACACCGACAGCCAGGGTGCCTACGAATACAATCTCGATCTCTCGAAGCGGCGCGCGGAGGCAGTCGCGGCTGAATTGGTGAAGAATTTCCGGATAGCACAAGCGAGGCTGCGCACCGCTGGTGTCGGATTGCTGGCACCGGTGGGCTCCAACGCCACGGAGTCCGGCCGCGCGCTGAACCGGCGCGTCGAGCTGGTGGCGCCGTAACGTCTCATCCTTTCTGGCTGCGACGCAGTTCCCGGAATGGAGAGAGCATCCAGCCAATGTGATGTGTGCAACGCACCGACGATCGTCAACTGCATGCGCGCGATGAGACTTCGTGCATACAACGACGCAAAAATGCCAGCTCAATCACTATCACAGCGCATACACGTTGCCATTGCATTGCGAGAGCCGCGCGAGATGAACAAAGTGCTTCGACAATCCAAGCATCTGCTTCGCGCGTGCGGGAACTCGCGCACACATCAACTGCATATCTGATGCGCGTGCTGCGACATCAACGTCGACTGATTTACCTTGCCACCGCAGAGCGCACGCTATAGCCTTCTATCTCAGGTTGTTGCCCTGCCAGCCCCGGGCGACGCGAAGACCAAAAATAGACGGCGGGCTTATCGGCCCGCCGTTTATTGAGGTGTAGGGCCGCTAGCGGCGGACCAGGCTGCCGTTCTCCCCCAAACACTGCAATCAGACGGCTCCGCGGCAAGGTGCGCCGGCGCCTCAGCCGCAACCTCGACATTCTGCGCGAAGTCATTTGACTGCGGCGCCGGGATCGACGACAAGCCGCCATGGCCAAAAAACCCGGAACCAATCCCAAAGGCGAATTCGCCTTTTTCAACGTCTTCTATGAAGACGATTCCCAGCGCTCCAACCGCCGCGTCCCCAGCGAACTGCTCGGCGGACTCGACGGCGACGAACCCGCGCGCGCCTTCATCATGGAGCAAGACCGCGAGATCGCCGAAAAGGGCGGCCGCCCGGCGCCTGAGATCAAGCGGATCGAGCGGGTCGGGGCGAAGAAGAAATAGGCTTCAACTCCATCCGCGTCATTGCGAGCGCAGCGAAGCAATCCAGAGATGCGTCTGCGGAGACAGCCTGGATTGCTTCGCTGCGCTCGCAATGAC
>JAEWHT010000025.1 GCA_023387695.1 Pseudomonadota bacterium | reverse complement strand
TGATGCGCTGCAGAGCCGGGGCCCATACATCAGCGAGTGCCGCGGCCTGCTGGGTCCCGGCTCTGCGCCGCACCGCTTCGCGCTGCAGCGCGTCCGGGACACGAGAGCGGAGGATGTCGCTGCTAATGACTTGGAATTGAAGTCACCCCCAAACATGAGAAAGCGCCCGTGGGGGGCGGGCGCTTTCTGTAGTCGACTTGGGGTTGGGGTCGTCTACATATCCACGTGGCGACTTTGGGGGGCTGGTAAAGAGCCGCGTGAATTCCTGAAACTCAAAATCTCCTTAGCGAACGACCAATGCGTTCGAGTTGGTGATCATCACCGGCTTGCCGGCCTTGATGACGCGCGCAGTCTGGGTGAGGCCTTCATCCGAACTCGTCCGCGCCGAGATGCCGAAGCCCGCGAGCGCGATGCCGGCAACGAGCGCAACGACGACCACCTTGAGGTGGGTCGAGCGATCTGCGCTGTAAATCGAGTGGTTCATGGAAGCCTCCTGCCGCCATCTACCCGAAGTAGTCGCCGGCCTGTTCAGGCGGGTTCATGCTTCCGGTGCCCAACAACCTAGTATTGGGCGGATTCGTTCCCAAGTGGCGATCACAAGAGCGTGATAGGATGTGAAAGATCGCGATCAAAAACGAGGCTTGATCGTTCGATTTGGCAATTATTTCAAAGCTGTAATGTGCTGCTCTGGCGCCTTCTCAGCACTTGGTCGACAAGGCGCCGGGAACTCAGAAACCATTTGCCTGTGGCCGAAAAACACACGGCTTCTTAAGGCAAATCAGATGCTTCCAACCGTCTTCAGCCTTGCCCGGGGGTGGATTTCGGCCTGCGACAGAACGGTGGTTTGAGCCCGGAACCGCTCGACCAGAGAGCGGACGAAGGGACGAATTGCCGCAGAGGTGACGAGCACCGGTGCCTCCCCTTCGCGGGCGGCGCGCTCGAAGGCTTCGCGCACGGCGGTCATGAATTCCGACAGCTTCGAGGGCTGCATCGCGAGGCTGCGTTCTTCGCCCTGGCCGATGATGGATTCGGCAAAGGCCTGCTCCCACCGTGCGGACAGCGCGATCAGCGGGAGGTAGCCGGCGTAGGAGGTGTTCTGCGCGCAGATCTGCCGCGCCAGGCGAGCGCGGACATGCTCGACCATGGTCGCGGGATTGCGCGAGAAGGCGAGCGAATCGGCGATGCCCTCGAGGATAGTCGACAGGTCGCGGATCGAGATGCGCTCGGCGAGCAGCAGCTGGAGTACGCGCTGGATGCCGGAGACCGTGACCTGACCGGGCACGATGTCCTTGACCAGCTCGCTCTGCTCCTTCGGCAGCTCCTTGAGCAGCTTCTGCACCTCGCCGTAGGAGAGCAGGTCCGACATGTTGGCCTTGAGCAGCTCGGTGAGGTGGGTCGAGAGCACGGTCGCGGCGTCGACGACGGTGTAGCCCTTGAGCGAGGCTTCTTCCTTGAGGCTGGCATCGACCCAGGTGGCGGGCAGGCCGAAGGTCGGCTCGGTGGTGTGGATGCCGGGCACCTGCACCTGGCTGCCGCCGGGATCCATGACCATGAACTGGTTCGGCCAGATCTTGCCGGTGCCGGCGTCGACCTCCTTGATCTTGATGATGTAGGTGTTGGCTTCGAGCTGGACGTTGTCGAGGATGCGTACCGCCGGCATCACAAAGCCCATCTCGATCGCGAGCGAGCGGCGCAGCGCCTTGATCTGCTCGGTGAGGCGATCGGTGCCGTCGGGGCCGTTGACGAGCGGCAAGAGCGCATAGCCGAGCTCGATCTTGAGGTCGTCGATCTTCAGCGCCGCCGAGATCGGCTCCTCCGCAGCCGCGGCACCCGGTGCGCCGGGCTGACCAGCAGCCGGCGCGGCCTTGGCGGCTTCCTCGGCCTTGATGCTGGTGCGCTTGTGGTTGCGGGCGTTCCAGGCGAGTGCGCCGGCGCCGGCGCCGAGCGCGAGGAAGGGGATGGTCGGAATGCCCGGCAGCGCGGCCAGGACCAGCATGACCGCCGACGACATCGCCAGTGCCTGCGGATAGCCCGAGAACTGCTTCATCAGCGCCTTGTCGGCGGCACCGGAGACGCCGGCCTTGGAGACGAGCAGGCCCGCGGCGGTCGAGACGATTAGCGCCGGCACCTGGGTGACGAGGCCGTCACCGACGGTCAGCAGCGTGTAGCTGCGGCCGGCGTCGGCGAAGGAGAGACCCTGCTGAGCAACGCCGATGATCATGCCGCCGACGACATTGATGAAGACGATCAGAAGGCCGGCGATGGCATCGCCGCGGACGAACTTCGAGGCACCGTCCATGGCGCCGAAGAAGCCACTCTCGTCCTCCAGCTCCTTGCGGCGATGCTTGGCGACCTTCTCGTCGATCAGGCCGGCCGAGAGGTCGGCGTCGATCGCCATCTGCTTGCCGGGCATCGCGTCGAGGTGGAAGCGGGCGGCGACTTCGGCGATACGGCCCGAGCCCTTGGTGATGACGACGAAGTTGACGATGATCAGGATGGCGAAGACGATGATGCCGATGACGAAATTGCCGCCCATCACGAAGCTGCCGAAGGCTTCGATGACGTGACCGGCGGCGTCCGTGCCCTCGTGCCCGTGCGACAGGATCAGGCGGGTCGAGGCCATGTTGAGCGACAGCCGCAGCATCGTCGAGATCAGCAGGACGGTCGGGAAGGCGGAGAATTCCAGTGGCGTCTGAATGAACAGCGACGTCATCAGGATCAGGATCGAAAGCGTGATCGAGATCGCCAGGAACAGGTCCAGCACGATCGAGGGCAGTGGCAGGATCAGCACCACCAGGATGGTGAGGATGCCGAGCGCGAGCGCGATGTCGCCGCGCTTGAGGATGGTGACGATTTCGTTGAGGGAGGGGATGCCCGGCCTCGCGCTGCCTACGCCCTGTCCCGCGGTGACGTCGACCATGGTAGCTGCCTCCCCGCGCGACTGCCGTCCGCGCGCCCCAAACGTCTGCGCGGCGGCCGATGGGCCGCCGTTCCGAAAGTGAGGCACCGCACTGGCGTCCACGGGGGCTCCCGTTTTACGCGGCTGACGACACTCGACTTCACCCGGCAATTCTTGCCGGGTGTATGGTTAGCAAAGGGTTAACAGAGGGGGTTCGGAGGCGGTCGGGCCGGGGTATTTCGGGGGGCCAGCCGTCATTCCGGGCTCGCGCCAAGAGGCACGCCCCGGAATGACAAGAAGCCTACTTCGCCTTCTGCAGCTTCGTCACTGTGTACCCCGACGCCGCCTCCTCGGCCTCGAACGTCACCTTGTCGCCGACCTTGAGCTGCCTAAGCATGGCGGGGTCCGTGACGCGGTAGACCATGGTCATGGGCTCGTCCATGCCGAGGCTCTTGGCGGGGCCGTGCTTGAGCGTGATCTTGCCGGCGCCCTCGTCGATCTTCTTGACCTCGCCGCTGATCGAGGCGGCTTGCGCGAGTGCGCCCATTGTCAGGCCCAGCGTCAGCGCGAGCGCGGTGGTGATGCGGATGATTGGTTTCATGTTGGTCTCCACCTGCTCATTTCACGGTGACGTGGCCGACCATGCCGTAGTCGCGATGGTCGGGGATCAGGCAGGAAAATTCGAACGTGCCCGATTTGGTGAACTTCCAGACGATCTCGGTCGTCTTGTTCGGGGCCAGCCGCACGCCGTTCGGATCGTCGTGCTCCATATGCGGGTGCTTCTTCATCACCTCGGCATGCGCGAGGTTCTCCTTAGGTGTCGCAAGCAGGAATTCATGGTCCTCCTTGCCGACATTGTGCAGCACGAAGCGGATCTGCTCGCCGCGCTTCACATTGATGTTCGACGGCTCGTAGGACATTTCGCTGAGCGCGATCTCGACGGTGCGCGCGGGCTTGTGGGGATCGCCGGGTTCACCGGCCGAGAAGCCGTGATGGTCGTGTCCCTCATGCGCGAGCGCGGGCACAATCGAGAGCGCCGCCAGCGCAAGTGCAAGTTTGATCGTCGTCTTCATTGTATTCTCCGGTTGGTCATTCATCGAAACACTCACATCTTCATCTTGTGCGCCGGTGTAGCCGGCTGCCGCGCCGGCTCTGCCGCGGGCGAGGCGACCTCATAAGCGACGGTGCCTTGCGGGAATTGATAGGGGCCGGGATCGCGATAATCGTCGCGGGCGAGATCCGCGCGGATCTTCATCACCGTGAACATTCCGCCCATCTCGATCGGACCGAATTGGCCGGCGCCCGACATCATCGGCAGCGTGTTGTCGGGCGCGGGCATCTCCATGTTGCCCATCGCCATGCCCGATTGGCCCATCACCATGGCATCGGGCGCGAGCTTGCCGACGGCCTTGGCGAGATCCTTGCGCGAGACGCCGATCATGTTGCGCATGTCGTGCCCCATCGCGTTCATGGTGTGATGCGATTTGTGGCAGTGGAACGCCCAATCGCCGGGATTGTCGGCGAGCACGTCGAACACGCGCACTGCACCGACCGGCACGTCCGTCGTCGTCTCCGGATATTGTGCGCTCTCGGGAATCCAGCCGCCGTCGGTGCAGGTGACGGCAAAGCTGTGACCGTGCAGATGGATCGGATGGTTGGTCATGCTGAGATTGCCGATGCGCACGCGCACCTTGTCGCCGAGCCTGACAGGCAGCGGGTCGATGCCTGGGAATACGCGCGAATTCCAGGTCCACATGTTGAAATCCGTCATCTCGTTGACCCGCGGCAGATAAGTGCCGGGGTCGACGCGATAGGTGCTCATCACGAAGACGAAGTCGCGGTCGACGGGGCGGAAGTTCGGGTCGCGCGGATGGACGACGACCATGCCCATCATGCCCATCGCCATCTGCACCATCTCGTCGGAATGCGGGTGGTACATGAAGGTCCCGCTCTTCTTCATCTCGAACTCGTAAACGAAGGTCTTGCCGGGCTGGATGTGGGGCTGGGTCAATCCGCCGACACCATCCATTCCGCTGGGCACGATCATGCCGTGCCAGTGAACGGTGGTGTATTCGGGCAGGCGGTTGGTGACGAAGATGCGGACCTTGTCGCCTTCGACGGCCTCGATGGTCGGTCCCGGCGACTGGCCATTATAGCCCCAGAGATTGACTTTCATGCCTTCGGCGAACTCGCGCACCACGGGCTCGGCGACGAGGTGGAATTCCTTCCAGTCGCCGTTCATGCGGAACGGCAGCGTCCAGCCGTTGAGCGTGACAACGGGGCGATAATCGGGGCCGCTGGTCGGGTGCAGCGGCGGTTGCATCACTGCCTTGTCCATCATTGGTGCTTCCGGAATAGAAGTGGCTTGCACGCGGCCGCGGACGGCTGATGCGCTGACGAGCGCGGCGGTGCCCAAAAATCCTCTGCGGGAAAACATGCTGGCCTCCATGTCAGTGGCCGCCATCGGCAGGTGCTGCCGCGGCGATGTTGGTTGAATTCTCGCCGCGGGCCGCAGGCGCGCCGCCGCCATTGATGGCGGTTTGCAACTCGGACTGGGCGAGGAAGAAGTTCTGCCTGGCGTCGATCGCGCCGCGCAGCGACGCGAGCCGTTGCCGTGCCTCGGTCAGGAGCGCGAAGATGTCGACCTGCATGCTCGAGAAGCGCAGCTGCATCTCCTCGGTGATGATCTTGCGCAGCGGCAGGATCTCGCGCTGGTAGTGGCTCGCGATGTCGTAGGTCGAGCGATAGACCCGATAGGCATCGCGCGCCTCGGAGCGAACATTCACGGCGCGCTCGGTCAGGCGGTTGAAGGCGAGATTGTAGGTCTCCGCCGCCTGCCGCACCCGCACCTCGCCGCCGTCGAAGATCGGGATCTGGAACTGCACGTCGAAGCCGCGCTCACGGAACGGCGCGCCTTCGGGATCCTGGGTCCGACGCGAGATGCCGGCGAGATCGAGCAGCGTCACGAAGCGGGTCGCCTCGGTGAGGTTCAGCGACTTCGCCAACGCCGTCAGTTCCAGCCGCGCGATCTGCAGGTCGATGCGATGGGCGACCGCATCGGCCTCGATCGAGGGCAAGGCCAGCGGCCGGCGTGGCAATGGCGGCAAGGCGCTGGGCAGGCGGAAGTCGAGGCCGTCGTCCCACAGTCCCATCAAGCGAGCCAGCTTTTCACGCGCGCTGGTCGCCGCCTGATGCGCAGTGGCGAGATCGGCGGTGGTCTCGGCGTAAAACACCTGCTCGCGAGCCTGGTCGAGCTTGTTGATCGAGCCGGTCTCGCCGAGCTTGACGGCGAGCTGTGCAGTCGATTCCGCTGTCGCTTTCGCATCTGTCAGCAGCGCCACCATTTCGTTGCCGGCAACCGCGCGGGTATGGGCGCGGCGCACATCGGCGGCGAGCCGGAGCGTCGCCAGCGCCGCGCGCAATTGCGCCTGACGAAAGCGCTCGCGCGCGATCTCGGAGCGGAATGGCAGCGTGGCTAGCGCCAGGATGTCGCCGACGACCTGGCGTTCGATCTCGCTGGCGCCATTGCCCGCGATCCGGGAGACCGAAAACACCGGATTGGGCGGCAGGCTTTGCTCGACCAGATCGGTCTCGGCCAACGCCAGCTCGTTATAGGCGGCTTGCAGGCCCTTGTTGTTGAGCAGGGCGATCTGAACGGCGGTTTCGACACTTAGCGTTCCCGACAGCAGTTGGTGGACGCGCGCATCGACCGCACCGGCGCCTTCGGCGGTTCGCACGAAGGCGACGTCTTTATTTATGGTCTGGCTCGTCATCTCGGAGACAGCTGTCATGCCGCTGTCAGGCGAGAAAGCGGCGCAGCCGGAGAGCGCGAGCGTGGCGACAACGAGCAGACCTCGCGCCAAATGATGGGTCATGGCGCGCTCCTACCGGTCTGGCTTTGGCTGTGGCGGAACGGCCTCGCTGCCCTCGCGCCAGGGCGCCAACGCTGCGGGCCGCAGGCTCGTATAGGGCGCGACCGTCGAGCGATAGCCGACGCTCGCTGCCTTTGCGGCGGGATCGGCTGGATCTGCGGTAGCGATGTGAGTCGTTGCCGGCATGCAGCCGGAGAGCGCGAGCGCTATCGCGGCCAGCAGCGGCAAGCAGAATCGAAACTGTCCTCCACGCGCCGTAGATGCGGCGGCGGACTTCGCCCCGAGAAGTGTAAGCATGAGAAATCCCTGATCTGTCCGGAGATCACAGGCTCGCGCGCGCAGGAATGCGCGTTCGGCCTGACATCGTCGCGTGTCAGATCAGGCGATGGGAGGGCGGTAGTGCCGGGGCGGCGCCGCGCTGTGCAGGCTCACCACAGTTTCAGGCGTGCAGCTGGAAACCGGCTGAAGCGGCTTTGCGAAGCTTGGCAGATCGGCCGGCAGCGCACTGACGCACATCATGGCGCAGCACGGGCCGGCGTTGCCCTTGCCGTCATGATGAGGGGGGGCAGGGGTGTCCTGCGCGGACTGGTGATGCATGTGCATGTGGTCATGCATCGCGCCGTCATGCATGTGACCCGCCGACATCTGATGATGAACAGGCACATCAGCCAGCAGCACATCATCGAGACACGGCGCCGGGCCGTTTCCCCAGGCAAGTGCCGCTGCCGGCGCGAGCACGCAGAACAGGTAGGCCAGCGCAATGAAACGCCCCACCCTGATCCGCATCGATCGCGTTATCCGCAACAACATCCCGACAGCACGCTCCGCGCGGCATTGTTGCACACGCAGATTGCAAACTAATGGCAAAGTGCGATTTCGCCAAGCAATTCTTACCGCAGTGCACCGCGCATGCCCATTATCGCGGCAACAATGGTTGACCGCGCGGCGATCCGCGAACATGGTCCGCGCCGTGCACGCGCCAAATCACCCCGGACAGACATCGGCCTCATTCGCCCCTGACTCCCGTCAGGCGTGGGTGCGGCTTTTGCTCGCACTGGTGATGGGCTCGATCGGCGGCGTCGGTATGTGGGCGGTCGTCGTGGTGCTTCCCGTCGTGCAGGCCGAATTCGCCGCGACGCGCGGCGCGGTGTCGCTGGCCTTCACACTGATGATGTTCGGCTTCGGGCTCGGCGGCGTGATTGCCGGCAAGATCACCGACAAGTTCGGCATCGTGCTAGCGATGGCGATCAGCATCGCCTTTCTCGGCGTCGCCAACACGCTCGCCGGGCTCTCGACCCAGCTCTGGCAGTTCGTAGCGGCCTATTTCCTGATTGGTCTCGGCACATCAGCGACGTTCGCACCGCTGATGGCGGAAGCCTCCCACTGGTTCGAGCGCTATCGTGGCCTCGCCGTGACCATCGTCGCGAGCGGCAATTATGTCGCTGGCACGATATGGCCGCCGATCGTCAACGCGGGTATCGAGACAATCGGCTGGCGCTACACCCATGTCGGCATCGCGCTCGTCTGCGTGGTGTTGATGTCGGGCCTGCTGCTGCTCCTGCGCGCGCAGATGGGCGACGACAAGGTCCGCAATCACGCCAATGCGCCGCCGCCGCGCGTCAATCTCCGGCTCTCGACCAACACTTTGACGGTGTTGCTCTCGATCGCCAGCATTTCCTGCTGCGTCGCCATGGCGATGCCGCAGGTGCATATCGTCGCCTATTGCGGCGACCTCGGATACGGCGTCGCGCGCGGCGCCGAGATGCTGTCGCTGATGATGGCCTGCGGCATTGTCAGCCGGATCGGCTCAGGCTATCTCGCCGACAAGATCGGCGGCATCCCCACGCTGCTGATCGGCGCGTTGGCGCAGGGCTTTGCGCTGGTATTCTACCTGTTCTTCGACAGTCTTGCCTCGCTCTATCTGATCTCTGCGATGTTCGGCCTGTTCCAGGGCGGAATCGTGCCGAGCTACGCCATCATCGTCCGCGAGGCCATGCCGGCCAGTGAAGCCGCAACCCGCGTCGGCATCGTGATCTTCGCCTCCGTGTTCGGCATGTCCTTCGGCGGCTGGGTCTCCGGCATCATCTTCGACGCCACTGGCTCCTACGCGGCCGCCTTCGCAAACGGTGTGGCGTGGAACGCCCTCAATGTCGGCATCGTCTTGACGCTGCTGATCCGCTCGCGCATGAACGCGACCAGGGCAGGAGCCGGCTTCGCGACGTAAGGGGCGGGCGGCCAATCGACGCGAGCCGGAACATTCTGACGATGCCGCGAGCGCCTTCACTCCGCTGGGTTTGGCTGATCCTCGTTGTCCTCTTGCTGGATCAGGGCACGAAGCAGCTCGTCGTTGGCTTGCTTGAGCCCGGTCGCCCGATGATCATTCTGGCGTCTACGGCGTTGCCATCGATCGACCTCCTGCTGTCCTACAACAAGGGCGTCTCGTTCAGCTTCCTGCGTTTCGCGGATGACGCGCAACGTTGGCCGCTGGTTGGGCTATCGCTTCTGGCCTGTGCAGTGTTGGGCTGGTGGCTTCGCCGCGTGCCGGCGCGGCAACCGATCCTCGCCACTGGACTTGCCCTGATCATTGCCGGCGCGCTCGGAAATGTGCTGGACAGGGCCCGGATCGGTGAGGTGATCGACTTCGTCCACGTCTCCTACCAGGCCTGGTCATTCGCCATTTTCAACGTCGCCGACACGGCGATCACCTTGGGCGCCATTGCGACGGTGGTCTCGTTGTTGCTCAAGGCGGCCTAAACTGCCTGCCCTGCCTTCAGCAGCGAGCAGCCCGTGATCTTGTAGCTGCCGTCCGCCTGCTGCTCGAGCGTGTAGAGCGCTTCCCAGGCTTCGCCATTGGCATCGATGATGTGAACGCGCTGGGCCACCGAGCTGCCTTCGGTCTTGCTGTCGCCGAACTCAAAACTCTTGTGTCGGTAGACCGGCGCGTAGCCGCTTTGCACCATCGACATGAAGATATCGGGTGCGCTGAAGATCTGCTTGATCGCCGGCGCGGCATAGGAGTAGGCGGCCGCGGCGTCGTCATGGATGAAGGCCTGCTCCTGGGCGCGAATCACGCTTTGCGCCGCCGCGACGTCGTCGGCGCGTGCCGGAGCGGCAAAAAGGGTGATCATAAAAGCGACGAGCAAAGCGGCAATGCGCATGACAGGCTCCGCGTTGAAATCCCGGCAGTGCCGATCCTAGCACGACCTCTGGGAAATACGGGCGTGCTATCGCTTCCGTTTCACGGCGGTCTTCGCCGGCCTGGTGGCGCGCGACTTCCCCTTTGCGACGGATTGCACGCGAAGCCCGTCGACGAACACGTCGAGCATCCGTAGGACCGAGGATTGCCAGCCGGGCTGGTCGTTGATGTAGCACATGCCGACGAGGGTCCTGAGCAGATCCTCCGGGCTGACATCGCCGCGCATCTCGCCGGCCGCGACAGCGCGGTCGAGCAGTGAGCCGATCGCCTTGGTCAGCCGGTCCATCGAGAAGGCGGCCAGGTCCGACGTACTTTGGAACGTCAGCGCCAAAGCGGCTGACATGCCCTTCTTCGTGGCCACGAATTCGACATTGGAGCGCAGCCAGCGCCTGAGTGCGTCAACCGGGTCATTGGCATTCTTCAACTGCTCGGCAAGCTCGCTGAGCTGTTCGACCTCGCGCCGGTAGACCGCCTCGAACAGGTCCTCGCGCGTCGGGAAATGCCGATAGAGCGTGCCGATGCCGACGCCGGCGCGTTTCGCCACGGCCTCCAGGCTCGCCTCCGGGCCGCCCGCGTTGAACACGAGCTTGGCCGCTTCGAGCACGCGCTCGCGATTGCGCACGGCATCGGCGCGGGGCTTGCGGGTCTGGTCGGTGTGGTCGTCCATGCCGACAATGTAGATCACGAATTGGTTAGATTGAACCCTCGCTGAACCTTTGCAGGGCTGCATCGCGTTGTCAGTGCACGGGCTTTTGACAAATTCCAAATATTTCTCGGCGGCCCTTGTTAAGCGGAGGGTGCCTCCGTATCTTCGTTGGTGTCGGCCGGATCATGTCTGGCCGGCGCGATATCGACGGCGGCCACGGCGGTGGCGCGCCGGGCGATGAGCCATGTCCCTATCTGATCGGAGCCTTGTATGAACCACTCCATCAGCCTCACCGTGAACGGTGCACGGCGCGAGTTCGTCCTCGACGATCCCCGCGTCACGCTGCTCGATCTCCTGCGTGAGCGCCTCCATCTCACCGGAACCAAGAAGGGATGCGACCGCGGCCAGTGCGGCGCCTGCACCATTCTCGTCGACGGCAAGCGCATCAATTCCTGTCTCGCGCTCGCCATCAGCCATGATGGCGTAGACATCCTCACCATCGAAGGTGTCGCACGCGGCGACCAGCTTCATCCCGTCCAGGCCGCCTTCATCGCCCATGACGGCTTCCAGTGCGGCTTCTGCACGCCCGGCCAGATCATGAGCGCGATCGGCATGATGCAGGAAGCCCAGGCCGGCAATGATCCCGAGCGTATCCGCGAATGCATGAGCGGCAACCTCTGCCGTTGCGGCGCCTATGCCGGCATCGTCGATGCCGTGCTCGAGGCTCAAGCCGGTGCCGACGAAACCTACCAGAGGCGCTCAGCATGAAACAGTTTGAATATGTCAGGCCCGCCACGGTTGCCGAAGCCGTCGCGGCCGCTACCCAGCCGGGGGCGACTTATCTTGCCGCCGGCACCAATCTGCTCGACCTGATGAAGGGTAACGTCAGCCGTCCGGATCGGCTGGTAGACGTCACGCATCTCGACGGGCTCGATCGCATCGAGCACCTCGCTGATGGCGGCGTTCGCATCGGCGCGCTCGTCAGCAATGCCGATCTCGCGCACGACGCCGCCTTCGAGAGAGCGTATCCGGCCGTCGCCGAAGCGCTGCTCTCTGGTGCATCCGCGCAATTGCGCAACGCCGCGACAGTGGGCGGCAATCTGCTGCAGCGGACCCGTTGCGCATATTTCTACGACACTGCCAGCCGCTGCAACAAGCGCGAGGCTGGCTCTGGCTGCGACGCACGCGAGGGTGAGAACCGCTTGCATGCCGTGCTCGGCTGGAGCGAGAGCTGCATCGCGACGCACCCCTCCGACTTCTGCGTACCGCTCGTTGCGCTCGACGCCATCGTCGAGATCGAGGGCAAGAAGGGCCGTCGCGAGATCGCGCTCGACGAATTGCATCGTCTGCCCGGCATTACACCGGAGCGTGAATCCGCACTTGAACCCGGCGACCTCATCGTCGCGATTCGCCTTCCGTCCGCTGCGCGTGGCTTTGGAGCGCATGCACGCTATCTCAAGGTCCGCGAGCGGACGTCCTATGCTTTCGCCATCGTCTCGGCTGCAGCCGCGTTGCGGATCGAGAATGGCAAGATTGCAGAGGCGCGGCTTGCGCTTGGCGGCGTCGCCGCGAAGCCTTGGCGCGCTCGTGCCGCTGAGGATGTGCTCAAGGGCGTCGCACCCACGGCAGACGCCTTCCAGGAAGCCGCCTGGCGTGCGCTCGCCGACGCAAAGCCGTCCGGCGACAATGCCTACAAGATCGAGCTGGCGCGCCGCATCGTCGTGCGCGCGCTGACCCTCGCCGCCGCCGGTACGCCCGCGCGTATCCCGGCGTTGCCGGCATCCCCCTTTGCTTCGTCCGGAGCCATCCATGCCTGAGCTCAATCTCACCAGCGCTCCCGCCCATCTCCGTCACGGCTCGAACATCGGCCAGCCGCTGACCCGCCGCGACGGCGTGCTCAAGGTCAAGGGTCAGGCAACTTATGCCGCCGACAATCATCCGCCTGGCATGCTGTTTGCGGTAATGGCCGTGTCCAGCATCGCGCATGGTCGCGTGACCTCGCTCGATGTTGCGGCCGCCAAGCGTCATCCCGGCGTCGTCGACGTCATGACGCCGGATCACAAGCCGCAGCTTTCGATCGATCCTGAGATCAAGACCAATCCGTTCGTGTTCCGGATGGAGGTGTTGCAGAGTAACGAGGTCCGCTACGCCAACCAGCCGATCGCGGTCGTGATCGCCGAAACGCTCGAAGCGGCGACGGAGGGCGCGGTGTTGCTGGCGCCGCGTTACGAGACGCTGCCAGCGCTCGTCGGCCTTGATGCCGGCAAGAGCTACGTGCCGCCCGTCGTCGGTGTCGGCAACCCGTCCGAACATCACCATGGCGATGTCGCGGCCGGGCTTGCTTCAGCCGACAAGCAGATCGACGCTCTCTACGAGACGCCGGCCCAATATCACAATGCGATGGAGCCGCATGCGATCGTCGCCCACTGGAACGGCGACAATCTTCAGATCGACATGCCGACCCAGGGATTGATGTTGTCCCTGGCGCGCGTTGCCGAGCTGTTCGGCATTCCCCATGACAAGATCCACATCCGCAGCCCCTTCCTTGGCGGCGGCTTCGGCTCGAAGGGACTGATGGCTGGCCCTCCGGTCCTCGGCATCATGGCCGCAAAGCTCGTCGGCAAGCCGGTCAAGCTCGTGCTGCGTCGTGAGCAGATGTATGGCCCGGTCGGCCATCGTGCGCCGACGCGTCAACGCTTGCGCATCGGTGCCGACGGTGAGGGGCGCCTGACCGCGCTCGATCACCACGCGCGCACCGTGTCGAGCACGTTCGACGATTTCTACGAGCCGGCTGCCGATGCCTCGCACACGCTTTATGCGGCGCCGGCGATCCGCACCTCGCACGACGCCGTGCGCGTCAACACCGGCACACCTCTGTTCATGCGTGCGCCGGGCGAAGCGACCGGATCGATCGCGCTGGAAAGCGCGATCGACGAAATGGCCTGGGCGTGCGGCATGGATCCGCTCGCCTTCCGTCTGAAGAATTATGCCGAGGTCGAGCCGATCACGGGAAAACCGTTCTCCTCGAAAGCGCTACGTGCCTGTTACGATCAGGGCGCGGCGCGTTTCGGCTGGGCGAAGCGCTCGCTGCAGCCGAGACAGATGCGCGATGATGCCGGACTTCTGGTCGGCTGGGGGATGGGCACCGCGACGTTCCCCGCGCTCATGTTCCAGGCGGAGGCGCGTGCGGTGCTTCGTCGTGATGGGTCCGGTGCGATGGAGATCGGCGCGCACGACATGGGGCAGGGTGCATGGACCGCGCTCGCCCAGATCGCAGCGGACGAACTCGGGCTCGATATCGACCGCGTTGAGTTCAAGGCCGGCTCGTCCGACCTGCCCGATGCCGGTATCGCCGGCGGCTCGGCGCACACGGCAACCGCCGGTGCTGCGATCCACAGCGCCGGTGCGGCAGTCATCGCCAAGCTTGCGGATCTCGCCACCAATGATGAGCGTTCGCCGCTGTTCGGTGCCGGCAATGCCGGCGTGATTGCACGCGATGGCCGATTGATCCGGCGCGACGACGAGAGCCGCGGCGAGAGCTATAATGAGATCCTCGCGCGCGCGGGCGTGGCCGAGGTCGAAGCCCGCGGCACCGGCGCACCGAACCCGGCGGCGATGGAAGAGTATGCCATGCACGCCCATGGCGCGGTGTTCGCGGAAGTGAAGGTCGATCCCGAGCTCGGCCAGATCCGCGTCACCCGCATGGTCGGCGCCTTCGCGGCCGGCCGCATCGTCAACCCGCATCTGGTCAAGAGCCAGCTGTTCGGCGGCATGATCTGGGGCCTATCCTTCGCGTTGCACGAGGAAGCCATCACCGACCGCCGCAGCGGGCGGATCATGAATGCCAATCTCGGCGAGTACCATATCCCCGTGAATGCCGACGTGCCGCCGCTCGACGTGATCACGGTCGAGGAGCACGATCCGCATGTGAATGCGCTTGGCATCAAGGGGGTCGGCGAGATCGGCATCACCGGCAGCGCCGGTGCGGTTGCCAATGCCGTCTGGCACGCAACCGGCGTACGGGTGCGCCGCTTCCCGATCCGGATCGAGGAGCTGCTGGCGCAAGGCTAGCGGCGCATGTCGCGCAGGTTCTGCCGGGCGAGGGCATAGCCTTGCGCGGCAGACCTCTCGAACAGTTCCCTCGCGAGCCGCGCGTTGCGCGGCACGCCCTGGGCCTCGTTGTACATCGAGCCGAGGCTGTTCAGGGCGGCGTCGTCGTTCAGCGCAGCTCCCTGCTCGAACAACCGGCGCGCCTCTGCGTAATCGCGCTCGACGCAGCGGCCCCGCACGTAGAGCAGGCCGAGATTGTTCATCGCGGCGCCGACGCCGGCCTTGACTGCAGCCTCCTGGAGCCTGATCCCTTCCGGACAATTCCTCGCGGCGCCGTCGCTGTACGCGTAGATCCAGCCGAGCTCCAGCATGCCGAGCGGATCGCCGGCGTCCGATGCCTTCTTGTACCAGCGTGTGGCCTCGGCCTTGTCCGTCTTGACGCCAGCGCCGGTGGCGTAGATCACGCCGATATTATGCATGGCCGGCGGATAGCCGGATGTGGCGGCCTTCTCGAACAGCCGCAGCGCCCCCGTTGTGTCCTTGCGCGCCAAGGCGGCACGACCGGCCTCGTAGGCGAACCGTGGCACTTCTGGGTAAGTTTGCATGGCGTCATTGCAGGCGGCGGTCGCCTCGGTCGCCTTGATCTTCTCGAAAGGAGTCGGCGCCACGCCCTGCGCAGCGAGCGTGTCGTACGGCATCGTCGCGAGACGATCGCAATCGGTCACGAGATCGCGGCGCAGGATTTGTGCGGAGAGCGCCGCTTCGGTCGGTGGTAAGGTCGTGGCCTGTGTGGTGCTCGGCGGAACGGTCTTTCCGGCGAAATAGAAGCTTGTTGAAATCGGAGACGTCGCGACCCACGGCAGTTGCTCGCCGTGCGTCGCCTTCTCGACATTTAGCCCCATCTCATTGAACGTCCTGAACAGGCCATAGCCGGGACGCTTCATCGTCTCGGTGAGGGCATGCGTATAGGGGCTATGGCCGTCCTCGCCGTCGAGCGCGACACTGTGCGGCTGGGTCGCAAAGGAAATCAGCGTGCCCGGCGGCGCTTGCATTTGCGCGAGCCCGTCGGCGGTTGCGGGCATGCCGTGTCCGGCGAACGGATTGTTGCGGCAGGCATCGAGCAGCATCATGTTGATCCTGGCGCCGGACTTTTCCATCTGTTCGAGCAGGCCAGCCAGCCCAATTGCCTGCGTAAAGACGTCGCCTTCATCCGTTGGGTGGGCGTCGACAGGCACAATGTAATTGAGTCCGTGCGTTTCAACGCCATGGCCGGCAAAGTAGAACAGCGCCACGTCGGCGCCGATCAGTTCCTTGTCGAAGGCCTGCAGCGCTCGGTCGAAGCCAGCTTTGTCGAGATCAACCTGCGCGCCGCCGCCAACCACGACGAAGCCGAGCGAAAGCAGCGTATCCGACATCAGCTTTGCGTCGGCCGCCGGGTTGGGCAGCTTTGCCACGGTCTGATAGGCCGAATTGCCGATCACGAGCGCGACGCGTTTTTCGGCCTGCGCTGCGGTAGCGATGCAAGCCAGCAGCGCCACGCCGATCAGGCGCGCGAGGATGCCGGTGCGGCTCGCCATGGTGAATGTACTCCGCGAGGCGGGAAAGGTTGATCTGGTTCTTGGTCTCGCCTGTGCCGCGTCAGGTTCGAACGCTAGCGGATCGAGTCCGAAGGGTTGTCGATGTCCTCCGAGGGCTTTGCCGGAAACAGCCGTGCCGTCGAGGAGATCGTGATGTTGCGCTTGCATTTCGGCTCGTCGCCGGAATTATCGGCCCTGCCTTCGCGCTTGCTGGCAAAGGCGTCGTCCAGCCGGTTGACGATGAGCATCGCGTGGTCGCGCTCCAGCGTATCGGGATTCTTGCCCTGGTCGCTTGCCCGGAACGTACCCGCCTTGACCTCGCCGCTCATTTCGTAGTCGCAGCCGCCCTTCCAGTCGGCCTGCTGCCACTTCCAACCCTGAGCATCGATCGAGCCATCCTTGCCGATGGTGATCTTGATCATCGCGTTGTAAGCCAACCATGTGCCGGCAAGACCAACGCGTTTGTCGTCAAAGCCTTCGAGCAGCGCAATGCGTTCACGTTGCAGGCTGTTGAGACGGTCGCGTCCAAACACGGTGTAATGCATCGCTGATGTCTGCTTCTCCCACGCAGGATGCAGGAATTCGGGATATTGCAGAGCCTGGGCGCTCACCCAATGGCGCTGGTCGTCCGTCAGCGCGCGTCGCGTTGCATCGTCCAGGCGCGGCAGCAGCGCTTTCCATGCACGGTTCAGTCGCAGGTCGTTGGCCGCGAGATCCGGGTCGGCGCAAATTTCCTCGTCGGTCGCGGTCTCTGGTCGTGCGCAGTCGAAGGTTGGCGTTACGAAGCCTGTTTCGGTCCTGTCGGTTCCATTTTGGCTGCTGCGCGCGAAATAGGTGCCGGTCACCTGGCCGGGGTGATCGCAGTCCGGATCATTCGACGAGAACCATTGTTCTTCGCTCGCCTGTAGAACGACGCGAAGCGTGTCGCCCTGGCGTCGTAATTTAATGGGGAGGGGATCGGCCGGTTTGGCGCCAGGCTCGGATGGTTGCGTCGGGACCGTGACACCAACGAGCCAGCTGTCTGCGCCCGGCTTGACGTCAGCCTTGAGCTTGCACTGCCAGTGCTTGTCGCTGCCATAGTCGGAGCTCAGCTCCGCATTGAGGTGGTAGGCGCCAGCTTCAGCCGTTGTGATGGTGACGCCACCGAACGCATTGGCCCACGCGCCGGTGAGGCCGTTGCGGCCGAAGCTGCGCGCGAGGTCGTCGAGCATGGCCGCGCGCCGGCGCAGCACGTCGGTCATATTCTGACGCAGTTCGGCCTCGTCGGCGTCCTCAACAGTATAGGCGGCTTCCTGGATCATCTCGTTGAACCATGCCTGGTCCCGCTTGAACAGGGGCCGGACATTCGCGGGAGCCTTGCCGACTGCAGCGGCGAATGATGTGTCGACCGCAGCGGCGAGTTTGTCGTAACCGTTAACTTTGCAAAACTTGCTCGCGCCGCCCTCGAGCTTGCTTCCGTCGGAGTTTTTCCCGCAGAACGTCATCGCCGCGGGCCCGCTGCTGCTGGCGCGCATGAAGTCGTC
Source organism: Pseudomonadota bacterium (assembly GCA_023387695.1). GTDB lineage: Bacteria > Pseudomonadota > Alphaproteobacteria > Rhizobiales > Xanthobacteraceae > Bradyrhizobium. The sequence goes on along the minus strand of JAEWHT010000025.1, from coordinate 69,383 downwards.
CATCGCCTCAGCTGTGGCGGGGCTGAGCAACGCGGCTGCAAGCAGCGCGAGGCGTATAGGCGTGGACATGGCGGCTCTTGGTCGAAGCAGACTCTGATCTGCTACTTGGTCGCCGCTTGCGCCCTTGTGGTTCAGGAGGCTGGATGGCGTCGCGCAGGCCCAGGCGGCCGGATCAGTTTATCATCCGGCGGAGTGCCTTGATCTGCTCCCGCTGCTCTTCGATGTATTTCTCGATAGCCTCGCGCAGCTCCCGTGAATGGAGCTTGCGTGTGTCGCGCTGAACGTCGTCGAGCGCGGTTTCTGCATTGGCGAGGGTGGTCTTCATCGCGAGCTCTGTTACGAGGTAGCTCAGCTCCCCGGCTGAGGCTCGCAACATATAGAAGACCGCCGCGCTGAAATTGAGGTGCATCAAGCACCGTAAGATACCGGTGGCTCCGTAAGTTTCCGGATAGGGCGAGCGCGCTTCAAAACGTCGGCGGCGTGCATGCCGAGATCACTTCGCACGGTTTGCCGCCGACACAGCGAAAGCGGTGCGGGCGACGGCTCTCGAAATAATAGGCGTCGCCGGGATTGAGGATGCGTCGCTCGTCCTCGACGGTGACTTCGAGCTTGCCCGAGATCACGATGCCGCCTTCCTCGCCGTCATGGACGAGATGAACGCGACCGGTGTCGCTGCCGGGCTCGTAGCGTTCTTTCAGGATCTGAAGGCTGCGGCCGAACAGATTGTCGCCGACTTGCCGATACGAGATCGGCTTCTTGCCGACCTCGGTGAGCTCTTCGGCACGGTAGAAGATCTTGCGCCGGCTCTCGGGCTCCAGCGCGAAGAACTCGGCGAGCCCCATTGGGATGCCGTCGAGGATGCGCTTGAGCGCGCCGACCGATGGGTTCATCTGGTTGGATTCGATCAGTGAAATCGTCGAATTGGTGACACCGGCACGCTTGGCGAGCTCGCGCTGCGACAGCTTGTGGCGCGCCCGGATGAATCGCAGCCGTCCACCGATGTCGACGCTCATGCCCCTGGTCCCTGTTTCAGGTGTTGCGGATCGCGCAAATATGGACCAGTGAGCCTAGTAAAATCAATGGTTTGCGGCTCACCAGAAAAGGACTTGTTGCCCTATCGAAGCCGTGGCTCTGCTATGCTGTCAGCAAAGGAGCGTGGCCCGTGACCCTTCATCAGATTCCGAACACTATCAAGACCGACTCGTTCTGGATGCCGTTCACGGCCAATCGTCAGTTCAAGAAGGCGCCGCGGCTGTTCTCGTCGGCCGAGGGCATGCACTACACCACCGTCGACGGCCGCAAGGTGATCGACGGCTCCGCGGGCCTCTGGTGCGTCAATGCCGGCCACGGCCGCAAGCAGATCGCCGCCGCCGTCGAGCGGCAGTTGATGACGCTGGACTTCGCGCCGTCGTTCCAGATGGGCCACCCGCTGGCCTTCGACTTTGCCGAGCGCCTCGCCGAGATCGCGCCGAAGGGCCTCGATCGCATCTTCTTCACCAACTCGGGCTCTGAATCAGTCGATACCGCGCTCAAGATCGCGCTCGCCTATCATCGCGCCAACGGCCAGGCGAGCCGCACCCGCCTGATCGGCCGCGAACGCGGCTATCACGGCGTCGGCTTCGGCGGCACCTCGGTCGGCGGCATGGTCGCCAACCGTCGCGCCTTCGCCACGCTGCTACCGGGCGTCGATCACATCCGTCATACCCATGATCTCTCCCGCAACGCTTTCGCCAAGGATCAGCCGGAGCATGGCGCCGAGCTCGCTGACGATCTCGAGCGTCTGGTCGGCCTGCACGGTGCCGAGACGATCGCCGCCGTGATCGTCGAGCCGGTGCCGGGTTCGACCGCGGTGCTGCCGCCGCCGAAGGGCTATCTGCAGCGCCTGCGCGAGATCTGCGACAAGCACGGCATCCTGCTGATCTTCGACGAGGTCATCACCGGCTTCGGCCGCCTCGGCACGCCGTTCGCTGCCAACTTCTTCGGCGTCACCCCGGACCTGATGACGACGGCCAAGGGCATCACCAACGGCACCATTCCCTGCGGCGCGGTGTTCGCGCATCGCAAGGTGCATGACGCCATGATGATCGGCCCGGAAAACGTCATGGAGCTGTTCCACGGCTACACCTACTCGGCGCATCCGACGGCCTGCGCGGCGGGCATCGCCACGCTCGACATCTACAAGGACGAAGGCCTGCTGACGCGCGGTGCCTCGATCGCCGAATACTGGCGCGATGCGCTGCATTCGCTCAAGGGCCTGCCCAACGTCATCGACATCCGCAATTGCGGCCTGATGGGCGCGGTCGAGCTGTCGCCGCGCGACGGCGCGGTCGGTGCGCGCGGTTATGACGTCATGGTCGACTGCTTCAATCGCGGGCTCTACTTCCGCATGAGTGGCGACTCCTTCGCGCTGTCGCCGCCGCTCATCGTCGAGAAGAGTCACATCGACGACATCGTGTCGATCCTGGGCGACGCCATCAAGCGCGTGGCCTGATAATTGCTCTCGCCGTTGCGAGTTGTTTCTTGCAGCGGCGAGCGTGATGCCGCGGGAGTTTGACCAAGCGTGAAAGTTCTGATCCTCGGCAGCGGTGTCATCGGTGTCACCTCTGCCTACTACCTCGCCCGCGCCGGTCACGAAGTGACGGTCGTTGATCGTCAACCCGAACCGGCGCTGGAGACGTCTTTTGCCAATGCCGGCGAAGTCTCGCCTGGCTATTCTTCGCCATGGGCTGGTCCCGGCGTGCCGGTGAAGGCGGTCAAGTGGCTCTTGATGAAGCACGGTCCGCTGGTGATCCGGCCGAAGCTCGATCCGGTGATGTGGGTCTGGCTGCTCAAGATGCTGCGCAACTGCACCAGCGCGCGCTACGCGGTCAACAAGAGCCGGATGATCCCGATCGCGGAATACAGCCGAGATTGCCTGCGCGATCTCCGCCGCGACATCGGCATTCAATATGACGAGCGCTCGCAAGGCACGCTGCAGCTATTTCGTTACCAGGCGCAGCTCGACGGCACCGGCGAAGACGTCGCCGTGCTCAAGCAATACGGCGTGCCCTACGAGACGCTGAGCCGCGAGGGCTGCATCGCAGTCGAGCCGGCGCTCGCGGGCGTGAAGGAAAAATTCGTCGGCGGCCTTCGTCTGCCGCAGGACGAGACCGGCGACTGCCACATGTTCACGCAGGCGCTGGCCAAGCATGCTGAGGCGCTCGGCGTGCGCTTCATGTTCAACACCGGGATCGATCGCATCGTCACCGAGGGCGGTCGCGTCACCGGCGTCGTGACCAGCGCCGGCATGCTGCAGGCGGACTCGTATGTGCTCGCGCTCGGCAGCTATTCATCGCGAATGGCGGCGCCGCTCGGCATCTCGCTGCCGGTCTATCCGGTCAAGGGCTATTCGATCACGGTGCCGATCAAGGACGCCTCCGGCGCGCCGGAATCCACCGTGATGGACGAGAGCTACAAGGTCGCGATCACCCGCCTCGGCAATCGCATCCGCGTCGGTGGCACCGCGGAGATCTCCGGCTTCTCGACCCAGCTCTATGACGCGCGCCGCGCCACGCTCGATCACTCCGTGAGCGACCTGTTCCCGCGTGGCGGCGATCTTTCCAAGGCGACGTTCTGGAGCGGCCTGCGTCCGATGACGCCGGATGGCCCGCCCGTGATCGGCTCGACGAAGTACGCCAATCTCCACCTCAACACCGGCCACGGCACGCTCGGCTGGACCATGTCCTGCGGCTCCGGCCGTATCCTCGCGGACATGCTGTCGGGCAAGAAGCCGGAGGTGGACGTGAGCGAGTTGACGGTGGATCGGTATCAGCACCGGTTCGGGTGATCGATGTTGTCATTCCGGGGCGCCTCAAAGAGGCGAACCCGGAATCTCGAGGTTCCGGGTTCGATGCTTTGCATCGCCCCGGAACGACGATGGCCTACCCCGCCCCGGTCACGCAATTCACCCACAGCACCACGGCCTTCGCATCATTCGCCGGATTGGAAAACCGGTGTGGCCTGCGGCTCGCAAACCGAAAGCTGTCGCCGGTCTTCAGCGACCATGTATCGCTGTCCACCGTCAGCATCATCTCGCCTTCGAGCACGAGGCCGGCTTCTTCACCGTCATGGGTGTAGAGTTCATCGCCCGTCGAACCGCCGGGCTCCAGATGCACCATGAACAGATTTAGCTTGTTGTCGGCACTTGCGGGGCTCAGCAATTGTTTGGACACGCCGGTGCGCCAAAGCTTCAGCTCCGGTCGTTGCAATCCGCGCGTGACGACCTGATTGGATGCACCGTCGGCGTTCGGGCTCGCGCCGAACAGTGCGGCGATACCGACGCCGAGCACGTCGGCGAGGGTCGCCAGCACGCGCAGTGATGGCGACGACAGACCACGCTCGATCTGGCTGAGGAAGCCTATCGACAGATCCGTGCGTGCTGCGACCGTTTCCAGCGAGAACTGCCTCACGCGCCTGAGATCGCGGATACGGCGGCCGACCGCAACGTCCATTGCAGGCTCCGCCGGCTTCGCGGTAGCCTTCTTGACCTTCTTGACCTTCTTGACCGGCTTTGCGGCGGCCGGTTTGCGCATTCTTTTGCCACCGCTCACGTCAAACCGCTTCCTTCATGTGCATGAAAACCGCTTGCGTCATCCGCGAAAGTGTGACCAAATTTTCATATTGGTGAAAATAGGCCGAAACGGCGCGGCCCGCAACGTCTGATCACGAGACACGCGAGCGCCGCCATCGGCCGGACCCAAAGGGGGATGCGATGAAGCGTTTTGGTCTGGCCGCGATTGCGGCGCTCGCACTTTGCGCCGTGGCGCCGGCGTCGGCGCAGCAGGTGCTGAAAGTCGGCTCGACGCCGACGGGCATTCCCTTCACCTTCCTCGACACCAAGACCAACACCATCCAGGGCATCATGGTCGATCTCGTCACCGAGATCGGCAAGGACGCCGGTTTCAACGTGCAGATCGAGCCGATGCAGTTCTCGGCGCTGATCCCGTCGCTGACCTCAAGCAAGATCGACATCATTGCCGCCGCGATGTTCATCACCGCGCCCCGCAAGGAAGTCGTCGATTTCTCTGATCCGATCTACACCTATGGCGAAGGCCTGGTCGTGCCCAAGAGCGACACCAAGGCCTATGCCACGCAGGACGATCTCAAGGGCGAGACGGTCGGCGCGCAAGTCGGCACGGCCTTCGTCGACGCGCTGAAGAAGACCGGCCTGTTCGCCGATGTGAAGGCCTACGACACCATCCCCGACATCCTGCGCGACGTGAACACCGGCCGCCTCAAGGCCGGCTACGCCGACTATCCGATCCTTGCCTATAATCTGAAGCAAGGCGGTTTCCCCGAGACGCGTCTCGTTGACGGCTACAAGCCCGTCACCGTCGGCTCGGTCGGCATCGGTGTGCGCAAGGGCGAGGCCGCTCTGCTCGGCAAAATCAACGCTTCGCTGGCCAAGCTGAAGGCCAACGGCACCATCGACAAGATCCTCGATAAATGGGGCCTGAAGGCCCAGGGCTGATAGAGGCTCATAGGGCTTTCAGATGAAAGGCTTCTGGCACGACGCCGTCGAGTTCTTCCCGATCCTGATGAGCGGCGTCGCGCTGACGATCATCGTCACCATCGGCTCGCTGCTGCTCTCGACGGTGCTCGGCCTGATCTGGGCGATGATGCGGGTCTCCGGCATCAAGGCGCTGTCCTTGCTCAGCGCCAGCCTGATCAACGTGATCCGCGGCATCCCGATCATCGTGCTGCTGTTCTACCTCTACTTCGTGATGCCCGATCTCGGCGTCACGCTTAGTGCGCTGCAGGCCGCGATCCTCGGACTCGGCATCGCCTATTCGGCCTATCAGGCGGAAAACTTCCGCGCCGGCATCGAGGCCATCGACAAGGGCCAGATCGAGGCGGCGCAGTCGATCGGCATGGGCTGGTGGCTGACCATGCGCCGCGTGGTCCTGCCGCAGGCCGTGCGCATCGTGCTGCCGCCCTATGGCAACGTCATGATCATGATGCTGAAGGACTCTTCGCAAGCATCGACCATCACGGTCGCCGAACTCGCGTTGCAGGGCAAGCTAATCGCGTCCTCGACCTTCAAGAACACCAACGTGTTCACGATGGTCGCGCTGATGTATCTCACTATGAGCATCCCGCTGATCCTGCTCGTCCGTCATTTCGAGAAGCGGGCGGGCAAGCGATGATCGAGCTCAACGACGTTCACAAGAGCTTTGGCAAGGTCGAGGTGCTCAAGGGCATCACGGCCTCCGTGCAGAAGGGCGAAGTGGTCTGCATCGTCGGACCGTCGGGTTCGGGCAAATCCACCATCCTGCGCTGCATCAACGGGCTGGAAAGCTACGACCGTGGCGAGATCAGCATTGAAGGTCTGAAGGTCGACCGCGACGCGCCGTCGATCGTGAAGATCCGTACCCAGGTGTCGATGGTGTTCCAGCGGTTCAACCTGTTCCCGCACCGAACGGCGCTGGAGAACGTCATCGAGGGGCCGCTCTTCGTGAAGAAGGAGCCACGTAGCCAAGCGCTCGAGCGCGGCCGCGCGCTGCTGGCGCAAGTGGGCCTTGCGGAGAAGGCCGACGCGCATCCGCCGCAACTTTCCGGCGGCCAGCAGCAGCGCGTTGCGATTGCGCGGGCGCTCGCGATGCAGCCCAAGGCAATTCTGTTCGACGAGCCGACCTCGGCGCTCGATCCGGAGCTCGTCGGCGACGTCCTCGGCGTGATGCGCAAGCTCGCCGACGACGGCATGACCATGGTCGTCGTTACGCACGAGATGGGCTTTGCCCGCGATGTCGCCGACCGCGTGCTGTTCATCGATGGCGGCGTCATCGTCGAGCAAGGGCCGGCGAAGGCACTGCTCAATCAACCCCAGCATCCGCGCACGCAGGATTTCTTGCGCCGCGTGCTGCATCCGCTCTGACCGGACTTTTGCAATGACGCGCCTGCCGCTGCCGCCCTCGCTCTATGCCGACACCGCCGTCGCGCCAGTGGCCACGCCGCCGCTCGATGCCGACAAGAACGTTTCCATCGCCATCATTGGGGGCGGCTACACGGGTCTGTCGACGGCGTTGCATCTGGCGGAGCAGGGTGTCGAGGCGCTGGTGCTGGAGGCGCAGGAGCCGGGCTGGGGCGCGTCGGGCAACAATGGCGGCCACACCAATCCCGGCTTGAAGCACGATCCCGATCAGATCGAGGCCGATTTCGGTGCCGAGCTCGGCCGCCGCATGATCGAATTCTCCTATGGCACCCCGAACTTCACCCACGACCTGATCCGCCGCTATCAGATCCCGTGCGAGGCGCGGCAGAACGGTACGCTGCGTGCGGCTTACAATGAAGCGAGCGCCGCCGCGATCGAAAAGACCGCGCAGCAATGCATCCGTCGCGGCATGCCGGTGTCCTATCTCAATCGCGAGCAATTGCGCGAGATGACCGGCACCGACCGCTATATCGGCGCCATGCTGGACAGCCGAGGCGGCGATCTGCATCCGCTCAGCTACGCCCGCGGCCTTGCGCGCGCGGCGATCTCGGCAGGTGCGAAGGTTCACGGCGAGACGCCAGCGCTGTCGCTCCGCCGCGATGGCAGCCGCTGGCGCATCGAGACGCCGCGTGCGGTGGTGCATGCTGATAAGGCTCTGCTTGCGACGAATGGTTTCACCGACGATCTCTGGCCCGCGCTCCGCCGCACCATCGTGCCGGTGTTTTCGTCGATCGCGGCTACCGCGCCGCTCTCGGACGATGTCGCGCGCTCGATCATGCCGACGCGTCCCGTGCTCTACGAGAGTGGCCATATCACGGTGTACTATCGCATCGACCAGAACAACCGCCTGCTCATGGGCGGGCGCGGCCCGATGCGCTGGATCAAGTCGCCGAACGACGTCGCCTATCTCATCCGTTACGCTGAGCGGCTGTGGCCGCAGCTCAAGGGCGTCGCCTGGACCCATGGCTGGAACAGCCGGCTCGCCATCACCAAGGATCACTATCCGCATGTGCACGAGCCCGCGGAAAACATCCTGATCTCGCTCGGCTGCAACGGCCGCGGCGTTGCACTCTCGACCGCGATGGGCGCGCAGCTCGCGCGCCGGCTGATCGGCGGCGCCACGGCCGAGATCGACATGCCCGTTACCGGCATCAAGCCGATCCCGATGCATGCATTCTGGCCGGTCGGCGTGACCACGGCCGTGATCACCGGCCGCGTACGCGACCGGCTGGGGATCTAGCCGTCCTTCCACCACGGATACTGGCTCGGCATGTCCTGCGAGACCTTGCCAGGGAATGACGGCTTGCGCTTCTCGATGAAGGACTGCACGCCCTCGCGCACGTCGGCATGACCGCCGCGTTCGACCGACATCGGCTTGTCGAGATCAAGCAGCTCGAATGGATCAGGCGCACCGGCAAATCGCCACAGCATCTGACGCGTCAATGCGATCGCGACCGGCGAGGTCTCGTCGCTCATCTCGTGACCGATTTGCTTGGCGCGATCGAGCAACTCGATCGGCTCGACGGTCTCGCTGACGAGCCCGCCCTTCAGCGCTTCGTCGGCATCGAAGGTGCGCCCCGAAAGACACCAGCGCAGCGATTGCGGCAGGCCGACCAGCTTTGGCAGGAACCATGCACTGCCGGCCTCCGGCACCAGGCCGCGCCGCGCAAAGATGAAACCGATCTTGGCGCCCTTGGCCGCAATGCGCACGTCCATCGGCAGCGTCATGGTGATGCCGACGCCGACAGCGGCGCCGTTGATCGCGGCAATCGACGGCTTGCGGCAATTGAAGATGGCCTCGACGAAACGGCCGCTGCGCTGTCCGGAACTGGCGAACACGCCGGCACCGTGACTGCCGGAGGTGTCAAAGCTCTTGGCGCCGCCGGAGACATCGGCGCCGGCGCAGAACGCACGGCCCGAGCCTGTGACGATCACCGCGCGGATATTGTCGTCGGCATCGGCGCGCTGAAATGCGTCTGTGATCTCCGCGCCCATCGCGCCGGTATAAGCATTGAGCTTGTCGGGGCGATTGAGGGTGAGGATGAGCAGGGGGCCGTCGGTTTCGCAGATGATCTGCTCGTAGTTCATGCGGCGGCTCCCTGATGTCTGTTGTCAGGCCTCCGCCACCGCGTCAGCCCAGGGCTGGAAGATCTCGACTGCGCCTGAATTCGTATCGCCGACGCGCATCACCACGCTCGGGCAAGCGAATTTCATCGGCAGGGTTTGCACCTGTGCTTCCTTGTAGTTGAAGCGTGCGGCGAGCGCCTTGCGTGTATCCGCTGGTAGCCTGACGTCGCCGACCACGATGGCACCTTCGCTGCAGTCGATGCGAGGCTGGTGGATGGCGGCATCGAGGTCCATGTCGAAATCCAGCGCAAAAGACACCAGCTGCATGACCGAAGGCAGGATACGCCGGCCGCCGGAGGCACCAACCGCGAGGCGCTTGCCATCCTTGGTCTCGGCGATCACGGGCGTGTAGTTGGTGAGGCAGCGCTTGCCGGGTGCGAGCGAGTTGGTGCTGCCGGGCGTTGGGTCGAACCACATGATGCCGTTGTTCATGGGAATGCCGGTGTGCGGCGTCACATATTTCGAGCCAAAGGACGAGAGCAGCGTCTGCGTCACCGCGGCGATGTTGCCGTCGCGGTCGACCACGGAGAAATGCGTGGTGCAGGCGGGCGCGAGATATTCGGCGCCGAGCGAGCGCTTGCCGTCGGCATCGCCCATGTCCTTGAGTCGCTCGCGATAGGCCTCCTGCAGGGCAACGGCGTATTCTGCGTAGGCGGCCGCATCCGGCGTGCCCGCCGGCGTCAAATTCTGCTGCAACAGGCGCAGCGCATGCGCCATGGTCGGCCCGGCCGTGAGCTCTGGCGTCGCAACGACCTTGCCGCCGCGATAGGGGATCGCCAGCGGCTCGCGCATGTGGCTGCGGAACGCGGCGAGATCCTCGACCGACAGCGAGCCGCCATCGGCCTTGACGTCGGACGCGATGCTCTTGGCGAGATCGCCCTGATAGAAGTCGCGCGGTCCGGCTTCGGCGAGATGCGCCAGCGTCGCCTTCAGATTGTCCTGCGGCATCCGAATCTCGGCCTCGATGCTCCAGGGCGGGCTTGGGGGCAGGCCGTCCTTCAGGAACATCGCAGCACTCGCGGGATAGCGCCGAAGATCTACCGCCGAGCCGGTGATCGTCAGCTCGGTCCACCAGTCGACCAGCAGGCCTTCGCCAGCGAGTGCAACCGCGGGAGCCACCAGCTCTTTCCATGACATTCTGGCATATCGACGGTGCGCTTCCTCCATGCCGGCGACCACGCCGGGCACGGCGACCGCGCCGGGACCGTGAATGTTGCGGTCATCCTTCACCCGCGGCCACGGAAACAGGTCGGTCGCGACACGGTCTCCGATGATGGGGTAATCGGCAGCGCGGATGCTCAGCGGCGCGCACATGCCGTAGTCGATCACCTCGTAGCGATTTTCCTTGGCGCGGTAGAGCACCATCGCGCCGCCACCGCCGACGCCGCTGTTCCAGGGCTCCAGCACATTCAGTGCAAAGGTAGTCGCGACGATCGCATCGACGCAATCGCCACCGGCCGCCAGCACCTGCGCTCCCACCTCCGCTGCTCGCCGCGATTGCGAAGCGACAATGCCGCCCTTGGATGTGACGGCGGGTTTGCGGACGATCTGGTTGAGGCTGAACTGGTGCGGCATTTGAACTCTGTCTTGGCTTCGTTGCGCTGACGTCGAAGCTCCGCAATTGGCGGAGCGCGGGAAGAATGGCACATTGGCGGCAACGAGAACATCCAAAGGGAGACGCGACATGGCAGGTGTGAAACAGGCGCGGGATGGCGCGGTTGGGATTTTGACGCTCGACGAGCCGGCAAGCCTGAACGCGATGACGCCGGACCTGCTCGGCGCGCTCGCTACCGCAGTCGGCGAAATGACGGCGGACGAGAACGTCCGTGCTCTCGTCCTCACCGGCGCGGGACGCGGATTTTGCTCAGGGCAGAATTTGAAGGCCTCCGAAGCGCTCGGGGAGGACATCGCGGCCGGCGTGATGCGGTTCTATTGGCCGGCCTTCAAGGCCCTGCGCGAGTGCCGCGTGCCCGTCGTCGTCGCCGTTAATGGCGTCGCGGCCGGTGGCGGGTTCAGTCTTGCGATGGCCGGCGACATGATTGTTGCGGCGCGGTCGGCGAGTTTCATCCAGGTGTTCAGCCGCATCGCGCTGGTGCCCGATCTCGGCTCGACCTGGCTGCTGCCGCGGCTGATCGGCCGCCAACGCGCGCTCGAGCTGATGTTGTTGAACGAGCCGCTGACGGCCGAGCGCGCCCAGGAGATCGGCCTCGTGCGGCAGGTCGTCGACGACGCAAAGCTGATGGAGGAAGCGTTGACGCTGGCGGGACGTCTCGCCGACGGCCCGACCCGCGCTCTGGTCGCGACCCGAGCACTCGTCGAGGAGAGCGAGCACACGAGCTATGAAGCGCAGTTCCGCCGCGAGATCGAGCTTCAGGCCACCATCCGCAAAAGCGCCGATGCCCTCGAAGGCCGCAACGCCTTCGTCGAGAAGCGCAAGGCGAAGTTCACGGGGAGGTGAGGCCGCACGGCCTTTCCTCGTATGTCATGCCCGGGCTTGACCCGGGCATCCACGTCTTCGTGGTCCCAAAAACGTGGATGGCCGGGACGAGCCCGGCCATGACGACGTGGAGATTGATGAATGAAGAAACAGGCGCAGTTCAAATCCCGCGGTTCAGCCGGCTTGCCTGATATTTGGCGTGCCATTTCGGGCCCGGGCCACGCATGTAGTGGAGCTCGGGACGGTAGGGGTTGCCTGCGATCCGCACCAGCTTCTGCAACTTGCTGGCGACGAAGGTGAAGGGCTGGCGGAACAGGGTCAGTGAAGCGAACAGCATGGCATCACCTCAATGCGGCTTGCCGAGCATGGCGGTGAAGGGGAGATCGAAGATCTCCTCGCCGTCGTCGTCGCTGATATGGATCACCCAGTCGCGCCAATCCTCAGAGCCGGGCGTCTGGATCATCGCGCGCATGATCTGGGCGGCGCGGTCACGCGCTTCGGTCAGGCTGGCGACTGCGGTGCCGTAGCGATCGATCAGCGTGCCGTCGGCGTTCGAACAGTGGAAATACATCTGAACCATACACGCCTCCTCTGGAAAGCGATTTGGGTGGCATATCGGTACCACCCGAAATATTCGAAAAACATTCGGGTCGAGCCCGGTAAGGAAATCTACGGAGGTTGGTCGGCACCACGCGCCCCGTGGGTTTGATCACAGGCAGGTGATGTTCAACTGGACGGCGCCTTGCGGGCATGGAACAACCTCGACCGAAAGTGGGGAGGCCGCTGTGAATCATCTCACACTCCAGAATGGATGCCGGAGCTTGTGCGTAGGTGTCGTCGCCTTGGCTGCGGCCCTGCTCGGTTTTGCCGCGCCGGCCGCGTCTGAAACGGTGAGGAAAAGTGGCTACGCAGTAGGAGCGGAGACCTGCGGCAGCGGCGGTCTCGCCTTTCCCAAGGTTCAGATCGACATGAAGGCGGGCTTTTGTGCTGGCCTTGTCGCCAGCGAGGAGGACCATCTCAAGTTTCCGCGGTCGATCATCCAGGTGCCCGGCCGAGACCTGTTCGTGGTCGCCGACATGGCGGGCTGGGGCCATACCGATGGCCGACTGCTGCTGCTCGATCCGCACGCGGCCGGCGGCCAGCGGTTCAAGGAACTTTTGACCGGCGTCGAATATCCGTTCGGTCTCGTGATCGGCCCGGACAAGAAGCTCTACGCCTCGACTGCCGAGACCATCTTCCGCTTCGATCCGCTCGCGGACAATCCGCGCAGCACGGTCGAGACCATCATCCGTCACATGCCGGGCCGCCGCCTCACGCTGCCTGATGGCACCAAGCTCGAGGAGGCCGCGCATCCGCTCAAGCAGTTCGTGTTCGATCGCAACGGCCGGCTCTTCGTCAATGTCGGTGCCCACAGCGACGATTGCATCACGCCGGCGCCGATCACAAAGCCTTGCGCGCCGGCGGAAGGCCCGTCCGCGATGGCTGCGATCTGGCTGTTCACGCCGCCATCAGGCGGTGTCTTTCCAGCGTTGAAGCCGAACGATCCCGATCCCGCGCACACGATTTACGCGCGGGGCTTGCGCAACTCGCTGGCGCTGGCGCTGCATCCGAATTTCCCCGATGCCGGCTACGCCTTCCTACAGGGCGAGAACGGCCGCGACCTGCCCGACATCTTCAAGCCGAACGAGGAGATCAACGCGATCGAACAGGGCAGGCACTATGGCTGGCCCTATTGCTACGACCTGTCGACGCCGAGTCCCGAGTTCAAAAGTGTGCTGCAATCGGGCACGTACAAGACGCTCTGCACCGCCAATGCGTTCTACAAGGCGCCGCTCTCGCTGATGCCGCCGCACGGCGCGCCGCTCGCGATGCTCTATTATCACGGCGCAAAATTTCCGGAGCTGGAAGGCAAGCTTCTGGTTGGCCTGCACGGCTACCGCCCGACTGGCAGCCGCGTCCTGGTCTACGACGTCGATGACCACGGTTTCCCCAAGCCTGCTCCGGCGCCGGTGCGCTACCACGTCAGTTGTGCCGCTGACCCGACCCACAATTTCCAGACCGATGCCGGCGATGTCGCGGCTGCGCCATTCGACGAACTGATCGCAGGCTGGCATCGCGTCAACGGCGCGCGGCCGCAGGGCGCGCCGGTCGGCATGACAGTCGCGGAGGACGGTGCGATCTGGCTGGTCGAGGACAAGAACCAGACCATACTCCGTATCGATCGCGCCGCGGGCGATCCACCGCCACCGCTGCCGTGCGACACCCGTAGCCAGGCGTTGATCGATCAGCTTGCGGCCTTCGTCGCCAAGGATGCGCAGAACAAGATCCGGCTCACTTCACTGCGCAAAAACCTCGTCGAAAAACACTGCGTCGGCTGCCACTCCGATTTCGGGCTGAAGGCAGGTCAGTCGGATGCAGACAAGGATGCGACGGTGCTGAGGTTCATGCTGTCGCAGGACGGCTGGATCTATCCGGGCGATCCCGCCTCCGGCAGGCTGCGCACGCGGTTGCGAGGCATTGGCGCAGAGAAGCTGATGCCGCCGGGCGGCGAGAACCTGCCGAAGACCGAACCTGGCTATGCGGCGCTGCTCGGCACCATCGATGTCTTCGTGGCGAAGATGGTTCCGGGAACGCCGATGCGCATCAAGCTCGGCCTGCCGCAGCGCAAGTTCGTCAGCAAAACCAACAAGGAATGCGGCGAAATACCGGCCGCCAAGGTCGTCGTCGTGACACAAAGGAACGCTGTAGACAAACCCGGCTTCAGCCGATTCTTCCGGCCGGCCGATCCCTATCTGAATGGCGAGTGTAGCGACGACGATGGCTATTACATCCGGCAGGAATTTCTGGTGCCGCAGTAGCATTCTGCTCGTTATCGCGACGCCGCTCTTCGCAGCCGAGACGAAGCTGTTCGAAAGCGTGCAGGTGACGCCTGCCGACGAATATACGCACGGTATCGAAGGGCCTGCCGCCGATCTCGATGGCAATCTGTTCGTCGTCAATTTCGGCAAGTCCGGCACGATCGGCCGGTTGCCCGCGGGCGGCGCGGCGTCGGAAGCCTTCACGGCGCTCCCTGAGGGCAGCATCGGTAACGCCATCCGCTTCGACCGCAGCGGCACGATGTTCATCGCCGATTATAAGAAGCACAATATCTTGGCGATTCCGAAGGGCAGCACCGAGCCCGGCGTCTGGTTTCACTCGGACGAGATGAACCAGCCCAACGACATCACCATCGCCCGCGACGGTGCGATCTATGCGAGCGATCCGAACTGGAAGGGGCGGGAAGGCCACATCTGGCGCATTGCGAAATCCGCGGACGGATCGGCGCAGGGTCAGATCATGTCGGCGCCGCGCGCGATGGGCACCACCAACGGCATCGATCTCAGCCCCGACGGCAAGACGCTCTATGTCGGTGAATCCAGCAACGGCCAGGTCTGGTCTTATGCCATCCGTGGCAACGAGCTCACCGACGCAAAGCTTGTCAAGGCGTTCCAGCCCGATACCATCGACGGCCTGCGCACCGATGTTGCCGGCCGCCTTTATGTCGCGCGCATTCTCAAGGGCACGATCGCGCTGATGAAGCCCAATGGCGCGATCGAGCGCGAGATCGTTCTGAAGGGCAAGGAGCCAACCAACCTCGCCTTCGGTGGCAGTGACGGCAAGACCGTCTTCGTCACCCAGCGCCAGGGTGGCTTCATCGAGTCCTTCCGGACGGATCGGCAGGGCCGCGAGCATTGTCTCCAGCAGGGGCATTGCTAGGCAATCAAAGGCGTCCTGCTATGGGCGCAGAGCCGCGGCGCGAATGACGGCATTCTTCTTGCTTGCATCTAGCGGCCTCAGGGATCAGACATCTGTGGCGCCATCCGAAGAGCATGCGACAACGGAGTGTTGAGTGAAAGCCGTCCATACCGAACTGCATCGCAGCCATGATCCGCAATTCTTCCTGGTTCGCGGTGTCGTCAAGCGCACCACCGAACAACCGGAGCGCGCCGATCGGCTACTCAAAGGTTTGAAGGACGGCAAGCATCAACTGGTCGAGCCGACGATGTTCGGCCAGGGCCCGCGCGCACGCATCCACAGCCCTGAATATCTGTCGTTCCTGAGCGAGGCCTGGGACGCCTGGACGGCGCTCGGCGATTCCGGCCCCGAGATGATCGGCAACATCCACCCCGTGCGTCATGCCGCGACCTATCCGACGCATATCGTCGGCAAGCTTGGTTGGCACACTGCTGATACCGCGGCACCCATCGGCCCCGGTACCTGGGCCGCGGCTTGTGCAGCGACCGACGTTGCTGTCACGGCCGCGCAGATGGTGATGGATGGTGAGGACGCGACTTACGCGCTCTGCCGTCCACCCGGCCATCACGCCTATCGCGATATGGCTGGCGGTTTCTGCTTCCTCAACAACAGCGCGATCGCAGCTGCGCATCTGCGGCTCAAGCATGAGCGCGTCGTGATCCTCGACGTCGACGTCCACCACGGTAACGGCACGCAAGGAATCTTCTACGCGCGACCCGACGTCTACACGGTGTCGATCCATGCCGATCCCATCGCCTATTATCCCTACGTGTGGGGCTATGCGCATGAGCGCGGCGAAGGCCCCGGCCTTGGTACCAATCTCAACATTCCGCTCCCCATCGGCACCGGCGACGACGGCTACATCCAGGCGATGGGCGTCGCGCGCAAGGCGATCGAATCCTTTGCGCCCGGTGCGCTCGTGATCGCGCTTGGCCTCGATGCTTCCGAGCACGATCCGCTCAAGGGCCTCGCTGTCACCACGCCGGGTTTCCGACGCATCGGCCAGGCCATCGCGAAGATGGGCCTGCCGACGGTGTTCGTGCAGGAAGGCGGCTATCTCTCGGATATTCTGGGTGCAAACCTGACTTCGGTGCTGGCAGGATTCGAAGAGGCAAGGTGAAGTAGCCGCCACCTGCCGTCATTGCGAGCGAAGCGAAGCAATCCAGAATCTTTCCGCGGAGGGACTCTGGATTGCTTCGCTGCGCTCGCAATGACGATGAGGAGAATTCAGGAGGTATAGCTAGAGTTCAAAACATCCCGCTCGCCTGCAGCGCCTTGCACACGTGCTGCATCTCGGCTTCATCAGCGACCATGTCGAGCATAACAGTGGTCAAACCCTTCGCCGCAAACGCCTTCAGCTTCGCGCCGATCTCGGCATAGCTGCCGACGAGATAGGGGCAATCGGCCTGGAAGGTCAGGTAAGGCAGCAGCCAGTAGCCATTGTCCTGGAGCTCGCCGCTCTGGCCCTCATAGAGCCGCCGCTTCCAGACGGAATCTGAATTTTCCACCGTGAGCGCGAGCAGCTCGCGATCATCTTGGTTGTCGCGGAAGCGCGTCTTTGCCGCCTGCCGCGCCTCGTCGCCGGTCTCGCGCGCGAAGATGCCGAAATTCATGCCCGGTGCGTTGAGGCTGCGATCGAGGTCGGGCGGCAGCATCTGCATCTTGATGCAGCCAGTTTCCTCGGCGGCGCGCTGCGCCGCGTCCGATTGCCCGGCGATCAGGAATTCCGGCATCAGCTCAGCCGGCAGGCGCGGGCGCAGTTGCAGATTGCTGGCGCGATAGAACCGGCCATCGGCATTCACCGGGCGCGGACTCGAGAGGAGTTGGCGCATCAACGCGACGAACTCCCCGAGGCGGACATAACGGTCGCCATGCGATTGGTCGTCGCCCAGCCCCTTGAGGTCGCTGACCGCAGTCCCCGTGATCATGTTCAGATAGACCCTGCGACCGTAGAGTTGGGCGAAGGACGACACGAACTTCGCCGCGGTGAAAGGGTGCATGTAGACCGGATTAACGGCGATCAGCGGCGAGCTTCGCGTCGTCGCCGTCATGATGTGCTGGGCCATGGCCCAGGGCTCGACGAAGACGTCATTGCCCTCGAACAGCAGAATGCCTTCGAAGCCGCTGCGGTCGGCGAACTCCGCCACCCGCATCAGCTCGCCGACATATTTTTTGGGATCGCGATTGCGCGAGATTGCAGGAAAGACGCGCAGCCGCGCCGTCATCACTCAGCTGCTTCCTGCAGCGGCCAGGCGTTGCAGGTGATGCGAAGGCCGCCGGCCGCGCGGGAGCCGTCGGCGATTGCCAGGCGATGCGAGGGCGAGGGCGAGCACAGCGAGAAGCGCCAGCTTGCGGGATCGTCGGCGATATCGGGCTTGAAGCTGATCTCGATCGCCTCGCGCGACACCTGCATCGCGAATGCGTCCAGCGGCAAATCGAGCCCAAACCCCTTGGCCTTCAGATAGGCTTCCTTCAGCGTCCAGTAGTCGAAGAACCGCTCAGTTGCTGCGGGCTCGGGCAGGCTGCGCAGCGTCTCGACCTCTTCGGGCGCAAAGAAGCGGAGCGCGGTCGACAGCGGCGCCACGCGGCGCGATACCGTCTCGACATCGACGCCGACAGCTTCATGCTTCGAGACGACGCAAGCGACGCAGCCATCGGCGTGGGACAGGCTGAAATGCAACGCGGTCGCGGTCTTGGGCGCCGCAACGAAAGGACGCCCGTAGCGCCCGGTCGAAAACGACCAGTCGGTCGGCGCGACATCGGGTTCGGCGTGCGAGAGCGCCAGGCGCAACATCGCGTGCGCGAAGATATATTGCCGCTGATGCCGCTCGAACATGAAGCGGTCGGCACGGGTCCGTTCGTCGACCGAAAGTATCCGGCGGCACGCATCGACGGCGCCCGGTGTGTCGATGCTCTCGATCAGTCCGATAAACAGTTCAATTCCGTCGTCTGCCATCAAATAGGCCCATAATGTCCGGCGGAGGCGAAATCCGGCCCTGACTGAAAAGAATCAACCGGGCAGAAAGCGACTGAGCGGACCGCTTTTAGCGGTCCACCCAGGCAAATTCTTGTCGATTGCTGGCCGGTTTACAGGCGCAAGCTTGTGCGAGACCCCAACTCGACAAGCGGGCGGCCCAGATCTGAAAATGAAATTGGAAGATTCGTGCGGCGTCCCGGCCGACGAATCCTACTTTTTCTTCTTGGCCTTCTTGCCGCCAACGATCGAAAGGCTGGCGTCGACCTCTTTCAGAGCGGCCTGAAGCTTCTTCTTCTCATCGGTGAGAAGCTTCTGCAGGGCCTTGCGGTCCTTGTCGCTCAGTGAGGTACCCTTGGTAAATTTGATGAAACCCATAACACTCCCCCGGTTCAAAAATAATCGTCCAAATCAAAACGCAACAACAATCTTGCGCGCTGGCGTCAAATAATCAAGATGCAACTTAAACATTCACAGCTTTAGCGCGTGAACTCTTATTCGTCCGCCCCGCACAGGCAGTCATGCCGCCCTGCGGGCCAGCAGCCGGTCGAGCGGTGTGTTCGGCTGGATGATGGCAGCCCCCAGCAGCGCGACCAAATCCTCCATCCACGCGCCGACCATGCCGCCGTCGAGCAGCTCACCCTTGTAATTGCACGAACCCGTGATCCCGGTTGGACGCTCCTTGAGCATCAGCGACAGCCAGGTCTGGTCCACCGGCAGCACCGGCTGGCCCTCGCGTGCGACGTTGCCGATCGATTGCACCGTGACGCCAGGCAGGTCGAGCGGCTGGCGTAGTGGATTTTGCAGGGTGAAATAGACTTGGAGCAGCGAAGCGGGATCGATTCCCTGTTGCTCCAGATGGTCGGCCAGGATGTTGAACGGCAGCTCCTGCCGCGCATGCGCGTCGAGGACGCTCTGGCGCACCCGCGCCAGCGCTTGTGTGAACGACAGGTCCGGCGTGATTCGGCTGCGGACGATCACCGTGTTCTCGAACGGGCCGACGATCCCTTCGGTGTCCGGCTGGGCGCGGTTGGCCATGGCCGTGGCGATCGAAATGTCTGTCCGCCCGGTCCGCGCCAGCAACAGCGCCTTCAGCCCGGTGAGCAGACACATAAACAGCGTGGCATTGTGCTGGCGCGCATAGGCCTGGAGGCGGGTCACCAGGTCGCGCTCCAGGCCGAGCGGATGATGGCCGGTCGCCGCGCCCGGGCGGGCTTCGCCGTCAAACAGCGGCGCCGCACCGCGCAAATTCTCGATCCAGTCGGCTGCCTGCCGGCGCGCCGCCTCGGTGCCGCACCACCATCGCTGCCAGCGAGCGACGTCGGAATAGGCGAGCGGCATCTTCGGCGCGGGCGCCGATTGGTGACCCGCCAGTGCGGCATAGCGGTTGGACAATTCCTCGAACAATACGCCGATCGACCATCCGTCGGCGATGGCGTGATGCAGCGTCAGCAACAGGATGTGATCCTCGGCGTGCAGCCGCAGCAGCCTTGCCCGCAGCAGCGGCGCGCGGGCGGCGGCGACCGGAGTGTAGGTCTCCTGAGCGATCAGAAGCTCGATCTTTTTCTGCTCGAGCGCTTTCCGCCGCTTGTTGTTGTGCGGCCGTCCTTCGCCGATGGTCTCGACAGTCAGGACCGGACCGAGCGTGGCGGGCGCGATGACGCGGCTGACCGGCTCGTCGCCATT
Organism: Pseudomonadota bacterium; assembly: GCA_023387695.1. Lineage (GTDB taxonomy): Bacteria > Pseudomonadota > Alphaproteobacteria > Rhizobiales > Xanthobacteraceae > Bradyrhizobium. The sequence continues at coordinate 49,394 of JAEWHT010000025.1, read as the reverse complement.
CCAGCGGAACGCCGTTCGCAACGATTCGTGGCGGCGCACGATGTCGTCGATGGCTTGCGCGAGCCTGCGCGGATCGATCGGGCCTTCGAGATGGAACGCGAATGGCAGGTTGAACAGCGGCAGACCGGGCAGGTTCTTCTCGATCCGCATCATCTGGTCCTGCGCGATCGACAACGTCGGAGGTCCGCTTTGGGCGAGGCGAGGGACGCTGGCCTTTTGCGGTTTCGTTGCCACGGCGTCGTCGACCAGCCGGGCGAGTTCTTCGATCGTCGGCGCCTCGAAGATGGTCTTGATCGGCAGCGAGGCCCCGAGCGCACGGGCCACGCGCGCCATCGCCTGGCCTGCCAACAGCGAATGGCCGCCGAGGTCGAAGAAATTGTCGGTGACGCCGAGGGTCTCGACCTCAAGCAGATCGATCCAGATGTCGGACAGCACCTTTTCGGTGAAGCGGCGGGCCGGCACGGCGGTCTCTGTCCCGGCGGTCTCCGGTTGCGGCGACGCCAGCAGGGCCGAACGATCGAGCTTGCCGTGAGAATTGAGCGGGACCTGATCCAGGAACAGGAACGCGGACGGGATCGCATGCCCTGGAAGCCGGCTCTTGAGGAAATCGCGCAATTCGCTGGCGCTCGTCTGGCCGCCAGCCTTGGCGACGACATGGGCGATCAGCTTTGCATCGCCGTTGGCATCGCGGCGCGGTTCGACGATGCCGGCGCGCACGCCCGCGTGGTCGGCCAGCGCCGCCTCGATCTCCTTGAGCTCGATGCGATAGCCGCGGACCTTGACCTGAAGATCGGCGCGGCCGAGGCATTCGATCGTCCCGTCGGCCCGGCGGCGGGCGAGATCGCCGGTGCGGTACAGCCGGCTGCCTTTCTCCCGCGTGAATGGATCGGGGATGAAGCGCTGCCGGCTCTGCGCGGGATCGTTGACATAGCCGCGGCCGACACCGGCGCCGCCGATGCAGAGCTCGCCGACCACGCCGATCGGCTGCGGCTCCAGATTGGAATCGAGCACATAGAGCTGGGTGTTGGGCAGCGGCGCTCCGACCGGGACGTTGGTCGTCGCGATGTCCGGAGCCTTGGTCAGCCGGTGCAGGGAGACATCATCTGAGCATTCCGAGGCGCCGTAGGCGTTGATGAGCGGCACCTTCGGGCAGCGGGCGAACCAGGCGCGGCAGAGGTCGACCGGCAGCGGTTCGCCGGTCGAGATCAGCAGCCGCAATTTCGCGAAGGCGCGCAGTATCTCCGCTTCGTCCATCCGTTCGAGGATGATGCGGAGCAGCGAGGGGACGATCTCGAGCACCGTGATGCCTTCGCCCTCGATCTCCTGGGCTAGCAGCACGGGGTCCTGTACGACCGCATTGTCGCAGACATGCACGCGCGCGCCGGCCATGGGGCCGGCGAGGAACTGCCAGACCGAGATGACGAAGCTTTGCGGCGCGGTCTGCGCGATCACGTCTTTGGACGTGAGGCCAAGCTCTGAGATGAGCGACGCCAGATGGTTCGACAGTCCGCGCTGCTCGATCATCACGCCCTTCGGCGCACCGGAGGAGCCGGACGTGTAGATGAGATAGGCAAGGCTCGAGTCTGCACGCCGCACCGCGCGGGCCGGTTTGGTCGTTTCAAGCGCAATCGCGTCCTCGATCTCGGCCACGAGGATGCGCTCGACCAGCGGCTCGAGCAGCGCGCCGACCAGGGAGGATTGCGCGCGCCCCGTCAGCAGCACGGTCGCGCAGCTCGATCCGAGGATGGTTGCGAGCCTCGCCGGCGGCTGCTCGGGATCGAGGTTCAGGAAAGCCGCGCCCGCGCGCTGAACGCCGATCATTGCTGCGAGCAGGTTGGGCCCGCGATCGGCGAGCAGGGCGACCACGCTCTCGGCGCCGACGCCTTCACGTGTGAGCCATCGCGCGATCGCCTGGCTGCGGCGCGCCAACTCGCGATAGCTCAGCGATAGGCGTCCATCGGATATCGCGATCGTATTCGGCGTCTTCTTCGCCTGCTGCTCGAAGCGTTCGCAGAGATTGCCGCGTGTGGTGAAATTGGCCGTCCGGCCTTTCGCCGGCAGCTGCCGGCGTTCTGCATCCGTCAGCAGCGGCAGGCGCGAGATGCGTTGCTCGGGATTGGCGATGACGGCCTTGAACAGTGTCTTGAACTGATCCGCCATGCCCTCGATCGTGCCGGCGTCGAACAGATCGGTGGCGTATTCGAAGAAGCCGGTGAAGCGGCCCTCGGCCTCGACCAATTCCAGCGTGATGTCGAAGCGCGCGACTTCCGGGTCGACTTCCAGCCGCCGCGTCGAGAGGCCGGGAAAGTGTGCGGCCTCGATCGAGGCGTTCTGGAGGATGAACATGATCCGGAACAGCGGATTGCCGTCCGTCCGTCGCGTGATCTGCAACGCGCGCAGGACCTCCTCGATCGGAAGGTCCTGGTTGCGGTAAGCATCGAGCGTGACTTGCCGGACCCGTCGCAGCATCTCGTCGAAGGTCGGGTCGCCGCCAAAATCGTTGCGCAGGATCAGCGTGTTGGCAAACAGCCCGATCAGTCGCTCGCTTTCGATCTGGTTGCGGTTCGCAATCAGCGAGCCGGTCGCGACGTCCTCATGTCCGGTGTGGCGCAACAGCAGACACTGGAACACCGCGAGCAGCGCCATGAACGGCGTCACGCCCTGGTCCTGGCTCAGCCGGCGAATATCGGCCGAAAGGCCCTTGGAGAACTCGAAATAATGACGGGCGCCTTGCCCGCTCCAGACTTCGGGCCTCGGCCGGTCGGTTCGCAGCGGCAGCGTGGTGACGCCGTCGAGCTGGGTCTTCCAGTAGTCGAGCTGCTCTTTTGCCGCCGGTGTCTGGGCCCAGCTCAGCTGCCAGCGGGCAAAGTCGCGATATTGGAAGCTCGGCGAGGGCAACGCCGTCGCGCTTCCTTTGCGCGCGGCGGAATATCCGGCCGCAAGCGCCTCCCAGAACAGCCGCTGCGACCAGCCATCGGTCACGAGGTGGTGGACATTGACCACCAGCGCATGGCTGGACTTGTCGAACGAAAGCAGCGTGACCTTCAGCGGCGGTTCGTGGGCGAGATCGAACGTATATTGCGCAAGCTTCAGGGCTTCGCGCCGGACGACGGCGGTACGGCGGTGTGAAGGGCAGGGCTTGAGCTTGATCCGTTCGAGTTCCGGTGGCCTCCGAAGCGCACGCTGCACAGGCTCGCCCTCGCGTTCGACGAAAACCGAACGCAGCGCCTCGTGATTTGCAGAGATCGACGCCAAGCCTGCCTGAAGCGCTGCAATGTCGATCTCGCCCTTGAGCAGTGCGACCTCGACCACATTATAATTGTAGCGCGTCGGGTCGAGCCGTGAGAGCACATACATCCGCTGCTGCTGGAACGACAGCGGCGCGTCCTCCTCCTCACGGGCTGCCTGGTGCCACGCCGGCAGCGTCGCATCGCGATGCGACATGGTCTCGAGCCGGGCGGCGAGAGCGCCGACGGTGGCGCAATCGAAGATGTCCTCGAACGAGAAGTTGGCGTTGAAGCGCTCGCGCAAACGTGAACGCATCTGCGTCACCGCGAGCGAATCCGCGCCGAGCGCAAAGACGTCCTGATCGACGCCGACCCGTGGAAGCTCGAGCAGATTGGCCCAGATCTCCGCGAGCTGGGTCTCCAGATCGTTGCGCGGCAGCTGCGCATCGTCGTCGTCGTGCGGCGCCGCAATCAAATCAGCCAGCGCGTTACGCTTGACCTTGCCGCTGGCGCCCTTGGGCAGCGCAGCGACGCCGTGGATCAGGCTCGGCACCTTGTAGGCGGCGAGACGCTTGCGCGCGAACTGGCGCAGCTGGTCGGAGGTCGCCTCAGAATTGGGACGCAGCACCACGACGGCGGCAACGTTCTCGCCGAGTTTTGCGTGGGGAACGGCGAAGACGCCGGCTTCGAGCACCGCCGGGTGAGCCAGCAGCACCTCCTCCACCTCCAGCGGCGAGATCTTCTGGCCACCCCGGTTGATGACGTCCTTGATGCGGCCGACGATGAAGAGATAGCCGTCTTCGTCGAGATAGCCGAGATCGCCGGTCCTGAACCAGCCGTCGCGAAATGCGGCCTGTGTCGCGGCCTCGTCATTATAATAGCCGCGGCTCATATTCGGCCCGCGCAGCATGATCTCGCCGCGCTCGCCGCTCGCAAGCCTGCGGCCGGCCTCGTCCATGATCGCGATATCCGGGCCCGCGGCGCGGCCAACGGAGCCGATCTTGCGCAACTCGAACGGGTTGGCGGCAATCTGCGAGGCCGCCTCGGTCATCCCATAGGTTTCGAGCACGGGGACGCCGAACATCGCCTCGAGCCCGTTCAGGATGGCGGGCGCAAGCGATGACGAGGCCGAGCGGATCACGCGCAGCGAGGATGACCGGACCCGCTCCGGATTGGCCTCCGCAGCCGTCAGCAACGCGCGATGGATGGTCGGCACCGCCGTGTACCAGGTCGGCTGAAGGTCCCGCATCCAGCCGAAGAAGGACGGCGCATCGAAACCGCCGGTCACAATCACGCTTGAGCCCGCTGCGAGCGCGGTCAAGAGGCCGGAGATCAGGCCATGGGCGTGAAACAGCGGCAGGGCGTTGAGCAGGCGATCTTGCGGGGCGAGAGACAGCACGCGGCCGGCATTTTGCGCGGAGAGACACACATTGCGATGTGTCAGCGGCACCATCTTCGGCCGCGCTGCCGTGCCTGACGTCAGCAGGATAAAGGCATCATCCTCGGCGCCCGCGGCGCCTTTCGCGCAGGCCGGCCCCACCATTGGGCCGATGAACGCGCAGCCGCCGAGGTCTGTCTCCGGTCCCGGCACGAAGTCGATCACCGCGATATCGAGCGCCCGGGCGACGTCGCGGCTCGCCGAGTTCATGTCGGCGCGCGTGACCAGCGCGGCCAGCTTCATCTCGCTGAAATAGCGTTGCAGCTCGTCGGCCGTCAGGTCGGGATTGATGGGGACGCAGGCGCAGCTTGACGCGACTGCGATCAGGGCCAGCGCACTATCGGCGCCGCGCGGCAGTGCAACAGCAATACGGTCGCCGGGTGCAATGCCGAGTGCTCGCAGCATTTGGACGAGACGTGCGATCCCGGTGCCGAGCGCGCCATAGCTCAGGGGTGGCCGGCCGGGGGCAAGCAGGGCGGGCGCCGCAGGTATCGTTTGCGCGTAAAAGGCGAGGAGGCCGCCGAGATCGGCAATGGACTTGGCTTCGGCGCCCGCATTGGTCGCCCCTTCTCCCGCCCCGGATGCAATCACCGACAATGCCATTCCCTTTTGATCCGATTGGGCTATTCTTCCCAAGAGTTAGGGAACGCGTCCAGTCTGAGGTGAAGTTTTGGCCCCAAAATCTGTGGTTGAGGGACCTTAAGCCCTTTGGCGGTGGGAGTGTGGGGGCGGAATCACCATGCTGGAGAAAGAGCCGGAGACTGAAGTCGGGCTGAAGCGCTGGCTCGAAGGCATCGGTCTTGGCCATTATACCGATCTGTTCGCGCAGCACCGTCTCGATCTCGACGTCATGGGCGACCTGACCGAGGCTGATCTTGCCGAACTCGGACTGCCACTCGGCGATCGCAAGCGATTGCAGCGGGCGATGGCCGCGCTGTTTCAGGCCGAGGTGGCGGAGCCGCCGGTCGCGCCCGCGCGTCCGCCGACTCGTGCGGAGGTTGGTGCGGAGCGGCGTCAGCTCACCACCATGTTCTGCGACATGGTGGATTCCACTGCGCTGTCGGCTCAGTTCGATCCGGAAGACGTGCGCGACATGATCGCGAGCTTCCGCGAGACCTGCGTGCGCGTCGTCAAGCATTACGAAGGCTTTGCCGCCCGCTTCGTCGGCGACGGCATTCTGGTTTATTTCGGCTATCCGACCGCGCATGAGGACGATGCCGAGCGCTCGGTGCGCGCCGGTCTCGAGATCGTGCGGGTGCTCTCGACCGCGCGCGCGATCGAGCCGCGCGGCGCACTCAGCCACGCGCCTGCCGTCCGCATCGGGATCGCAACCGGCCTCGTCGTGGTCGGCGACCTCGTCGGCCAGGGTACCGAAGAGCGCGATTCCGCGGTCGGCGAGACCGTCAATCTCGCCGCGCGCCTGCAGGCGCTGGCGCCGCCCAACGGCGTGGTGATCTCCGCCTCGACGCAATCCTTGCTGAAGGGCAAGTTCGATTACCGCAATCTCGGTGCCCAAACGTTGAAGGGCATCTCGGAAAAGACGCAAGCCTGGCACGTCGTGCGCGCCACGCGCGTGGAGACCCGCTTTGCCGCGGCCATGGGCACGCGGCTCACCCCGCTCGTCAATCGCGAGGAAGAAATCGCGCTGCTGATGGGGCGCTGGCAGCAGGTCAAGGAAGGCGACGGCCAGGTCGTCGTCAAGTTCGGCGAGCCCGGCATCGGCAAGTCGCGCATCATCCAGGAAATCTTCGAGCGGATCTCGGGCGACCGGCATGGACAGGTCTCGTTCCAGTGCTCGCCTTATTACACCTCGACCGCTTTCTATCCCTTCGTCGAGCAGCTCAAGTTCTCGCTCGGTCTCGATCGCGAAGATGTGTCGGCGCTGTCACTGGCGAGCCTGGAGACGGCCATTGCCGCGGCTCACGGTGATATCGAACAGGTCACGCCGCTGTTTGCCGCGCTGCTATCGATTCCAACGGGCGAACGTTATCCGCCGCTCGATCTGTCGCCCCAGCAGCAGAAGGATGCGACCGTCGCCGCGCTGGTCAATCATTTCCTGGGCCTCGCACGCGAGATGCCGCTGGTGATGGCCTTCGAGGATTTGCACTGGATTGATCCGACCTCACGCGAGGTGGTCGATCTCCTGGTCGACCGGGTGCAGAACCAGCAGATTCTCGCGATCATCACGGCGCGCTCCGAATTCCATCCGAGCTGGAATGCACATTCGCACATCACCACGCTCGTGCTGAACCGCCTGAGCCGTCCCTTGCGCACCACGCTCGTCGAGCGCGTCGCGGGGCGCGAATTGCCCAAGGAGGTGGTTGAGGAGATCATCGTCAAGACCGACGGCGTTCCGCTGTTCCTGGAAGAGCTAACCAAGACGGTTCTCGAATCCAACCTCCTGACCGAGCGGCACGGGCGCTACGTGCTCTCAGGCCCGTGGCGGCAGCTCGCGATCCCGGCGACCTTGACGGACTCGCTGATGGCGCGTCTCGACCGGATGGGTCCGTTCAAGCGGATCGCGCAGATTGGTGCCACGATCGGCCGCGAGTTTTCCTACGAGACCCTGCACGCGGTTGCCAACACGCCGGCCGAGCAGATCGAGGCGGCGCTGACGCATCTGGAGGAGGCCGGGCTGATCATGCGCCGCGGCCATCCGCCCGATGCGCTCTACTCGTTCAAGCACGTGATGATCCAGAATGCGGCGCATGCGAGCCTGTTGCATAGCGAGCGGCGCAAGCTGCACGCCAGCATCGCCCTCGTTCTTGCCGACATGTATCCGGAGAAGACCGAGCGCGAGCCGGAGCTGCTGGCTCATCACCTCACTGAATCCGGCCAGAGCGAGGGCGCAGCAAGCTTCTGGCTCAAGGCCGGCAAGCAGGCCGCGAAAAGCGGCGCCAATCTCGAAGCGATCGGTCATCTGCGTCGCGGCCTCAGTGTCGTGCAGGCCAATGCCCGGATGCAGGGCGCCGACGAGATGGAACTCGAACTGCGCATCGCGCTCGGCAATGCGCTGATCGCGGCCAAGGGCTACGCGGTGCAGGAGGTAGAGGAGAACTACATCCGCGCCCTCGAGCTCGGCCAGCAGCTCGATGACGACGAAAAGGCCTTTGCCGCCACACGCGGGCTCTGGGTCTGTCATTTCATCCGCGCCGATCTGACGCGCGCGCATGATCTCAGCGTCGAGCTATTGAAATTCGCCAAGCGCGAGCGGCTCAACGAGCGGACACTCCCGGCACAGCAGACTGGTTACCTGATCGAGGCGCATCGCTCGATCGCGATGACCATGCTTTATCGCGGGCGCTTTGCCGCCGCGCAGCACCATCTGCACCGCTGCGTCAGTCTTTATAGTCCCGATCTGCACTCCGATCTGATGGAGCGTCACGGCACCGATCCCGGCGTCGTCTCGCTGTCCTATCTCGGCTATCTCCTCTGGTTCCTCGGCCAGCCCGACGCGGCACGGCAGCACAGCGAGCAGGCGATCCAGCATGCGGAAAAGATTCGCCATCCTTTCTCGCTCGCCTTCGCTTTGGTGTTCGGGGCCTATCTCTGCCAGCATTTGCGCGATATCGAGGGCACGCGCGACCACGCCAACCGCGCCATGATCATCGCTACCGAGCATAACTTCCTGCACTGGAAGCAGCAGGCCGCGATCCTGCGTGGCTGGGCACTGGCGCAGCTCGGCGAGGCCGACGAAGGCATCAGCCAGATGCGGTTTGGGCTCGACGAATACGAGGCGATGGATTCTTGGCTTGCAGGTTGCTGGTTCCGCTGCCTGCTCGCCGAGGCCTATGCCAAGGTCGGCATGCGCGATGCGGCCTTGCGCGCGCTGGATGGTGCGCTGGCGACCGCAAGACGGACGGGCGATCACTCCTACCTCGCCGAAGTCTATCGCCTGCAAGGCGAGATCATCCTGTCAGACGGCAATCCGGGCTCGGTGCAGGAGGCGGAAGATCTGTTCGACCTGTCGCTGGAGACGGCGCGCAAGCAGGGCGCGTTGTCCTGGGAACTCAGAACGGCCGTCAGCCTCGCGCGTCTGTCGCACGAGGCGGGCAAGCGCGAACATGCGAGCCTTCTGCTCGTGCCGATCGTCGGTAGGTTCAATGAAGGCTTCCTGACGCCGGACTTGAAGCTGGCGATGCAACTGGTGCATGAACTCGGGGGCGACACGCCCGCGCGTCCGCAGGCCGATGCGGCGAAATGAGCGATCTGTCCGCGGCGCGTTCACGCTACGTCGCGTCGATCGCGAAGCGGGAGCGGATTTCTTCGCCCCGCCTGCTCAAGGCCCTCGCGACGGTGCCGCGTGAAGATTTTCTCGCCAAGGGCCCGTGGCGCATCAAGAGCGAGGCGGCGCGCAGCTACCGCCTGACGCCTGACGCGGACCCCGTCCATCTCTACGACAATGTGCTCGTCGCCATCGACGCGCGCCGCAAGCTCGACACGGGCTTGCCGAGCTTGTGGGCGCATTTCATCGACGTGCTCGGCGTCAGTGCGAAGGATCGCGTGATCCAGGTCGGTTGCGGGCTTGGCTATTTCTCGGCGATTCTGTCGGAGATCGTCGGCCCAAAGGGCAGCGTCCAGGCGATCGAATGCGACGCGCGGCTTGCATCACGCGCGGCGAGCTATCTTCACGCCTATCCCAACGTCAGGGTTATCCACGGCGACGGGTGTCAGGACATCGGCGAGCCGGCGGACGTGATTATCGCGCATGCGGGTTTCTCGCATCCGCATTCGCTCTGGCTTGACTCGCTCCGTCCGCGCGGCCGGCTGCTGGTGCCGCTGACGCAGCGTGATCGTGAAGGTGCCGCGCTCAAGATCACGCGCAGGGGCAAGGGGTTCGAGGCGGAAGCCGTGCAGCAGATCCGGATCTTTCCAGGGCAAGGCCGCGGCGTGACGGCGCTCGACGACCGCGTCGCCGATTGGTGGCAGCGCGCATCGTCGCTGGCGCCGCTGCGCTTTCGCGGCATCGCGCAGGGGCTGCCGTCGGATGGCTAACGAATCGTTTCATTTTACCTTGATTGCGAATCGAAGTTTCCAACATCTGCCGTCGCTTGTATGAGTGAAGCTCGATCGCCAATTGAGCACGCATCATGCATTCCGTTGCCCTGCTGACCGCCAGCTACGCCAAGGACATCGAGCGCTTCTCGCTGCTCAGCGAGAGCATCGACACCTGGTTGACGGGTTACACGCGGCATTATGTTCTTGTTAACGATGAGGACGTGCCGCTGTTCGAGCGGTTCGCGTCCGACAAGCGCGTCATCGTTCCGGCCTCGCGTTACCTGCCGAAATGGCTCTGGGCGCTGCCGCCTGCGCTTCAGTTCATCAGCAGCCGTCGCGTCTGGCTGTCGCTGCTGTCGTCGCCCGTTCATGGTTGGCACATCCAGCAGATCCTGAAGATCGCCGGCGTGCTCAATGCGCCCGAGCAGCGCGTCTGCATTCTGGATTCGGACAATCTGTTCTTCCGCGAATTCGACGTCGGCCAATATGCGGGCACCGAGAAGACGCCGCTGTTCGTGACCCGCAACGGGATCGATGCCGATCATCCCCTGCATGTGCTGTGGCTCAATACGGTCGATCAGCTTCTCGGGATCAAGAACCGCACCTTCCCTGCCGATGACTATGTCGGCAATGCGCTGGTCTGGGACAAGGACACCGCGCGCGCGATGACCGACGCCATCAAATCGGCGACGGGTTTGAGCTGGGCGCTGGCGCTGTGCCGGAAGAAGAAGTTCTCCGAGTATCTGATGTACGGAAACTTCGTCGCGAACTCGCCGGAGCATCTGGCGCGACACCGGGTGACCGAAGACAGCATCGCCGTTTCGCACTGGGATGATACCCGCCTCGATCGTGCGGCGATCGAAACGATGATGGAAGCTGCGTCGTCCGAGCAGGTCGCGCTGTGCATCCAGTCGTATTCGTCGACCTCGATCGACGACATCCGCGATGTCTTCCGCCTGAACTCGCGCGACCGCCGCGGTCCGAGCCTGTCGCCCGATCACATGGGCGACACGACCGCGTTCGAGACGCCCAAAACGCGGTAGGCCTTCACGCGTCCTTCGTGAATTTGCTGATCACGTCCATGAACGGCTTCGGCTTGAACTCGCCGTCGAGCGGCAGGGGGCGGTTCGGCTGCTTGTCCGCGCGTTTGAAGGTGCCGTTGATCCAGCTGTAGCGATCAGAGATCCCCCAGGTCAGGATCGAGCGCACGGGTCCGCTTGTCGAGATCGCTGTCAGGAGATCGTCGACACGCTTGGCCACGATGGCATCGCGCTCAGCTGGATTGCCCGTCAGCTTCTGATCGTCGACGTCGAGCTCAGTGACGAAGACCTCGAGGCCCCAGCCTCGTACTTCCGTGACGAACTCGGCGAGGCCATGGGTGTCGATCTCGAGCTCGGCATGCAGATGCGATTGCAGCCCGACCGCGTGCAAGGGAACGCCCTGGTCGAGCAGGTCCATGATGAGGTTGCGATAGGCGGCGCGTTTGGCGATGAAGGAGTCCTTCGCCGATTCGATGTCGTATTCGTTGATCGCGAGCTTGACGTAGGGATCGGCTGCCGCCGCCGTGCGGAACGCCAGCGGAATCCAGCGATCGCCGAGATGCTGCGTCCAGAACGTATCGCGCCGGTCCTTGATGCTCTTGGGATTGTCGGGGATGGGCTCGTTGACGACGTCCCACGAGGTCAGCTTGTCCTTGTAGTAGGACACGACCGTGTTGATGTGGTCGACATAGGCCCGCTCGACGCCCTTCGAATCCTTGATCTGCTTGGTCCAGTCCGGAATGTCGTAATACCAGGCGAGTGTGTGGCCGCGCATGGTCAAATCGTTCTTCTGCGCGAAATCGTAGATGGCGTCGGCACGCTCGAAGGCGAAGGTGTGCGCATCCGGCCGCAGCATCGGCCATTTCAGCTCGAGCACCGGCACGACCTGGGTGCAATAGGTGCTGATGGCCTCGCCGAGCCGTGGTTCGGCCTGCAAATCCCAGAGTGTGGCCGCGGCGCCAAAGCCCGGGCGGCGCTGTGCCAGTTTCGACACCGGCAGTGCCGACGCCGATGCGCCCGCCGCGAGGGTTGCAGCGCTGCCGAGGAGAAATTCGCGTCTGTCGAGCTTCGTCACGTGGCACACGTCCTTCCGGAACCAACGCGCCATCGTACCAAGCGGCGCCTCGCGACGCCGCTGTTTCCTGTTGTTGGGTTAACTTTCGTGAACGGTCTTGTCAGCGCGCCTGACGCTGCATGACCGCTTCAGCGATCCCGTAATAGTGAAGTGCGCCCTTTTCGAGCGTGAGGTTGTCCATCACATAATCGCGAGGCGCGAAGTCGCCAGCCTCGATACGCGACCAGAAGTCGCTCCAGTTGGAGATGAAGTCGGCTGCGTCGCCGAACTTGCTGCCGCAGCGTGCATCGAAATAGGGCACGGACGTCACGCCGCCTTCGTATCTCACCCGGTCCGGAAAATACTCCGGGTCCTGCCACGGGCCGCCGCGATCCCAGGCGAACACGGGAACGCCGCTCGACAGCGCCTGCTGGCAGGCAATGCCCTGGCTCTCATGCTCGCAGAGGAAGACCATGCTGCGGCAGCGCGCCAGCGCCGCCTTGTAGTCGTCTTCCTTGTAGTGGCCGTAGCGGATCACCTCGACCGAGCGCCCGCTCGTTTCGAGATGCCGGCGGATCGGCTCGATCAGTTCGCCCTCGTAGCGCTCGTGCTCCCAGCGTACCTTGTCGTAGAGGAGAACGTCGACGCTCTTCTGGTCGGCAGGCGAAGGCGTCCATAGATCGGTCTCGATGCCGACCGGCCAGATCTCAACGTCAGGCCAGTATGGTCGGCACATGTCGGCGTACCAGGCGCAGGGCACGAGGATCGTCTTCGCATTCAGCTCCTGGCGGCGCGCCGGCACTTCGACCGGATGATTGTACATGGCGACCCCGAGCAGCAACGGGTTCTTCCATGCGAACCAGTCGAGCACGAAGGGGCGCCCGATGATGCAGGCGAGCTCTTCAGGGTGTTTGCGGATGTAGCCATAATCGTTGATGCGATAGCGGATGCCGACCCGGTCGAGGCCGGCACAGAGATTGAGAAACACGCGCTTCTGGCCGCTGATCCAGGACTTGCCGAGCAGCATCCGCCGCAGCACTGGCCGGATGCGGCGATCGCCGGGGAACCAACGGTCGTCTCGCTCCTCGAAGAACAGGTTGAGCGTCATCCGCTCGCTGCCGTCCGCAGGGGACGCCGGAACCAGGGACGCATCCGTCCCGCCATGGGGCAGGGAGGCCGGAATAGCCTGTAAATTGTCGACAACGTCCATATCAGTTGCGTCCACGCATTAACCAAAAGCCGGGCGACGTCTTTAAAATCATGGTTTCTTTTCGGTGATCGCGGCGGCCCATTCAAGGACAGGGCAAATTTAACGCTAACGCGCGAAAGCGGTGGGGCCGGCTTATTCGGCGGCCTATCTCCAGACTTAAATGACTATCTTGGGGGATGCTGCGGCGCCGTCCGATCGCGAACCCTTAACTGGCAAGCCAAGGTCCAACTGATTAACGGCCGCTCGATTTCAAGGCCGCCGGTCCCGTGCACGCATGCTGAATCGCCATTTCTCCATTTATCTCGTCGCCTACATCCTGCCTGCGGTGGTGGGATTCTTCGCGGTCACCGCCTACACGCGGCTGCTGACGCCGGCAGAGTATGGCGTCTATGTCGTCGGCATCAGCATCGCCAGCATTCTGGGCGCGATCTTCTTCGCCTGGATAAAGCTGTCGGTGTCACGCTACCAGGCGATGTCGGCGGAGGTGGATTTTCGTGGCACCGCGATGGTCGGCTTCGCACTGACGGTCGTCGCGATGTGCGCTGCGACCCCGCTGGTGTTCCTGTTCCGCAGCGACGTCAGCGTCGAGCTGGTGCTCGCCAGCATGTTCGTCGCGATCATGTCCAACGCGGTCGATGTCGGCCAGGAGTTCGAGCGCGCCAAGCTGCGTCCCTATCGGTTCGCTATGATCTCGATCGTCCGAAGCGTGTCGAGCGTCGGATTCGGCCTGCTCGGTGTCTGGCTCGGCTGGGGCGGCATGGGCCTGCTCGCGGCGTTCGGCCTGGGTTCGCTGACCGGCATCATTCTCAATCTCGTCGGCGATCGCACCCGGATCGCGCGTTTCCAGCGTGACCAGTTCATGCAACTGGCGCGTTATGGCTTGCCGCTGACGCTGGCGGGCCTTTCGGTCGCGCTCTACTCAACCAGTGATCGGCTCATCGTCGCATGGCTGCTCGGCAAGGATGCCGCCGGCATTTTCGGCGTCGCCGCCGACCTGCCGCGCCAGTTCATGGTGATGATCGCCTCCAGCGTGGCCGCAGCCACCGTGCCGCTGGTGTTCCGGTCACTGTCGGAGAAGAACAAGGAGACGACGCGGGAGCGCCTGACGGAAAGCCTCGAACTGCTGCTCGTCGTCGTCGCGCCCGTCGCGGTCTGGCTTGCGCTCGCTGCCGACCAGGTCGCCGGCACGCTCGTTGGCGTCGATTTCCGCGCCGGTGTGTCGGCGCTGCTGCCGACGCTGGTGCTCGCCCGCTTCTTCGGCATCGCCAACCAGTTCTATGTGCAAATCAGCTTCCAGCTTGCCGAGCGGCCCTTCATGCTGGCGGCGCAGTCGTTCCTCACGCTGATCGTGAGCGTGGCGCTGATGGTCGGGCTGGTTGCAGGCTACGGCCTCAATGGCGCCGCGCTGGCAACGCTCGCGACCGAGGCGATCGGCCTCGTCGTCGCCGTCGTACTGATGCATCGCGCCCATCCCGTGCCGTTCGATGGCAACCGGCTCGCCGGTGTTGCCGCGTCCGCTGCGGCCATGGCCGTTGCGATCCTCGTTGCGCGCTCGCAAGTCAGCGGCACCGGCTTCGTGGCGCTTGTCGTCGTCAGTCTCGCAGGCGGCTTCGCCTACGTCGCCACGGCGTGGCTGCTGAATGTCGCCAACGTGCGGACGCTGTCGTTGCGTTTCCTGCGAACGCTCAACCGCAAGGCGCTGGGCGTCTAGGCCGCCGATCAACCGTCACACGGAACGGCTGCGGCTCGCGCATACGCATCTGAATTCTGCGCTACATCTCACGCCCAATAATCTATGTAACGTCTGCTCCGCCGCCATCGCGCGCGATGCGGCCGATGACAACCAAGAACAGAAGTGGAGGACGTTGACCGCGGCCTTGCGGGCTCGCGCGTCGATGCGCTCTGCCAGGGAAGGAGATGCCGCGCATGGCCGGCCAGACATTCAAATTCATCGGCGGAGCCGTCGCTCTGTTTGCCGCCCTGGGCGCTGCCTCGGTCGCGAGAGCCGGAAACTACGACACCGGCGCGACCGACACCGGCATCAAGCTCGGTCAAACCATGCCCTATTCGGGACCGGCGTCGGCCTATTCCGCGATCGGCCGCGCCGAGATCGCCTATTTCAAGATGCTCAACGAGAAGGGCGGTATCAACGGCCGCAAGGTTGAGCTTCTCAGCATGGACGACGCTTACTCGCCGGCGAAGACCGTCGAGCAGACGCGCCGTCTCGTCGAGAGCGACGAGGTCCTGGCGATGTTCTCGTCGCTCGGCACCGGCCCGAACATCGCGGCCCAGAAATATCTCAATGGCAAGAAGGTCCCGCAACTTTTCCCGTCGAGCGGCGCCAGCCGCTGGAACGATCCGCAGCATTTCCCTTGGACCACAGGTTCGCAGCCGACCTATCGGACCGAAGGGCGAATCTACGCCAAATGGATTCTGGCGAACAAGCCCGACGCCAAGATTGCCGTGATCACGCCGAACGAGGATCCCGGCCGCGACTATCTTGCCGGCTTCAAGGAAGGGCTCGGAGAGCACGTCAACCAGATCGTGTCGGAAGCCGTCTACGAGACGACGGACGCGACCGTCGATTCCCAGATCGTCAAGTTCAAGGCCTCAGGTGCCGACGTGCTCTTCAACGAATGCACGCCGAAATTTGCGGCCCAAGCAATCAAGAAGGTCGCTGAGCTCGGCTGGAAGCCGCAGATCATCGTTCCGGCCGTCTCCAATTCCGTCGGCTCCGTGCTGGCGCCTGCCGGTCTCGAAAATTCCGTCGGCATCGTCACCGGCGCTTTCCTGAAGGACCCCGGTGATCCCCGTTGGGAGAACGACGCCGGCATGAAGGCGTGGCGTGAATGGATGAAGGCCTACAATTCCGGCGCTGATCCGGCCGACATCTTCAACGTCACCGGCTACACCATGGCACAGATGATGGAGATGGTGCTGAACCGCGCCGGCAACGATCTCACGCGCGCCAACCTGATGAAGCAGGCGCAATCCTTCAAGGACGTCGAACTGCCGATGCTGCTGCCGGGCATCAAGCTCAACACCTCGGCCGAGCAGGTGACGCCGATCCGCCAATTGCAGATGGCTCGCTTCAACGGAAAATCCTGGGAGCTGTTCGGCGACGTCTTGGGCGAGTAGTCTCGACCTCCGCGGCAGGCGGGCAGGGCGCAGCCCTTGCCCGTTTGCTGGACCCTCCCGCGACCGCTTCCTCCAACAACAGTGAAGACATGGCGACACCGACCGGCCCTCTCAGCGGTATCCGCGTTCTCGATCTGACCAGTGTGCTGTTCGGTCCCTATGCCGCGCAAATGCTCGGCGACTGGGGCGCCGACGTCATCAAGATCGAGCCGCCGTCGGGTGACACCTGGCGCTACGCCGGCCTGTTCCGGAACCGCGGCATGAGCGGCCAGTTCATGGCGGTCAATCGCAACAAGCGCAGCCTCGCGCTCGACCTGAAACATCCGGATGGCAAAGCGGCGCTCGCCAAGCTGATCCCGACCGTGGATGCGCTCGTCACCAATGTACGCCCCGCAGCGATGGCGCGGCTGGGCTTCGGCTACGGCGACTGCGCAAAGCTCAACCCGCGGCTGATCTATGCGGCCGCGACCGGCTTTGGTCAGGACGGCCCATGGGCGGCGCGCCCCGCCTTCGACGAGATCATCCAGGCGGCGTCCGGTCTCGCATCATCGATCGGATCGGACGAGAAGCCTGAGTTTGTCCCGAGCCTGATCGGCGACAAGATCTGCGCCATGGCGATGGTTGGCGCCGTGTCCGCCGCTTTGTTCCGGCGCGAACGCACCGGGCAGGGTCAGATGGTCGAGGTGCCGATGCTGGAGACAATCGCAGGCTTCAACAGCATCGAGATGCTGGGCGGGCACGCCTTCGATCCGCCGATCGGCCCGACCGGCTACAAGCGCATGAAGAACCGGCGTCCGGTGAAGACCAAAGATGGCTGGCTGACGATGCTGCCCTATTCCGGGGACAATTGGTGCGCCTTCTTCGAGGCCGTTGGTCGCCCCGAGTTGATCGAAGAGCTGGGCGTGCGCGATCCCGTGTTGCGCTCCCAGAACATCGACAAGGTCTACGATCGCATGAGCGAGATCGGGCCGACTCGCACTACGGCGGAGTGGGAGGAATTGCTGCTGCGGCTCGATGTGCCGCACACGGCGTTCGCCAAGCTGACCGAAATCGGCGAGCAGCCGCATCTTGAGGCCGTCGGCTTGTTTGCCGATATCGATCATCCGACCGAGGGGAAGATCCGCCAGGCGCGGCCGGCGACAAAATTCTCCGAAAGCCCGGCTGGGATTCATCGCATGGCGCCGCGCCTTGGCGAGCATTCGCGCGAGGTGTTGCGTGAGGCGGGATTGACCGACGCCGAGATCGATACGCTCGTTGCCAACAAGGCCGTTGGCGCGCCGTAAATCCGGCGCGCCATAAGTTGTGCCTCAGCGCTTGACGCTGGCGGACGCCGTCACGGTCGTCGGTCCAAGGCTCTGCTGCCAATACATCTCGACTTGCTCGATCAGCGTCGGCGGCAGCGGAACATAGTTGAGTGTTTCGGCCTGCGGCTTGCCGTTCTCCAGCGACCAGCGCACGAAGTCGATGGCCGCAGCCGACCTCTCCGGGGATTTCGGCTGCTTCGGCATCACCACGAACGTCGTCGCGGTGATCGGATAGGCATCCTCGCCCGGCGCGTTGGTGAGGACGAGGTGGAAATCCTTGTCGGCCGTCAAGTCCGCGCTCGAGGCGGCTGCCTGGAACGATGCCGCATCGGGGACGACGAAATTCCCAGCGCTGTTCTGCACCACGCCGAACGAGATCTTGTCCAGCCGCTGCAGTGCGTAGGCATATTCGAGATAACCGATCGAGCCGGGCACGAGGCCCACGAGCGAAGCGACGCCATCATTGCCGCGTCCGCCGAGGCCCACCGGCCATTCGACCGCGGTTCCTTCGCCGACGCTGGTCTTCCATTGCGAGCTGACCTTGGAAAGATAATTCGACCAGTTGAACGTCGTGCCGGAGCCGTCGATGCGATGCACGACGGTGATCGGCGCGTTGGGTAATTTCAGTTCGGGGTTGATGGTGCGAATCGCCGGATCGCTCCAGCTCTTGATCTTGCCGAGATAGATGCCGGCGAGCACCTCGCCCGAGAAATGTATCTGGCCCGGCTTGACGCCGTCGATGTTGACGACGGGAACGACGCCCCCGATCACAATCGGAAACTGGATCATGCCGAGCTTCTCAAGCTCCTTGGGATCAAGCGGCATGTCGGTGGCGCCAAAATCGACGGCGGCCTTCTTGATCAAACTGAGGCCGATGCTCGATCCCACTGCCTGATAGCTGACGGTGTTGCCGGTCTTCGCCTTGTAAGCGTCGATCCATTTCGCCATCACGGGCGAAACGAAGGTTGAGCCAGCGCCCGTGGTGTCGGCCGCGAAGCTTTGCGTGGCGACGAGGAGCGCTGTGAGGACGATCGGGAGTCGAAGATGTTTCATCATGCGCGCAAAGCTAGCAGCGCATCCGGCAAGCCTCTGTGGCTTACGTCACAAGAATGTAGTGGAAATCAAAACCATCTGGTTCGGCTACAGTGTGATGCGACCGCACAAAGCCGCTCGACTCACGCGCCGAGGTTGCGGGCTACACTGATCAGGACGGCCGCAAGCACGGCCAACGACACTGAAAGGGTCAGGCTCTTCAACAAGCCCTTCGTATTTATTTCGGTAAAGAAGAAAACGAAGCTGATGATGTACAGCGCGAGCCCGGCCGTGATCGCGGCAATCTGTGAGAGAGTTGAGGACACCCGTTCATCCTCCGATGCGCTGTCTGCGAGCCTAGCGACACCGATGTTGTGGTTCAGCGCAATTCTCCGTGATTCCAGACACATCCCGTCCTTGTTACCCCCAACAGCGGACATTCCGCCGCAGCGTGTCCGCCGCTCCTGGGCCGGCTCCGGCCGTGGACCGCCCTTCCGCCCGCGCGGACCCTCGTATATGAGAGTTTCGTCGCCGGAACGGACCGAATATTGCCGGAAACGGAACGGATGGTGGCTGCGAATTCTTAATCCAAAGATCGCAGTCTGAACGAAGATGGATCATTTGCGGACTGGCAACCGGGGTATGGCATGAAAGACCTGATGACGACGGCGCAATCCAGTGGCGTGATGCGGCGTTGGGGGGCTCCCGGAATTGTGATGCTCGCTGCGGCACTTGCGCTGGCCGCGCCAACTCCGGGCGCGATGGCGGCGAAGCAGCCGCGCCAGATCGCCGAGGCAGTGGCGCCGCGCGAAGCCGGCGATCCGATCATGGCGATCGTGTCGATCAAGAGCCAGCAGGTCACTTTCTACGATTCGGAAGGTTGGATCCTGCGCGCGCCGGTCTCGACCGGTACGACCGGGCGTGAGACGCCGGCCGGCGTTTTTGCCGTCGTCGAGAAGGACAAGGATCACCATTCGTCGATGTATGACGATGCCTGGATGCCGAACATGCAGCGCATCACCTGGAACGGCATCGCGCTGCATGGCGGACCGCTGCCCGGCTACGCGGCCTCGCACGGCTGCGTGCGCATGCCCTTTAATTTTGCCGAGAGCCTGTTCAACAAGACCGATATCGGCATGCGGGTAATCATTTCGCCGAACGACGCCGCCCCGGTCGATTTCTCGCATCCCTCGCTGTTCATCCCGAGCAAGGACGCCATTGCAGCGGCACCCGGCCGCATCGGCAAGCTCGCCGCCGAGGCCGAGGATGCCACCAGGGCGGCCGACGAGACCAAGAAGGCTGCGACCGCGGCTGCCAAGGAAGCGCAATCGCTTCCGGCGACGCTGCGCAAGCTGGAGCAGCAGAAGACCCGCGCCGATTCCGAAAACGCCTATGCGGACAAGCTGGTCGCGAACGCCAAGAACGACCAAGCCAAGGCGAAGGCCGACGAGTTGAAGCAGAAGGCCGCCGCCAAGGCCGCGGATGTGGCAACCCAGCTCGACACCGCCAAGGCCGCTGCGCAGCCGAAGCGCGATGCGGTTGCGGCCACCAAGGACGCTGCCAAGGCGGCCGCCACCAAGAAGGCCGATGCCGTGAAGGCGGCGCTTGACGCCAAGCTCGCGCTTGAGCCGGTCTCGGTCTACATCAGCCGCTCGACGCAGAAGCTCTATGTCCGTCGCAACACCCACAAGCCGGCGCCGGATGGCGGCGGCGAGGTGTTCGACACCAGCATCGAAGTTCCCGTCACAATCCGC
This sequence comes from Pseudomonadota bacterium, assembly GCA_023387695.1. Classification (GTDB taxonomy): domain Bacteria; phylum Pseudomonadota; class Alphaproteobacteria; order Rhizobiales; family Xanthobacteraceae; genus Bradyrhizobium. The sequence goes on along the minus strand of JAEWHT010000025.1, from coordinate 29,199 downwards.
AATCCGGAACAGCCGCTCGGCACGCACATCTTCACGGCGATGGCGAAGAACGACACCGGCGGCCTGCGCTGGAGCGTCGTCAGCATCGACGAGGGCGATACCGCCAAGGATGCGCTCGATCGCATCACCATCCCGCAGGAGGTGTGGGATCGCATCGCGCCGACAGCATTGCCGCGCTCATCAATCATCATCTCGGATGAGCCGCTGAGCGCCGAGACCAACTACCGCACCGAGTTCGTTGCAGTTCTGAGCAACCATCCACAAGGCGGATTCATCACCCGCAAGCCGACTGCACCGCCGGTGGAAATGGCCAGCGACGATGGCTGGGGCGGCAATGGCTTCTTCTTCTTCGGGCAGCGCGATCCCAACCCGCAACCCGTCAATCCGCGCCGCCGCGCCGGCCAGTACCAGTACTATCAGCCGATGCAGCCGCAGCCGATGCAACGGAGCTTCTGGTAAGCGCAGGCGGGAGCCAACTGCTCCCGCCACTACGGCCTTGCCGTGATCACCAGCGCCTGAATCTTCGCTTCGACCGGCCCGGAGCCGTGGCGCTTCCGGATCGCCTCGGCGACCGCGTCCGTCGCCGCGTCAAGCTTGCTGGCATCCCTGGCCTCGATCTCGCCCCGCAGCGGCGTTCCCTGGCAGTACGCAATCGCGACATACTCCGCTGAGGGTGCGCGGCTCATCGCCGTCCTGGTTTCGATCGAGATGTCCTTGAAGCCCGCGCGCTCGAGATCGGCGTTGATGACAGCCTTGTCGTGATAGCCGTGCGGCGTCCGCGCCATGAACAGGGGCGGATTGTCGGAAAACACCTTGCCGAGTGTGGCGGTCGCGTCATCCGCGAAGACATTATCTGCGATGCGGTCCCACACGTTGAACAGGTAAGTGCCTCCAGGCTTCAACACCCGCTTGGCCTCGGCGTAGCCCTTGCTGCGATCTGGAAAAAACATCGCGCCGAACTGGCAGCAGACAACGTCGAACGTGGCGTTGTCGAAGGGCAGCGTCAGCGCATCGGCCTGACGCCAAGACATGCGGGGATCGTCGCCCTGACGTTGCTTCGCCACCGCAAGCATGGGCTCGTTGAGATCGGTCGCGACATAGCGGACACCTGACGGCAGCAGCGCCGCCACGGCTCGTGTCACCGCGCCTGTGCCTGCGGCGATCTCGAGCAGGTCCGAGGGCGACAGCGCAGCGATGCGCCCGGCGAGGTCGTCGGCATAAACGGAGAAGATCAGCGGGACCAGGTATTCGTCGTAGAGCTTCGGAACCGAGCCGGCGAAAACCTTGTCAGTGCTCGACATGCTTGCCTCGCTGATGGGTTGGCGATCGCGGGCAGGCTATCATGGATCGCCCTTTAGCGCGCCAGCAGTGACGTGAACCCGGCGGGCTCCTGCATCGCCTTGCGCGCGTCCATCGACATCGGCTCGTAGCGGCTGCCGTTGAAAATGCTGAGACGGTTCTCGACGCCGCTCGATCCCGCGTAACAGCCCTCGGGCGTGAAGCTGACATAGCCGTCATCGCCGAACCCGATGGCGGTCAGGAGCATTCGGCGCTCGGAAATATCCCAGACCTTGATGGTCTTGTCCTCGCTCGCTGAGATCAGTCGCGTGCCGCCCGGAAAGAACGCGACCGCTTCGACATCCTCTTGGTGGCCCGCAAAACTTGCGAGCAAGCGGCCACTATCGGCATCCCACAGGTTCACCGATTTGTCGTGTCCGCCCCCGCCAGTGACGATGCGTTTGCTGTCGGCGGACCAGTTGGCCGAGACGACGTAGTCCTTGTGCCCAGCCAGCACACGCGAGGCTCCGGTCTTGACGTCCCACACCTTCGCCGAGCCGAGTTCCGCATCCGATCCGGCGGTGACAACGCGCGCGCCGTCGGGCGAATAGGCCACGTGCAGCGCCTTGCGGCCATAGGCGTCCTTCGCATCGATCGTGCCGCTGGTGCGATAAAATCTGATCTTGCCGTCGAAACCGGCCGAGACGAACTCCCCCGAGCCTGATGGAGCGTAGCTTAAGGAGCGGACGGCAGCACGCGAGGGATCGGTGCCGGGGTGATCGAGCCTGCTCTTGGCGAGCTCGCGCGTGGCGAGATTCCAGATGCGTACGACGCCATCCTCGCCAGCCGAGGCCAGATATTTGAGCGTCGGTTCCGGTGCAAAGCCGACCGCAAACTGTTTGGTGCCCGCATCGAACGTCACGCTTTGGCCGTCGCTCTTGAGATCCCAGACCTTGACCTTGCCGTCCCATCCGGCCGAGGCGAGCTTCGTGCCGTCGGTCCAGTAGTCGAGCGCGTAGACTGCGCCGGCATGTCCCCGCAGCACACGCGTCTGGCGGAACGAAGAGGCATCCCAGAGCCGGATGACGCCGTCGTCGCCGGCAGTGGCGATCTCGCGGCCATTGGGAGAGACCGCGATGGTGCGGACGCTCGCGCCTTCAACGTTGGGCTTGATCGAGACCGGAATGAAGGGGCCGCCGACAGCGTCATTGCCGTGCCGTGCGATCCGCGTGGTGCAGCTTGCCGACGGAACGGCGGCAACGCTCTTTGTCTCGGCTGCCGGTGGCGCAGCCAGCGCAGGCGGAGTGACGGTCGATGGAACCGCTGCGAGCTTCGGCGCTGCGACAGGCTTTGCGGCCTCCGGCTGCGGCGGCAGCACGGTCGAAGTCTGCACCTTCTTCGTCTCGATCGTGGCTGTGGCTGGTGCTGTCGTGGCGCCGGCAGCCGCGGCAAGCTTGTTGCGCTGAACCTTCGCAAGATCGGTGTAGAATCCGCTCGGATGCGCGGCGATGTAGAGATCCCAGGCTTCGACCGTGCCAACGCGTTCAGAGAATTCGTAGTCGCGTGACGCATTCGAGTCGGCGGATGCCGCGGGCGACGGAGGTGCCGCTGCCGGCGCCAGCATCACATCGTCGCCGCCGAGCGAGCCGTAGATGAACGGCTCCTGCCTGTTGGTCGTAGCCTGAAGCACCTCATCGCGCACATAGCCGAACGCCTTGCGCAGATCGAGGCCTGGCGTTGCCAAATGATGCGCCAGCGCAGTGGCGAACGGGCTGTTGTTGCCATCGCCATCCAGCGCCGTGAAGCCGGCCTTGGCGGCGAAGGCCACCAACGTGTTTGGGCTCGACGGCTCGACCTTCGCAAGCCCGCGGGCGACCGCGCGCGACGCCATCGTCCGCTTCATGCCCTTCGAAAACGGATTGTCGCGGCAGGCGTCGAGGATGACGAGGCGCAGCCGTTTGGCCGGCTCGATCGCGACCAGCACGCGGTCGAGGCCGACGGTCTCATCATAGACGTCAGTGTCGTTCTCGAGCTGGGCGTCGACCGGAACCAGATAGTTGTTGCCGTCGATCTCGATGCCGTGGCCGGCATAATAGATAACGGCGATGTCGGCATTGCGCGCCTTCGCGCCGAAATCGCGCAATGCACGCCGCATGTCCTGGGCGGAGAGATCATTGCGCGCCTCGACGACGCTGAAGCCGGCCTTCTTGAAGGTCTCGGCCAGAAGATTGGCGTCATTCGACGCGTTCGAAAGTCGCGGCGCGCGTTGATAGGCCGAATTGCCCATGACGAGCGCCATGCGCTCGTCGGCCATTGCTCCGGCCGGATCGAACACAAGCGCCAAGGCGCTGAAAAGAAACAGACAAAGGAATTTCATCACGGCCCCCGAGCCGGGATATTCAATGTCGGAAACAATATCCGACCGGGGCCGCAATACAAATTCTATTTGGTACTGGCCGGCGCTTCTCCTCGTCGCGGCGGTCGCGGAACTACGACTTCGCGCCACCGACCTCGCGGATCGGCCGCGTGCCGTCCCAGCTCAAAGCCGCTTGCCGCACCTTTTCGAAGAACGGCCCCTTGGTGCCGCTGATGTCGGAGATTTCGATGATCGTGCCCGGATGGGTCTGCGTGTCGAAATAGGCAAAGCGGCCCTTGTCACCGCCGATCTGGCCTTCGTGGCCGACCTTGTAACCGAGCCCGATCGCCTTGTCGTAGAGCGTTTGGTAGTCGTGGCTCCAGTAGGACATGTGCTGCAGGCCTTCATGGCCGGCGTCCAGAAACTCCTTGTACAGCGAAGGCGCGTCGTTGCGCTGCTGGATCAGCTCGATCTGGAGATCGCCTGAGTTCGCAAGCGCAATGCTCATCTCGACCGCGGAATCCTGGCCGCGATGACGAAACCAGTCGGTCTTGACGCTGTCCATGTAGTACCAGGGGCCGACGCCCATCACCTCGATCCAGTGCGTCATCGCGGCCTGGATATCCCGCACCACATATCCGTTCTGGCGCACTGCGCCGAAGATGCGGCTCATGCCCGCGCTCCCGTTATCGTTCTTTTCATTGGACCTCGATCCCGGCATCCTTGGCAACCTGTTTCCAGGCCGCGATGCTGCGCGCATTGATATCGCGCGGCACGTCGCCGGGAACAAATTGTCGCTGATTGCGGCAGATAGCGGTAACAACAAGAAGAGAAAAAGCAAAGGAGAGTACCGTGGCCAGGCTGCCCCTGATCGATCCGGAGACGACGAGCGGCGATATCCGCACCTCGTTCGACCGCATGCCGGTCAAGCTCAACATCTTCCGCATGATGGCCCATGCCGAGGCCAACATGATCCCGGCGATGCGGCTCGGCAATTCGATCCTGCACAAGCAGAAGCTGAGTGCGGTCAACCGCGAGCTTCTGATCCTGCAGGCTGCGCAGTTAGAAGGCGGCGCTTATGAGTGGCGCCAGCATGTCCCGATCGCGCTTGGCGTCGGCTGCACGCAAGCCCAGGTCGATGCGGTCGAGCGCAGTGACTACGATGCCGCCGCGTTCAGCGACGCCGAACGCGCGTTGCTGAAGTTCGGCCGCGAAGTGGTCGAGAATGTCCGCGTTCCCGAAGCGGTCTTCGCTGCCGCGCGAACGCATTTCAGCGCCCAGGAGATCGTCGAATCCATCGTCGCGCTCGGCTTCTACATGATGATGGCGCGCGTCACCGAAGCTACCGAAACCGATCTCGATCCTGCGGCCGGGATGAAGGTCTTTGACGGCAACAGGAAGTAGGCGGGGGGGGGCGCAGGCTCCCCAAATTCGCATTGCGCCGCCTAGCCATTCCCTCTAATCATCTTGTACAATTGACCAAATAACATGGTCGGGCGCCGAATGGCGTTATCAGGGACGGGAAGCGCGGCATGTCGCAGGCGGATGGGTTTGGGCTGGCGGGGATCATCGGCATGCCGGTCGCGCATTCGCGCTCGCCTGTCATTCACAATTACTGGCTGAAGGCGCATGGCATCCGCGGTTCCTATGTGCCGCTCGCCGTGAAGCCGGAGCGGCTTGAGGATGCACTGGACGGGCTGATCGCGCTCGGATTCCGCGGCTGCAACGTTACCATGCCGCACAAGCAGACGGCGATGGCGATGCTCGACCGCGTCAACGAGACCGCCAAGCGCATCGGCGCCGTCAACACCATCGTGGTCGAACAGGACGGCACGCTGTCCGGCTTCAACAATGACGGCAACGGCTTTGTGCAAAGCCTGCGCGATGCCAAGTCCGGCTGGCGCGGCGATGCGGGTCCAATCCTGCTGCTGGGCGCCGGCGGCGCCTCGCGCGCGGTTGTCGTGGCGCTGCTCGAGAACGGCGCAAGTGAAATTCGCATCGCCAATCGCACGGCCGAGAAGGCGCAGGCGATTGCGAAGGAATTTGGTTCCGCTGTCAGTACCGTCGCATGGGATGATCGCGCCGCAGCCCTTGGCGATGTCGCGCTGCTCGTCAACTGCACCGATCGCGGCATGGTCGGCAAGAGCGCGCTCGAAATTGACCTCTCGCGATTGAAGCCCACGACGCTCGCTGCTGATCTCATCTACACGCCGCTGGAGACGCCGTTCCTGGCTGATGCCCGCGCGCGCGGCTGCGTCACCGTGAATGGCCTCGGCCTGCTGCTCAACCAGGCGCGGCTCGCCTTCAAGGCCTGGTTCGGTGTGATGCCTGACGTGACACCCGAACTGATCAAGGCCATCGAAGCCACGTTCTGAACCGCGCCGGGAGCATTTCGCCATGACATTGCCGGCGGGCCCCAAGATCGACTGCCACATCCACGCGATCGATCCCGTCCGATTTCCCTATGGCGCCGATACGCCGTACCGGCCGAGCGGGCAGGAGATCGCGCCAGTCGCGCAGCTGATCCGCGTGTTCGACGCGTTCGACGTGAAGCATGCGCTCGTCGTTGCCACCAACACCGGCTATGGCAGCGACAGCAGCATCCTGCTCGACACACTGAGGCAGGGCGGCGGTCGCTTCAGGGGTGTCGCCGTTGTGGAGAACGACGTCGACATCCGCGAGCTCGAGCGTCTGAAGGCCGCCGGCGTGATCGGCGTCGCCTTCAACGTGCCGTTCCACGGTGCAGATTATTATATCAAGACAGCGCCGCTGCTGGAGAAGCTGACGAGCCTCGGCTTATTCCTCCAGATCCAGGTCGAGAACGATCAGCTGCTCGACTTGCTGCCGCTGATCGACAAATCGCAGGTCCTCCTGGTGTTCGACCATTGCGGCCGGCCGTCGGTCGGGCAGGGGATCAAGGGCAAGGCCTTTCAGGCGCTGCTTGCGATCGGCCGCGAGCGCGACGCGCACATCAAACTCTCCGGCTATTACAAATTCTCGCAACAGCCGCATCCGTATGAGGACACCTGGCCGTTCATCGCCGCGTTGGTCGAGGCCTTCACGCTCGATCGCTGCGTCTGGGGATCGGACTATCCGTTCCTGCGCGCCGCGGAACGGCTCGATTACGGCCCGCTGCTCGCAGTGCTGCCAAAGCTGTTTCCGGATCCGGGCGATCAGCATCGCCTGTTGTGGCGAACGCCGGCGAAACTGCTGGGCTTCGACGGATCATAAAAGCAAAACGAAGGGGAGGATATCATGAGGCATCTTGCAGGACCGCTCGCCATCGCCTTGGCGGCGTCGCTCAACGTAGGCGTGGCCCAAGCGCAGAGCACCGTCTACATTCCAGATGTCATCGAGCTCTCCGGTCCCGGCGCGGTCTCGGGCACCAATTGGCGCGATGGCGTCGCACTCGCGGTCGACGAGATCAACGCCGCCGGCGGCATTTTGGGCCGCAAGATCCAGACCGAACATCTGGACACCCAGAGCAATCCCGGCATCTCGCGCGCGCAGGTGCAGAAGGTTCTGGACAAGGATCCCTATGTCGTGCTCGGGCCGATCTATTCCGGCTCGGTCAAGGTCAACATGGCGCTGACGCAACAGGCCGAAATCCCGCAGATCGTCGGCGCGGAAGCCGCCGACATCACCACGCAGGGTAACCCCTGGGTGTTCCGCACTGCCTTCGGCCAGCAATTCTCGATGCCGAAGATCGCCAACTATTTGCACGACAAGCTCAAGGTGAAGAGCGTTGCGGTGCTCTGGGTCAACAATGATTTCGGCAAGGGCGGTCACGACAATTTCGTCAAGGAGATGAAGTCGCGCAACATCGAGATCGTAGCCGATGTCTCTACCGAGCAAGGCCAGGTCGATTTCGGCTCGGACGTGATCAAACTGAAGAGCGCCAAGGCCGATGCCGCCTTCATTTACACCAATGAGGAAGAGAGCGCCCGCTTCCTGATCGAGGCGAAGCGGCAGGGTCTCTCGACGCCGCTGTTCGGCGAGACCACGCTGCTCAGCCAGAAGGTGGTCGAGCTCGCCGGTCCGGCCGCCAACGGCGTGCGCGGTCATGTTGGTCTTTCCGCTGATGCTCCGGTGCCGGCCATCCAGGAATTCGCGAAGAAATTTTCCGAGCGCTTCAAATATCTACCCGATCACAACGGCATCAAGGGCTACACTGCGGTCTATCTCGTCAAATACGTCACCGAAAAGCTCGGCAAATTCGACAGCAAGGCCTTTGGCGCGGCGATGAAAGGCCTGACGCTGACGCCTGACAAGGCGCCGGGCATGCTGATGGAAGCAAGCTGGGACAAGAACGGCGACATCGATCGCGCCAGCTTTCTCGCCGAGATCGTCGACGGCAAGCAGAAGATCGTCGAGACCCTGCCGAAGCTGAACGGCGGCAAGGGCGAGTGATGATGGGATCGTGAAGCTGCATCTCGACGGCAAGGCATGAGACGGCTAATGATGCGCGGGTAATCCTCGACCGGATGCTTGCGACTCATGAAAACCACGCTGCTCAAATCCGAAGACTACACCCGCGCGCCCTGGAAGAACGGTGGCGGTGTCTTTACCGACATCGCGGACGCGCATCGTCCTGGTACGACGGTCAAGGATTGGGACAGCCTGTTGTGGCGCTTCGCGTCCACGCCGATCGTGGCGCCCGGGCCGTTCTCGCATATGGCCGGCATCGACCGGCTGCAGATGGTGATCGGCGGACGAGGGCTCGTGCTCAAAACCCCGGAGAGGGAGTTCGACGAGCGTGAGCCGTTCACCACCGTGCGCTTCACCGGCGAGATGGAGATTGTCACCGAGCTCGAAGCCGGTCCGGTCGAGGTCGTCAATCTGATGGCGCGCCGCGGCGCGACGGAGATCGAGATGGTGGCGCTCAGGGAGCCCGGCGAGCGGTCATTGCCCGCCGGAACTCATTTGCTCTATGCGGCGAAGGGCGATTGCGGCGTCCGTCTCGACGGCCAGGATTTTTCGATTTCGCACGAAAACACGTTGAAGGTCGAACTGACCCAGGCGTCGACGCTGGCGCTCGTCGTGGGGATGGCCGTGCTGGGGTCGATCCGGCTCGTCGGCTAGACGGTGGCAAATGCGCACAATCCGTGCAAATGGCTAGGTTGACGCGGCGGCGTCGGAACACGATATCTGCCTCGATGCAGACCGTCGCCGAAAGCCAGGATATGAACGCGCCAGCCAACAATGCCCCCGCACTGTCCGATGGAGTCGTGGAGTGGCTGACCAACGGCACATATAACGAGCGCTTCATCGACAATATTTTTGCCGAGATGTGCATCCGCATCCAGCAGGTTGGAATCCCGCTCAAGCGGTCGACGCTGCACCTCCTGATCCAGCATCCGCAATGGCTGGGAGCCCGTTTCATGTGGGCCGACGGCATGCACGAGGCGGAGATCGCGCGGGTCGACTTCGACGTCAGGGAACGCTCCGAATTCATCGGCAGTCCGGCCAACGAAATGCAGGATGGCGCCACCGAGGTCCGCGAGAATTTGGAACAGGATCCCGCGCTCGGCCGCAAGCATGCACTCTATGACGAGATGCGGGCGAAGGGCCTCACCGACTATGTGGCCTGGCCGCTCTACCACACCCTCGGCAAGCGCCATCTCGTCACTTTCTCGACGGATCGTCCCGGCGGCTTCGATGACGCGCATATCGCCGCGCTGAAGAAATTGCTGCCGGTGCTCGCGCTCGTCAGCGAGATCCGGATCAAGAACCGCCTGGCGCGAACCCTGCTGGAGACCTATGTCGGCTCGCACGCGGGCGAGCTGATCCTCGCCGGCGCAACCCGGCGCGGCACCGGAACGACCGTGCGCGCCGCGATCATGATCTGCGACTTGCGCGATTTCACAAAAATCTCCGACAACTGGCCGCGTGACGACGTCATCGATCTTCTCAACGATTATTTTGACGCGATGTCCGACCCGATCGCCCGGCATGGCGGCGAGATCCTGAAATTCATCGGCGACGGCCTGCTAGCAATCTTCCCGCTGAGCCAGGCCGACGCCTGCGCCAATCTCTTGCGTGCCGTCACCGAGGCTCGCCAGGCCATGGCGGTGCTGAACGAGCGCAACAAGGGCACAGGCCGTGCGCCGCTGAACTACGGCATCGGCGTCCATGTCGGCGATGTCATGTATGGCAATATCGGCTCGACCAGCCGTCTCGACTTCACCGTGATCGGTCCCGCCGTCAACATGGCTTCCCGGCTTGAGGCACTCACCAAGCAGGTCGGCAAGCCGGTGCTACTGTCGCGCGATTTTGCCGAGCTGGTGGACCGGGAGTTCAAGCTCGAGCATGTCGGCCAGCACGCCGTGCGCGGCTTCAGCGAACCGATCGAGCTGTTTGCGTTCCACGGATGACATCACTGAAAGAGACCGCGATGAGCGCCGATTTGCCGAAGACGAACGCGCCGGGTGGCGACTATGTGTCGGTCATCGTTCACGGCGGCGTGGCCTATGTCAGCGGGCAATTGCCGCGTCGTGGCGATGAGCTCGTGGTCAAGGGCAAGGTCGGTGCAGAGGTCGATCTCGCGGCGGCGCAGCGCGCGGCCGCTGTCTGCGCCGAGTTGTGCCTGGCCGCACTCGCCGAATCTCTGGGCGGATTGGATCGCATCGAGCAGATTCTTCGGATCACCGGCTATGTCGCCTCTGCGCCGGGATTCGTGCAACAGTCGCAGGTCATGAACGGCGCCTCGGAAGTCCTCGTCGCGCATCTCGGCCGCAGGGGCCGGCATACGCGAACGTCGGTCGGCGTTGCCGAACTTCCGCGCGGTGCGCCCGTCGAGATCGACCTCATCGCGGCAGTCCGAACGTAGACGACGATATCGTTCAATCTTCGCGTGCTGTTGCCAAGATACGAACGTCCAACTACGCTCTCGCTCCGCCACATGGTTCAGCGATCGGCCGGATAGTCATGCCAAAATTTCTTCGCATCGGCCTGCATCAGTCGAACGTCTCCGGATATACGTCAAAGGCATGGTGCGTGCGGCGGGTCGGTACGGCCGTGTTCCTGAAATGGGGCGCTGTCGAGGTGCAAGGCGCCGGAAAGAGCCGCAAGGTTTACTGGACGCACCTGCCGCAGGAAAAAACGGTTCGTTGCGGCACCGCGCAGCGCGCGCAGGACTACACCAAATCCGCGATCGCGCGGCGGCGAAGCCATGACTACGAGCCGCTGAGCGGCGCCATCGCGACCCCGCGCAAATCCGCCAACGGCAGTGCCGACGTCAAGCAGACGCTTGCCACGATCCTGATCGTCGACATTGTCGGTTCCACGGCTAAAGCCGCCAAGCTCGGCGATGCACGCTGGACCAAGGTGGTGGCTCTCTATTACGCCGCGGTTCGCAAGGAACTGAAGGCGTCGCGCGGCAAGGAAGTCGTGACGACCGGCGATGGCGTGCTCGCGACCTTCAAGCTGCCTGCCGCCGGCATCAACTGCGCGACCGCGATCCGGAAGGCCGTGCGCACGCTCGGTCTCGATATCAGGATCGGCCTGCATACGGGCGAATACACGATGAGCGGCGGCGAGATGGTTGGTCTTGCCTTCCACATCGGCACTCGCGTTGCTGCGAAGGCGCGCGCCGGCGAAGTCCTGGTGTCGAGCGCGGTGAAGGATCTGCTCGCCGCGCAATCCCAGATTCGCCTCAGGGATCACGGCAGCCACCAGCTCAAGGGTGTTCCCGCGCGATGGCGCTTATACCGGGTGGAAGCCTAGGAGAGCGCTGCGAACTTCGTCCACGACGCGCGCCCAGTCGCCGCGCGTGCGTTGCCTGAACAACCGCATCGATCGATACCATGGGCTGTCGTCACGATTGAGCAGCCAGCGCCAATCCGGGTTGAAGGGCAGCATCGTCCAGACGGGAATGCCGAGTGCCCCGGTCAGGTGAACGACGCTGGTGTCGACCGAGATCACCAGATCGAGACAGGACACCAGTGCTGCCGTGTCGCTGAAATCCGTCAGCTGTTCCGTGAGGTCGATGATGTCACGGCGTTCACCGAGGAAGGCGCGGTCCTCATCGCGAATGCCTTTTTGCAAGGACACGAACTGCGCGTCGCAATCGAGCAGCGGTGTAAGCGCGCGCAAGGCGATCGACCGGTTGTGATCGTTCTTGTGCCCGGGATCTCCCGACCAGACGAGACCGACACGCAGGCGCGTGTGGGGGCTGAGACGTCCGTCCCACGCCTTCACCTCCACCGCTGCCGGTGCGGGAAGATACGACTCCGCAAGCGGGATCGTACCGAGCCGCGTCCCGAACGCCAGCGGCAAGCTGCCGATGGGACAATGCAGGTCGAACGCCAGCGACGGCGTTGCCGACCGGTCGATGCAATGTGCAACGCCGTTCACGCCGGCCAGGAGCGATTTGACCGCGGGTTTGACCTCCAGGATGACCTGAGCGCCGAGCGCAGCCACCATGGGGGCATAGCGCGCAAACTGTATGGAGTCGCCGAGCGCCTCGTCGGCATGCAGCAAGATGGTCTTGCCCTCGATCGGCCGGTCGCCAAGCCAGCATGCTTGTGCAAATCCGCGCTGCGCAAGGCCGAGCGACGGTGCCGTCCAACGGGCCTCGCGACCCAGCCAGCCCCGCTCGAAATCTCCGGTCAGCATCTGCAGCAGCGCGAGATTCCAGACCGTGTCCGCATTGCCGGGGTCGATCGCCAGCGAGCGATGAAAGGTCGCGAAGGCCTCGTCCAGCAATTGCACGCTCCACAGCGCCCGCGCCTTTTCGTTGAGTGCCGCGGGAAAATTCGGACGAAGCGCGAGTGCGCGATCGAAGCTCGCAAAGGCCTGTTCCATTCGGCCAAGCCGCGAGTGCAGTGTGCCGAGGTTCTTGTGCGTCTCCGCCTCGCCGGAGTTCAGCGCAATGGAGCGCTCGAAGTCGGCCTGCGCGTCGGCGAGCCGGCCGAGCCGCTGCAGGCAAAGACCGCGCGTTTGATAGAGGGGTGCGACATTGGGATTGAGCTTTGCGAATGCATTGAAGCATTCCAGCGCTTCGGCATAGCGGCCGAGGCCAAACAGCGCCTGGCCCTGCTTCGCAGCCTCCAGACTTTGCTGAATGGCGGCAGGACTCTGCGGCGCGCTCTTCGGGGATTGCGCGGCTGCGGCCCGGCGCTCACTGCGATTCATCAACTCACCGGAAATGGCGACAACCTCTTATCGCGGCAATTTCTGGTGCGAAGCTGGTGTGAGGCTGGCGCTATTTCAGGGACGCGACGACCGGACCCGCCACCGGATCCGTGACGCCGAGACCGCCGCCGAGGTCTTCGAGGGTTTCACGAAATGAGTTCAGGGTGGCAATCATCTCCGGCCGCGCCTTGATGCACGCGTCCATGTCTTGCCATTCGGCGATGATGCAATAGGCATGGTCACCGGTCTTGATGATATTGGCGTGCACGAGGCCCTGCCAGGTCGTTCCAATGGATTTGTGGGCGTCCAAAAAGTCCTGATCGCGCCCGGGCTTCACGCGAAAACGCACGGTGTTGAAAGCGGTCACGCTTGTCTCCCATGGTTCTGTATGAATTTCCGAATAATGCGCGAGCCTAGCACGGCCGTGCGGCGCCGAACATGGGCCACGGGCCTCGCCACGCGGTGTCCGGCAACCGTGTGGACGAACCGGGCCCGCGTTTGACAAAGCCGATAGCGTCGCTACCTTCGGTCCGCTTGCAGACAAGAAGCACGTTACGCAACTCGTGCATGGGCAAGCGGTTAACTGGTGTCATCGGCCCGTCACACGTGCCTTGATCGACACGAGGTCAGGGAGGATAAGTCATGGGCGATTTCGCGCTCTCGCGTCGTTCATTGATCGGAGCCGGCATCGGCGGTGCAGCACTGGCTGGTCTCGGCAGCTTGCCCGCGGCGGCCGCGGCATTGCGGCTGCGCATGTTCTGGTGGGGCGCCAAGGAACGGGCGGAGCGCACCGACAAGGTCAATCAGCTCTATACGAGCGGCCATCCCGACGTGACGATCGCCGGCGAGTCGCTCGGCTGGACCGATTATTGGGCGCGGCTCGCGACGCAAACTGCCGGTCGCAATGCGGCCGACGTGCTGCAGATGGATTACCGCTACATCTTCGAATACGCCCGCCGCGGCGCCCTGTTGCCGCTCGACGCTTACGTGCCGAAAGCCCTCAACCTCGCGGATTTCAGCCCGGCTGCGGTCGAGAGCGGCAAGGTCGATGGCAAGATCTATGGCGTCAGCCTCGGCCTCAACTCGACGGCGATGGTCTACGACAAGGGCCTGATCCAGAGCCTTGGCCTGAAGGAGCCGGTCTGGAACATGACGTGGAGCGACATCGGCAATCTCGCTGCCGAGGTCACCAAGGCCGCCAAGCGCGAAGGCTTTACCGGCATGGAGGACGGCGGTGGCAACGAACCGCTGCTCGAGGTCTGGCTCGCCCAGCGCGGCAAGTCGCTGTACACGGCCGAGGGCAAGGTCGGCTACGACGACAGGGACATGACCGAGTGGCTCGCCTTCTGGAGTGACATGCGCAAGCGCGGCGCCTGCGCCACGCCGGATACCCAGGCGCTCGACCGTGGCGAGATCGACTCGAACCTGTTGTCGCTCGGCAAGATCGCGATGACCTTTGCCCATTCCAACCAGCTTGTCGGCTTCCAGGCCATCAACAAGAGCAAGCTCGGCCTCTCCACGTTCCCCGATGGCGGGCAGGGCGCGAAGCCCGGCCAGTATCTGAAGCCGGCGATGATGTGGAGCGTCTCGGCGCAATCGAAACAGGCCGAGGCGGCGGTTCAACTGGTCAGCTATTTCGTTTCCGATCCCGAAGCCGGCAAACTGCTCGGTGTCGAGCGTGGCGTGCCGCCATCATCAGTGATACGCAATTTGCTGACGCCGACACTCGATGACCTCGGCCGCGCCATGGCCGACTATATCAGCCTGATCAGCGACAAGGTCGGACCGCTGCCGCCACCGCCGCCGCGCGGCGCCGGCGAGATCCAGAGCGTGCTGCGGCGTGTCAACGAGCAGGTCGGCTTCGGCCGTCTGACGCCCGCCGATGGCGCCAAGCAGTTCGTCACTGAAGCGTCCGCCGTGCTGGCCCGCGGATAGCAGCGGTGGCGGATACGCTGATCGACACTGCGAGACCCCGGCCGGCCCGGCCGGACGCGCAAGCATCCGAGTTGTCCTGGCGCGAGAGTGCGTCAGGCTATCTGTTTCTCGCGCCCTGGCTGATCGGCTTTTTCGGGCTGACGTTGGGGCCGGCGCTGATCTCGCTGTATCTGTCGTTCACCGATTACGATTTGCTCAGCAATCCGCGCTGGGTCGGCGCTGCGAACTATATCCGCATCGCCACCGCCGATCCCAAATTCAGCGCTGCGATGCACGTCACTTTCCTCTATGTCGCGCTGGCCGTGCCGTTCAAGCTCGCCTTTGCGCTGCTGGTGGCGGTGATGCTGAACAGGGGCCTGCGTGGCCTGCCGCTGTACCGGGCGATCTTCTATTTGCCGTCACTGATCGGCGCCAGCGTCGCCGTCTCGGTGCTGTGGCGCCAGTTGTTCGCCGGCGACGGCCTGCTCAACCAGGCGCTGAAGCTCGTCGGCATCCATGGGCCAAGCTGGATCTCCAATCCGGACACGGCCCTCTACACCTTGGTAGCGCTGAGCGTGTGGCAGTTCGGCTCGCCGATGATCATCTTTCTCGCCGGCTTGCGGCAGATTCCGAAGGACGTCTATGAGGCCGCCGAGATCGATGGCGCCAGCCGCAGCCAGCAATTCTGGCGGATCACGCTGCCGCTGCTGACGCCGGTGCTGTTCTTCAACGTCGTGGTGCAGACCATCGACGCCTTCAAGGCGTTCACGCCGGCCTTCATCATCAGTGGCGGCACCGGCGGGCCGATCGATGCGACGCTGTTCTATACGCTTTATCTCTACCAGGAGGCCTTTGCCTATTTCCGCATGGGCTATGCTTCCGCACTGGCCTGGGTGCTGGTGGTGATCATCGCGGCCTTCACCGCGTTGTCCTTCCTGTCGTCGCGCTACTGGGTGCATTACGATGGCTGATCTCGCGACATCGGATGGGGTTTCGCCTCCTCGCAACGCAGGCCGCCGCGCGCTGATCTATCATGTCGCGCTGTGTCTCGCCTCGATCGCCATGCTGTATCCGCTGCTGTGGATGCTGGCGAGCTCGTTCAAGCCGGACAGCGACATTTTCGGCACCACCTCGCTGTGGCCGCGCAATTTCAGCCTCGCTGCCTACTGGCGCGGCTGGTCCGGGCTGCAGGTGACGTTCGGAAAGTTTTTCGTGAACTCGCTCGTTGTGTCGCTGTGCAGCGTGGTCGGCAATGTGATGTCGTGCTCGCTTGCGGCCTACGCCTTCGCGCGGCTGAAGTTCCGCGGCCAGAAGTTCTGGTTCGCGCTGATGCTCGGCACCTTGATGCTGCCGTACCATGTGACGCTGATCCCGCAATACATCCTGTTCCTCAACCTCGACTGGGTCGACACTTTCCTGCCGCTGATCGTGCCGAAATTCCTCGCGGTGGATGCCTTCTTCATCTTCCTGCTGGTGCAGTTCTTCCGCTCCATCCCGCGCGAGCTCGATGAAGCCGCGATGATCGACGGTTGTGGCCCTTGGCGGATCTACTGGATCGTGATCCTGCCGCTCTCGGTGCCGGCGCTTGCCACCGCCGCGGTCTTCACTTTCATCTGGACCTGGGACGATTTCTTCGGGCCGCTGATCTATCTGAACGACATGAACTCCTACACGGTCCAGCTCGGCCTGCGCAGCTTCGTCGATTCCACCGGCAAGTCCGACTGGGGCGCGCTGTTTGCGATGTCGACACTGACGCTGCTGCCGCTGTTCATCCTCTTCATGTTCTTCCAGCGCCTCTTGATCGACGGCATCGCCACCACCGGGCTCAAGGGCTGACCGCATCGGAGCATCCCCGTAGGGGCTGCCAACAAAGGAAAAACTCATGAGCAAACTGCGTTTCGCCGCGATCGGCATCAATCACGCCCACATCTATGGCCAGGTTCAGTGCCTGCTGAATGCCGGCGCGGAGCTGGTCGGCTTTCATGCGCCCGAATATGATCTGGCGCAGGCTTTCGCGGCAAAATATCCGCAAGCGCCACGCGTGGCCGAGAAGGCGCGATTGCTCGAGGACAAGAGCATCTCGCTGATCCTGTCGTCCGGCATCCCCGCCGACCGCGCGCCGCTCGGCGTCGAGGTGATGCGCCACGGCAAGGATTATATGAGCGACAAGCCGGGCATGACTTCGTTTGAGCAATTGGCCGAGGTGCGCAAGGTCCAGGCCGAAACCAGGCGGATTTATTCGATCTGCTACTCCGAGCATTTCGAGACCCGCTCCACCGTGAAGGCCGGCGAGCTGATCGCGGCCGGCGCCATCGGCAAAGTCATCAACACGGTCGGGCTCGGTCCGCACAAGCTGAAGAACCTGCCGCGGCCCGACTGGTTCTATTCGCGCGAGCGCACCGGCGGCGTCCTCACCGACATCGCCTCGCATCAATGCGAGCAGTTCCTGTTCTTCGCCGACGCGCTGGATGCCAAGGTCGTCAGCGCGACCGTCGCGAACCGCGCCAACCCTGATCGGCCGGAATTGCAGGATTTCGGCGAGATGTTGCTGCAGACCAGCGATACCACCGGCTACATCCGCGTCGATTGGTTCACCCCCGATGGCCTGCCGAATTGGGGCGACGGGCGCATCACCATTCTCGGCACCGAGGGCTATATGGAGTTGCGCAAATATATCGATATCGCAGGCCAGCCCGGTATCGACCATCTCATCATGGTCGACCGCAAGGGTGTCCACCGCATCGACTGTTCCAATGTCGAATTGCCCTATGGCCGCCAGCTCATCGCCGATGTCCTTGATCGCACCGAGACCGCGATCCCGCAGGCGCGCTGCTTCAAGGCCATGGAGCTGGCGCTCACCGCGCAGGCGATGGCGGAAAGGGCGTAAGGCATGTCGAAGCGCAGGACAGTTGCCGTTATCGGGCTCGGCATCGGCCGCAGCCACATCATCGAGGGCTATGCGCGCTTGCGCGATCAGTTCGATCTGCTGGCGATCTGCGACCTCAGCGAGGGGCGCCTCACCAGCGTCGGCGACGAGTTCGAGGTCCCACGCCGCACCACCTCGTTCGACGAGGTGCTGGCGATGGGCGATATCGAGATCGTCGATATCTGCACGCCGCCGATGCTGCACTTTCCACAAATCATGGCGGCGCTCGCGGCCGGCAAGCAGGTGATCTGCGAAAAGCCGTTGGTCGGCTCGCTGCACGAGATCGACCAGGTCACTGCCGCCGAGGCCGGCGCACGCGGGCGCATCATGCCGATCTTCCAGTATCGTTTCGGCAACGGCCTGCAGAAGGCGCGGCGCATCATCGAGCTTGGCCTTGCCGGCAAGCCGTATCTCGCGACCATCGAGACCGCATGGCTGCGCGGCGCCGCGTACTATTCGGTGCCGTGGCGCGGCCGCTTCGAGACGGAGCTGGGCGGCGCGCTGCTCACCCACGCCATCCATGCCCACGACATCCTGACCTGGCTGATGGGTGACATCTCCTCGGTCTATGCGCGCACCGCAACGCGCGTGAATGACATCGAGGTCGAAGACTGTGCGGTGGCGAGCCTCGTGATGGAAAGCGGCGCGCTGGCCTCGCTCGCGGCGACGTTGGGGTCGGCGAAGGAGATCAGCCGTCTGAGGTTCTGCTTCGAGCACGTCACCTTCGAGAGCTCGCTGGCGCCCTATGCCCCGGGCGATGATCCCTGGCAGATCATCGCGACCTCGCCGGAAGCAGAGGCGCGTATCGCCAAGGCGCTGGATGGTTTTGCGTTCGTGCCGTCGCGGTTTGAAGGTTTGATGGCGGCCTATCATCAGGCGCTGGAAACCGATGGTCCGTTGCCGGTGACGCTGCAGGACGCGCGGCGTTCGCTGGAACTGATCACCGCTCTCTATCACGCCGCTGAAACCGGTACGGCAGTAGCGTTTCCGATCGGCAAGGACCATCCGAAATATCGCGGCTGGCGCCCGGCCGTCGCGGGGCGGTGAGGCCGAAACAACGCCCTTTTGGCCTTACCGTCGCCACGCCTCAGCGCTATGATACGGCTTCCGTACCACGCGGAGGGGTCGGCGATGGGTAAGACGATCGCAATCGGCTTGATGGCTGTGGCACTTTACGCCGCTCCGCTCAAAGCGGAGCCGGTTACGGTGTCGCCTTCGATCACTAAAGCTAACAACGACGCAGCATTGCGAGCGCCGTACGCGCCACCGCCGTGGCGACGTCACATGGCGCCGGCAACCGAACCTGCCCCAACGGATCAGCCGCGCCGGTGAGGTGATCGCGTTCGTGGTCGTGTTGCCGGTGCAAGCCAGTCAATCTCGAGATCCGGCAATCGTGCGGATCGCTGGCCGGCATGCATGTCGCGCTCCTGCATCCAGCCTTGTTCGAAGGATCACTGTCCCGTCAATTCATGTTTGACCTCGCGGCGAAAGCGCTCCAGCGAGCCGTCCGCCTTCATCTCCTTGAGAACGGCGGCCAGGCGGTCGGCCAGCTCGGCATGCTTCTTGTGCAGATAGGGATGAAGCGCGATCGTATCGCCATACGTCAACAGCAGGCGAACCGAGGTGACATTCTTGAACTCAGGCAAGTACAGCGCGTTCAGCACGGCGCCGTCCAGCTCGCAATAGAAGTCGACACGGCCAGCCAGCAACATTTGCAGCCCAAGCTCCGTCGTCGTCACGCTGGACAGGCGATCGCTCGGCATCACCCCGGACAAGGCGTTCTGGCACTGCTCGACACCACGCCGGTAAATCCCGGTCCAAGCTGTCTTGGCCAGATCTTCCAGGCGTGACAATTTGAACGCGGGATTGCTCACCCACAGCCCGAACACCACTTGATAGAGCGGCTCCTCCACCCGCACCTGCTCGGGGTGCGTATCCGCGTAGGCAAAAACGCGCACGAACTGGCCGTCGACAGCGCCGGAATCCGCCATCGCAGTCATGCGCGCCGTCGGCATCAACGTCACCTCGAAGGGAACGCCGAGCCGCCTGAACGCCTCCTCATAGACCCGCCGCTGCCACTGGCCTTCGTAGGTCGTGTCCGGCTGGTTCGTGGCCATGACCAAGGGTTTGATCGGCTCCGAGCGGAGGCGAGTGGGCGCAATGGCAAACGATGCGAGCAGGGCCGCGATCAGGAGGTGCCGCGCGCGTTTGCGCGGATGGTCACCGGAAGGTTCGGAAACATGGAGTGGCATGGGCCGCCCTCATTACCGCAGCCCCGTGCCTTTGCAACGCTGGCACTTCACCACCTTGTCGCCCTTCTTGAGCAAGCCCTTGCCCTCGCAGTTCTTGCATTTCTGCTTCTTCTTGATGTTCGGGCCTTTTTCACTGGTCATGAAATTTCTCCTGCCGCGGGAGGGCGGTGTTGCGGGCACAGCAGCGGAACAGCCTGATGATGCCCAGACATTCGATACCCGCCGATCATTGGCCGGAGAATACAAATCGTCTAGGGTTATCGCGGAGTTTTATCCCGTCAATCGGAATGGCCAGAGAGAGATGAGCAAGCCCATGAACGGCAGAGGAAAGGTTCTGTTGGCGGCGGTTGCCGTCAGCGCCGGCCTGCTCCTCAACACTTACGTCGCGAGTGCGCAGGAGAAGCAACCACTTTCACCTGAGCAAATCGCTGAGATCGTGAAGAGCGCTGATCGCACTGCAGCAGATCGAACCAACGATCAGCGCCGCAAGCCCGAGCAGATCCTGGGCTTCATCGGAATTCGCCCCGGTATCGTCGCGCTCGATATCAGCGCGGCCGGCGGTTACACCACGGAATTGCTGGCGCGTGCGAGCGGTCCCGCCGGCAAGGTTTACGGCCAAAGCCGGCCGCGTGATCCGAACCAGGTCCCGACGCCCCCGGCCGCGCCGGAGGGCAACAGCAACCCGACCGCCGCGCCTGCTGCGGCAACCGCAGCGCCTCCAGCCGCGCCACGTCCGTCGTCCGTGGCGCTTGCCGAACGTGACAAGGCTCTCCGAAGCAACGGCGTCCAGGCCGCCCCCATCGTTGCGCTCTCCCGACCGTTTGAAGACCCCGTCTCACCCGAGCTCGCGGATGCGCGCCTCGATCTCGTGACATTGATGTTCAACTATCACGACCTCGGACACCTCGGCGTGGACCGCGCGGCGATGAACAAGGCGATCTTCCGCGCGCTCAAGTCGGGAGGTCTCTATGTCGTCGCCGATCATTCGGGGCGGCCGGGGACCGGCATCTCCGAATCCGGCACGTTGCATCGCATCGAGGAAGCATTCCTTCTCCAGGAAGTTGAGGCGGCAGGCTTCAAGCTCGCCGACGAAGGAAACTTCCTGCGCAATCCGAACGATCCCAGAGACAAGAACACGCCCGACCCGCCCCAACCCAAGGACGAGTTCGTGCTCAAATTCATGAAGCCGTGAAGACGACCGGGCGGGAGTCGGATGACGGAGACGGTGCACTTTATTGATAACGAGTGCGGCGATTCAGGCGTTGGCTGACGGCAACAGCGATCACAATGGTGACCAGGCGTGAGGTGTGCCTGGATTGAATGGCTCGATTTTGCGCACTGTCACCGCAACTCCTCTCCTTGGACATCGACGGATAAGGGCCTTTAGGCCCTATCCTGTCCATTGTCCGAGGGCTATTCGAGAGCGGGACCTAAGCAACGGGGCGTTATCGTCTGGGTACTTATCGAAGAATGGAAGGAATGTGCTACTTCTGCTTACGATCACATATTGCGCACTAGTCAGCTGGGGGGCCGAATGGTAGCGACGGATCGATATCGCTCTTTTGAATCGCTAGTGGCCGACATATTTCGCGCTGAGGGATTCTTGGTCGCACAAAATGTCGTAGTTCGACAAGGATCTGTTCGTGTCGAAGCTGATCTTATCCTTACGTCGAAGACGAAAGCCACGGCCGTTGTAGAAATCAAGCTATTCCGCTCGCTTTCTCTTGCAACAGACGCTCTATTCAAGTCAGTGCAGCAGGTCGAACATCTACGCCGTTTCTTCGAACGAGACCGCGCCGTCATCGTAACGTCTGCTCGTGTTCCGTTGCCGGTCCAAAGGGCGATGGTCGCTGATTATCCTCAGCTAACGATATACGACTACGATTTACTGAAGGCTCTAGCAGCGAAATATCCCCCGCTAGCGCTTCGGTTAGAAGAGATTTTGAGAGAAACGCTGATACGTTCTGATGTTCAGCCATTAGTCCCTGCAGAAGATCGCTCCACAACGGATGTCCTCGACACCCCTGTACGCCAGATTGCTGCTGCGCCAATACTTGAGGAGCCAATCTCAACCGGTACGCAACTTTGCAAGGATATGAATAGCGTCAAAACGGGACGGCAACATTATCGGAAATTTGAAATCGCGATCGAGGCAGCCTTGCGTTACATATTTGCGACTGACCTTGTGTCGTGGTCTTCGCAGGCTGTGAGCGACACGGGAATGAACAGATACGACTTAATCGCAAGAGTCGGATCAGAAAATGACGTCTGGCGGATGATAAAGGAGCGATTCCACTCTCAATACGTAATTTTCGAGTGCAAGAACTACAAAGATCCAATTCGTCAAGGTGAAGTCTATACAACTGAAAAATATCTTCATCAAAAAGCGCTTAGAAGCGTAGCGTTCATCATATCACGTACAGATGCGCATGAGAGCGCGTCTGCTGCCGCCCGTGGCGCATTGCGAGAGCACGGAAAGCTCATTGTAAGTCTAAGCACCGATGACATCTGTCAAATGCTTGCATTGAAAGATGCCGCCGACGATTACAATGGATTTCTGTTCGATAAGATTGACAAGATGCTCATGAAGCTCGAACGTTGAGACCCGCTGTGGATTCGCTAAAGCTTAAGCTAGATTCCCGGGAATGCCCAAGCATTTAGGGTCGCTATGCCCTCGCGGATTTTCTTGATTGCCGGATAGTCTGGCGAATTCCAGAAAGCGTGGATAGCATCCATGTTTGGAAATTCGAACATGACCACCGGCCGCGTGTCATGCTCGCCCTCAAAGACATGCACCTTCGCGCCCCTTGCGGCGAGCTTGCCGCCAAACTTGGCAATGAAGGGTACAACCGTCTCGCGGTACTTCTGGTATTGCGCTTCGTCGGTGATTGAAACCTGCACGATGAAATAAGCTGTCATGATCGCTCCATGCTTAAACTTCGACGCCGGGAACTATTATCATGTTGTCAAGAAGCGGTCCTAGTGTGGGCCCGTGTTCGCGATGGTGATATTTTGAATGAGACGCGCCTGCTCCGTCGGCGAGCCCAAAGCAATATTCAGAATGTGAGTTCTTGTTCCAGAGAGTGACGCGCCAGGCAAAGTTAGACCGGGGCCCTTCCATAATAGCAGGCTCCAGTTCGGAGTAATGCTTGCGTTGTACGCAAGAACAAACTGGACGGAATGCAGGAGGCCATCGATCGGCGGGTTCGGCTTGAAGTGTGTCAGATCATCTTCGATTTTTGCGGCCCCGTCTTTCTGCGCGCTTGCGTTGGACGCGAAATTGTCGGCATCCGTTGCATCAATTTCCGCTTGCTTGACCTGATCCTCGGGAAACACCGTTTTTCCGGCGTCGATTGCATCCGTAACCTCCCGCTTGATCTTATCAGCGTCGTCCTTGGCTGCATTCGCGTCCTTCGCATCAGCCTGCGATGTGGTAAGTGCTTTTGCCAACGTATTCATATCGAGCGTAACCGTGCGCTTCAGATCCGGCGCTAGCACCTCCATGAACGGATCTATATATTTGCCCTTCGCCGCCTGAATCTTCGCGGCGGAGTCCGCAACGGCCGTCGCCGATTTTCTGGCAGCGCTCGCAGCCGACGTCGCGCGACTTACAGCAATATCAACGCGGGCCTTTGCTTTGTTTATGTCGATGTCGACGGCTCTGAATCCCTTGGCGCCGGCAGGGGCTCCAGCGGGCTTGCTTGGCGTGTTGACGGGATCAGGATGAATGCCAGCGTGAAGTTGGCCGATCTCAATGGGAGTCAAAGCGGAATCAATCCATTCCTTCAAGCCGAGATAGCCACGAAGCTCCGGGCGAATAGTACTACAATGTGGCGTATCGCCGATCGCCTGCTCGGGATATTTCCCACGGTAGGAAAGCTTACCCGACCGCCAGTCTTTCATTTCCCGTAACGAGACGGCGAACGAGACTGTTTCGGAACGTTGCGCCTGTTCGTTATACCCGCCTCCGACGCTAAGCGTAAAACTCTGATTGACCGCCTGAATCGCTGTTGTCGTCAGACTTGTCGAACCTGCTGCGTAGTTGAAGGCATTTTTCTGATAGGCGGTATAACTTCCGGACGGCGATACGCCACCCTGATCATTGATTTGTACGGTAAGATCGACCTTAGCCGTCCAGCTTTGCAGCCATCTGAATTGCTCATCGTCGATCCGGGCATCGAAGGAGTCCGATAGCTCGCATTTGACCCGTTCGACAATCTGACTAATCAGGATGGCGGGCTTTTCCTCTCCGGTCGCCTGTTCGAGTGTTGGGACTACGCTGCATGACATCAGGGAGGTCCCGACGAGCGCTCCGCAAATGCCAATACGAGTTTTCATCGAGCAAGCCCTCGAACTCATTCAACCTAAGCGTTCCGAGCTTGTCTTCTAACCGCCGTGCAAGTGTGTCTAGAGCGCAAGTGGGTTATCCCCGTTTTACTTGGCCGGGCGACTCAATTGATAAGTTTTTGAACCGCAATATTTGGCGCACAGCCGGCCACCAGGTCCTATTTCGCATTCGCAAAACCATCCCCCGCATAAACGACCTTGCCGCCCACGACCGTCAACAAAGACGCCGTAGCCCCAATCTGCTCCACGGGCACTGTCATGAAATCCCGATCCAGCACCGCAAAATCAGCGAGCTTGCCAATCTCCAACGTGCCGCGCCGCGTCTCGTCGAAGCAGAACCAGGCGCTTCCCACGGTATAAAGCCGCAAGGCCTCTTCGCGGCTGGGTGTTTCGTCCGAGCCGCGCGTCGGCAGGCCGCCGACAGTCTTGCCGTCGAGCATCCATTGCAGCGCGACGAACGGATTGTAGGACGCGACCCGATGCGCATCCGTGCCGGCGCCGACATGGACGCCCATGCGCAGCGCCGTGACGATCGGCGGCATTTTGCGCGTGGCTTCGCCGGCCTGCGCGACGATGCGGTCGCCGCCGAGATACATGGCGTCCTGCATGGTCCAGCCGATCCCAAGGGCCTTCATCCGCGCAAGCGTTTCCGGCGTGGTGTTGTCGAGATGGGCGATGGACCAGCGCAGCGGCGCGATCGGCGTCTCCTTGTTGACCTCTTCATAGAGGTCGAGCAGCTCATGGACGGATTTGTCCTCCTGCCAGTGGATGGTGACCGCGAGCCCTTGCTTGGCGGCCCAGCGAATGATCTCGAGGAATTTCGCCTTCGCGGCCGCGTCGGGCGCGTTGTTGTTGTACATGGCGCCGGTGATGCGCTCGCCGATGCCGTTGAAGCGCAGCATGTCGTCGCCGAAGCCCATCGGCAGGAACGGCGTGAGGTTTTTGTATTCCTCGAATTCCGCGCCGACATTCTGGGCGAACAGGCTGAAGGCGACCCGCACCGACAATGATTTCTCGCGCCAGAGCTTTTGCAGGGCGGCGTAATGGCTGGGATAAATGCTGAAGCCGCCGGGATCGACGAGCCCGGTAATGCCGAGACGATTGAGCTCCGTGAAGAACTGCCTTGTGCCTGCGACATTCTCCTCGAAATTCGGCCGCGGCAGCCGATCGAACAGCGCGGAGATGCTGACGATGGAGCCGTTGAACCAGCCGGTGGTGTCGCCCGATGCGGCGCGTTCGGCCGTGATGCCGGCCGGCAATTGATCCGCGGACAGGCCAAGCGCCTGCTGCGCTTTCGGCGTCATCAGCAAGGCTGAATAGAACAACTGGATGTAAGCCGGATTGTCGGGAACGGCCGACGTCACTTCACCCAGGGTTGGCCGCCGCTTCTCCGCGAACTGCAATTCGCTCCAGCCACCGGCCACGATGATCCAGGCCCCCGGTCGCGCCTTGGCCGCCTGGCGCAGGCGTTCCATCGCCTCTGGGATCGTCTTCGCGCCGATCCAGTTGACCTCGGTCGCGTAGGTGAGGCCGGCGCGCACGGCGTGAATGTGGGAATCGATCAATCCCGGAATGATCGTGCGCCCGCCGGCGTCGACGCGGCGCGTCGTGGGTCCGGTCAGGCCGTCCACGGCATTGTTGCCGCCGACGGCAACGATTTTGCCCTCGCGGACCGCGAGGGCCTGCGCGATCGTCGATGCGCCATCCAGCGTCACGATCTTGGCGTTGGTGACGACGAGGTCGGCCTTTTGTGCGTGAGCCGAGGTGGCCCAGCACGAGATCAGCAAAATCGCGAGATGCTTGCGCATGTTCAGTCCCGGAATGAGAGAGATAGGATTGAGAGAAGCGGGCGTGACAGGGAGGAGTGCGCTAATGCATGCTTCCTATCGCAGCGGGCAATTGTAAGTCGTGATGATATAAATCCCACGACGCATGCGTTTCGACGCAACAATGTCGCAACTTGATCCGACGTGGTGGAGCCACTCGGCAGCCCCGCCGTCCTGAGTGAGGTTATTCCTCGGGTTCGAGACGAGGTAAGCGTCGCTTTCCATGCCCGCCATCCCCCAGCTTTCCCACTCTAGCATGATCGAGTCTTTGTCTGCGAACTCTTCCAGTGCATCGCTGTGCTTGAGAGACCAAGCCAGAAAGCGAAGCTGATCCTTCGCTGCGGGGAGCGCCCAAAGTGTTCCGCCGATAAACGTGAGCATCACGACGAGTGAGATGGCGATCGAACGCGCTCGGGGTGATTTCCTCTCGAGTGCCGCCCAGACGCTGAGCCCGATGCAAATCAAAGCGACCGCGGGCAGGTAGAGTGAGATGAGAAGTAGAAACGTACGAAAGTCCTTGCCATCCCACGCCAAGGGAGCCGCAGTCGTGACTGCGGCAATGGCAGCAACGAGGGGCAGCCACCGTAGCGCACGAGTCCCCTTCTCGGGGACCTGGGCAAAGGAAGTCATGGTCTCAAATTTATCGAAGCGGTCCTTGGAATAGCAAGCATGAACTCGCGTTCGACCTTTGGCTTCGGCGCGGCAGCCTCCATGGATAAGTATCGAGTTTTATGCATAGCGCCACCACGGGAAGTGCGTGAAATTTTTGAGAGTTTGTGGTCCGGCCATTTCGCCTAAGGACCAACTGAGTCGTGAGATCGATTAGATGAGATTAGAGCGCTAACACATCGCATTCCCTCATCACACCCGCTGTCTCCAGTACAACGAACACGCCGGCGGCCGACTGCAAACGGAAAATCGCAACAAGCGCGGTAGCTTGAATTTCGACCGCGCCGGCAATGTGACGTAGCACCCGAAAGATCACACAACCAGATTCATCCGCTTATAAGGTCCGACGGCCGGGGAGAATTCCTAATAGACGCCTGCTAGAGAATGCAATTTATCTTTAGAATTCAGGTCTGTGGTCGCAGGAGGTTTGGGAAGGGGCTTGACGGCGAGAGTTGGTCCACAGTGACGGGACGCTGGAACCGCCTTTTCTACCAGGTCGGTGTTTTGGTCGAACGTGACCCAGCCGACCTTACCGGAACCGTTTAGCCAAATGCGAAGTGCCACAGCGTCATCGTCAACGAAAGTAGATTGCTCGGGAGGCTTGGCGGTGAAGGCA
Source organism: Pseudomonadota bacterium (assembly GCA_023387695.1). Classification (GTDB taxonomy): domain Bacteria; phylum Pseudomonadota; class Alphaproteobacteria; order Rhizobiales; family Xanthobacteraceae; genus Bradyrhizobium. The sequence goes on along the minus strand of JAEWHT010000025.1, from coordinate 1,880 downwards.
AGGAAAAGCGCATCTCCTTCCGTATCTGACGTGAGGCAAGCAATTCTAAATACCGATGTTTCGTCGGCAGTAATGAATTTCTTTAAGAAGTCATCGCGTGTCCATTTCGCTCCAGCGGTATGGCCATCGAATGGTGTACCCGGCAGATTTACAACGTTAATTGTGTCTGCGAAGTAGGTCTCGGTCTCAGCGCTAGTTTTTCCTCGTGAGCGCGAGTAGCCGCCTAAGGCGTCCAAAGCGAAGCTGAGAGTTGTACGAATTCTTGCAAAGTCTTTATGGGGTGGCTTGGGAGCGACGTCATCGTTGAAAAAAGCTGCCTTAACATCATCTTCGGCATAAGCAGGTTTGTCTCCAAAACGCTTCCAAAGAGCGTCGTGCTTCAATCCAGAGAGCGCGAGATCTTTGCCCATGCACGTAAGCGTTTTCGTTTGGTCGAAGCCGTATAGCTGAGTAAGAAGAACAAGACCGTATGAGATGTCGTCGGGCGAAAGATTGCGGTCCCGCATCAGAGCATCGAACCGCCGACATCCCTGGGCGAGGGCCGCCGCATCGACGTTGCTGAGCTGCAACGTTGTGTACGCATCTTTTACAATATTCTCAAAAGGCCCAATAAGATCGGGGTCTTGTATCACGGACTTGATCTTCGAAAGGTTTACAACGACGGTGCTGTAGGGTGTGCGAACAACATTGTCCCCTTGGTAGAGTTGCTTCGAAGTCGTAACTGTATTGCCAAGATCGAGTTGGCCATAGAGTGATTTAAGAGGATCACTAGTTGCTGACACGCCCTTTAGCACGGTAGTCGCAGCTCCCACGCCACTGAAGAGAGGGAGTATAGGAAGCGCGACCTGGATAAGTGAGCCGACTAAGGATGAGACTGGACCCGGCTGGTTCGTCGAAGTCTTGTTCGCGGACGCTGAGATAAAGAGCTTGTCACGCCCCGAAACAGCGAAGCGAGCTCCGCAGTTGTCGTTTAGAAACACATTGCGGCTCTTCTTGTCTCCCGAAACGGAGAATACAGTTACAGCCGCCTTTGCGTCGGTGGGGAGTTGCGACGACGATAGCTTAGTGGGAGTCAGCGCAATGATATGACTTGTTGCGACAGAAGTTTCGACAAAAGGCCCCCAATCAATTAGCCCGGGGGTCCTGATCGTCTCGCACTGCAGGTTGACCTTGTATAGCTCATCGCCATTTTGGGGCTTTTTTCCCTTAGGAGAAGTTATAGTCAGCAAATGATCCTTGTCACTCGGATCAAGTCGGATGTTTTGCGGTGGGGTGCCGAATGCGCAAACGTTTAAAACGGGTAACCAAATCCCGGTGCAGGAGTCTGCGGCAAGGGCTTTATTCGAGGCCAAAAAGTAAGCGGCGGAAATGCCCAACAATATGACGGCGTTCCTCATCAGTAGAAATCCTAGAATTGGTGCTGTCGCGGCAAATGGCGGTAGGGGCGATCGCCAAATATATGTTTCATCAAAGCGCAACCCTTGCGTGAGATCAAGGGTCGACTGCGATCTGCGCTGCGGGTCGGTGCTGGCGGCAATCCGCCTTTGCTTACGTGCCTGGGCGCAACGGGCCCTCGCTCGCTTCGCATTCGATGTGTGGCGGCGGGCTTGCAGCAATTCGTCCGTCTTCGCTTCCGCTGCGCCGGACACCACGCTTCGCTCCGCGCTCTCCGCGTGGCCGCGCCACGCGTAGCTCATAATCAGTCCGCCTTCGCCCGTTGGGCTTCGGCGCGACAGCCTTCGCTCGCCTCGCTTCTCACTCGTGGCACCGGCTCGCCGAGCCGAAGCTCGCGAAGCGAGCGAAGGCTGGTGGGCCCGGCAGGACTCGAACCTGCAACCAGACCGTTATGAGCGGCCGGCTCTAACCATTGAGCTACAGGC
>JAEWHT010000419.1 GCA_023387695.1 Pseudomonadota bacterium | reverse complement strand
GCCGAACTTTCGTCTATCAGACCATTTTTGCATTCAAAACACGAGTTGCCCACATGCTGCATGAAGAAGTCGTCGGTCGCATCCGCGACATCTTGCTCGACGGCGAGATCCCGCCGGGCGCGCGGATTCCCGAGCGCGAGCTGTGCGAGCGGCTCGACATCTCGCGCACGCCGCTGCGCGAAGCGCTCAAGGTGCTGGCCGCCGAGGGCCTCGTGCAGCTCCTTCCTCATCGCGGCTCGCGCGCGGCAAAGCTGACCGACAAGGACATGCGCGACCTCTTCGAGGTCTGCCAGGGTCTCGAGGCATTGGCCGGCGAACTCGCCTGCGAACGCATTACCGATCGCGAGATTGCGGAGATCGCTACGGCTCACGCGGCGATGGTGCAGCATTATCGCGAGGGCGATCTGCTCCAGTACTATCGCGGCAATCGCGCCATCCACGAAGGGATCGTCAATGCGGCCGGCAATCCCGTTCTCACCAGCCTCTACGCATCCGTGACCGCGCGCATCCGCCGCGCGCGCTACGTCACACCGATGAGTGCGCAGCGCTGGGCGTTCGCCGTCAGCGAGCACGAAGCCATCCTGAACGCGCTCCAGCGCCGCGACGGCGCCGGCCTCTCCCACATTCTGCGCGCGCATCTGCGCCACAAGCGCGAAGAGGTGTTGCAGGCGGGCTTCGCCGAGACGGAGGTAAACGAGCTTACGCTGAAGATTGCGTGAGGCTCGTCACGATCGCCGATCGCCAGCAAGCCTTCCGGCGGTTCTCCGCGACAAGCAGGACGCTTGCCTCACGCAACCACAGGGAGCATGATCAGGCCCGTCGTGCCGGAGATCGAGAGCCCCTTGAGGTGATCTGTGATGCTTCCGCGAGAACCGGACCTTTTGATTGAAAAGGATGCCCGCGGGACCATTCGCGAGCTGCGCCATTTGCAGACGCCCGCGGTAGGTGAGCCCGGCCAATCTGCGAAGCAGGCAGCGCTCGCATATCTCCAGGTGGCGGCGCTCGAAAGAAAACTCCTACCGCTCGAAAAGAGCGACTTGGAACATCTCAGGGACACGATCAATTCCGATGGACCCGGCCGCTCCGACAAATCGAAATTTCGATGGGTCGCCCCCCGCGAGCTGAAGCGGAATTCCGTGACCGAGACCACGATCGTCTGGTGCCAGCAGACGGCTCCGCTGGACAAAACTCCCGACTTTGTCCCGGACGCATTGGGCAGCGCGATACGCATCGTTGTCCAGCACCGAAAGCGGACCCCGCAAATCACCAGCGCGCGATTGACGACGATCGAAAATGCTCGCCTGTCGATCACCTCGGACCATGTCGAGCAAACGTTCCGCAAGCTGAATCCGACGTGGGCGGATGAAGTCCCTGCGGAATTGGCCGTGGACTTTCTGGGCCCGATCCTTGGCCTTCCCGATGGAACCGCCGGGATCGACGATGCGCGGCTCGTTGCGTATGTCCGGAAAGACGGCAGCAAGTTCTATGACGGCAATCTTGGCCTGGCGATCAGCGCAACCGTCTTCATGCCTGTGGCGAGCGGCGATTCCATTGCACATCGAGTTCTGTTCGACCTTCTTGAAAAAAAGTTGATACGCAAGTCGCCGATTGCTTCGGCTTGCGCCGGATATGCCTTTCTGAGCGATCCCGACAGCAAAATGGGTGGCTTTTCGGTTCGCCCCGACAGCGGCGCAGACCTGCTCGATCCCGAACGCGATCCTGTCGGATTGCTCGACCTTGATCATGCCGGTGGCGGACGCCGCAAGCTTTCGGGACCACGCGTGCGCGTGCTCTCACCATCAGTACTGGGCAAGGATTACGATCCGCCGCAGCAGAGGCCTCCCTTCGCCTTCTCGACCCGAACCAACGCCTTTGCGGCGGTCAGCGCCTACTGTCATTGCGACTCCATGATGCAACAGATCGAACATTATGGGTTTGGTCTCGCGGATCATTTCGGCAAAGTCGCGTTGCCCCTGACCGTCGAGCATCGCGCGAAGATGTTGACCGGGCCGGGCGCGCACGACGGCCGCGGCATCAATGCTTATGTGACGCCCTTCCGCGCGGACGAACTGGCGCCTCACTGGGACGTCAGGATGCTGTTCGGGCTCGCCGATTTTGCCGATACCTGGAAGAACCCTCTGGGACTCGTCACGGACGTGCGTTTTGTCTGGCACGAGTTCTGCCACGTCCTGATCCTTGCCGCGACCGGCTCCACGGAGTTCGACTTTGCGCACAGCGCTGGCGATGCGCTGGCGGCCATCATGTGCGATCCCTCATCGAAGCTGCCGGCCGCTGATCGCGGAGCGACCTTCCCCTTCATCCAACTGCCGTTTCGCTACCACGATCGCAAAGTCGGGGATGGGTGGGGATGGAACGGTACGCAATACGTGAAGCCAGCTCCGACCTACGGGCTGCGGGATCCTGTGGGCTATAATGCGGAGCAGATCCTGTCGAGCACGCTGTTCCGCCTCTATCGTGCCTTCGGCGGCGACGCAGTCCGCCTCAACAACGCGGGCGAGTGGGAAGCGGACGTTGACGCCCGCCGGGCGGCGGCCTATCGCTGCGCCTACCTGATCGTGCGTGCGATCGGTTCGCTCGGCCAGGTTGCGACGCAGCCGACCAGCGAGGCAAGCCAGTTCGCGACGGCGCTGATGGAAGCCGACATCGGCACGACCGGCCTCGACTACGACGGATCGAGCCGGCCGGGTGGCATGATGCACAAGGTCGTCCGCTGGGCATTCGAGCGGCAAGGCCTTTATCAGGCCGCGACGTCAGGCACCCTCAACGAACCGGGCCGGCCGCCGGCGATCGACATCTATTTGGACGATGGCCGCAGCGAGATCTACGAATACTGCATCACGTGGCACACCCCTCCCGACGTGCTGTGGGTGCGCAATAGCGCTGATGGTGGCGCGTCCGGCCAAACGCCAGCACCGAGTCAACCCAATTACGTTTATGTCATTCTGCGCAACCGCGGCGACCAACCGGCAACAGGGACAACAGTCGACATCTTCGCAGCCGTCGGCGATGCCGCAGACACCTGGGACACTACGCCAGGCCAATGGGTGAAGCTCCAGGGGAGCAACACGACGCAGCGCGTCAACAGCGGAGGTTTGGTGACGTTTGGCCCGTTCGGCTGGACACCGCGGGCCAACGCCAGAAATGCCTTGCTCGTGCGCGCGACCGTTGCGGGCGATCGGAGCAATATCGACGACAATTCCAGCCTGCCCTGTGCCGCCGGTCCCGCGCCGGTGGAAGATCTCGTCCGCCACGACAACAATCTTGGTTACAGGGAGTGGATACTCCCTTAAAGCGCGATGAGATCAGGATGAATCGTTATCGCGCTTTGGGTTGTTGTTTGAGCATGATCTTTTCCGGATCATGCTTTAGGCGCCGGAATCCGGATCATCATCTCCAGGCGGGAAGCCCGGGAATGGTTCGTTCGTTGACGGCGTGATCGACAGGGCCCACTCGTCCTTGGCCTCCTTGAACAGATTCACGATATTCGGGCAGTTGGCCTTGATCATGGTGGTACACGCGTTCGCGATGAATTTGCCCGCTGCCGTATCGCTCGGATAGTGCACGCCGGCACGTTCGCGATTGAACGCAACCCGTGTCGCAAGCCAGTCGAGTTCGGTCTTGTAGTCGGGTAGCACTTCTTCCAGAAAATACGACATCAGCCAGCTTTGCAGCGAATGGCCGCTCGGGAACGAGGCGTGAGCTGCAGGGCCAAAGGCCGGCAGCAGACCCGGACATACGAAGGACGGCCGGGTTCGGTCGTACATCTTCTTGTAATAGGCCGCGACGATCTGGCCAATACGTACCGCGAGGTTCATGACCACGAGCGTCTTCAAGTGAGCTCGGCTATTGATGTCCAGCATGCTGATCCAGTAGCCAGGCGCATTGTCATGCTGGAACACGATCTCGGTCATGTACCGTTCGCGATCGGTCTGCATGAGCTGCTGGAGCTGAAGAATTTCGGCGTTGATGAACTTGACGTAATTCGCATTGGTCGATTGCCAACCGAGCAGGTCGGGCGTCTGTCCGGTCAGATCAATCGTTTTCCAATCCGGGCCGCATTCTTCGATGAACTCGGTGAGAAAGAGCAGCGAGAGGACATCTGGATCCCACGGCCCAATCCGACCTTGCCAAGCTGCGCTGGGCAGCGATCCGTCCGGAAAACTCGGATCGGCGTTCGGGCCCAAATCGTACTGCAGGGTCAGAGGGCGGAAGCCGAGCTCAGGCGGCGTCGCCCCGAAGGCCGTCCCCATGCCCATTCCCATACCCATACCCATCCCCATTCCCATGCCCATACCCATACCCATTCCCATGCCCATTCCCATGTCATCCTCCGGAGCTTGTTCTGCGGGAACCAGTTTCGTGACGGCTAGATGTGGCGACAGCGCAATTCGTCTCGCGTTAGCGAGGCAACCCAGCTTCAATCAATCGTTCGCCAAGCAAGGCCAGGCGTGCCTGCTGCTTGATCGGATACCAGCTGCAATATTTGTCGACCGAGAATGACGGATCGATCCGCATGTGCGCGGCGCCGACCTCACGCGCCCGCTCAAGCGAACCAGCGGCCACCAGGCTTGCCGCAAGCAGTCGCAAATTGGCGACGAACTGAGGGGCAGCCGCCATGACCTTCGTGCCCCAGTACACGGCCTCATCGAAGGTCTCGTTGGTGTAGTGCGCGTTGGTGAGCGCTGATTGATAGAAGTAGGCATACGGATCGAGCGGCGACAGCGATATCCCGTAAGATGCCCGCGCCACCGCACGCGGCCCGTCACCGAGATAGCAATAGGTCGATGCGCTCAGGGACCAGGCGATCGCGGAATTCGGCGTTCCCCCGATCGCGCGGTCGAACGCATCGATGGCGCGATCATACGCGGCGAACAGAAACGAATTGATGTGCCCGTAGATCGCCAGCGCCATGGGATCCGACGGTTCGAATTCGAGCGCACGCGATGCGAGCCTGAGAGCCTCGCGGGAGTCGGCCTTGAAGTCGGTCGTATGCCCCTCGCCGATGTGCAGGATGTACCACTTCGCCATCAGCGCGTAGGCCCCTGCATAGTGCGGGTCATGTTCGAGCGCACGTTCGAACAGGGTCCGCGCGACCTGCATGTCGTCATGACCAAGACGATAGAGGCGGTACATGCCCTGCAAGACCAGGTCGTACGCGTTCATGCTCTGCGGAATCTTGCGCTCGGCATGCTTCAGTTCGGAGATGTGGATGTGTGGCAGGAGCGCGTATGCGATGCTTGTCGCGATCTTCTCCTGCACGTCGAACAGCTGGTTGATCGATGCCTCATACTGATTGGTCCACAGCATGGACTTGGTATCGACATCGATCAGCTGCACCCGCATCCGCAACAGCTCGCCACTGCGCGTGAGCGTTCCCGTGACGAGGTATCGCACGCCCAGATGATGGCAAACGCTGGCAGCGTCGATTGTGGGGTCGGTGAAACCAAGCGTCGAGGTGCTGGACACGACGAACAGCTCGCGAATTCCTGCCAGTGACGCCACGATATCGTGGACGATCCCCTGGGCGAGATAGGCATCACCCGCTTCGAGACCGAGCATCTGCAACGGCAGGACTGCCACCGACGGCTTGAGCGCATGCGCCACCGAGACCGCCGGAGGCCGCAACTCATGATGCGCGATCTTGAAGGCCCGGATGCGCCGCTCGATATTCTTGAGCGTCAGGAACCCCAGCTCGGCGGCCTGGTAGCGCAGCTGATCCTTCACCTGATCGTGGATGGCCCCGGAAATCACGATGCCGCCCGGGCCGGCGAATTCCTGAAGCCGGGCGGCAATATTGACGCCGTCACCGTAGATATCGTCATGCTCTGCGATGACGTCGCCGACATTCGCCGACATCCGCAACTGCAACGGGTTGCCCCCTTCCGACGACGATTTATCCAGATGGAACTGCGTGCCGAGTACGAAGCTGATCGCGTCAAGCGGGCTCTTGAATTCCAGCAGCAGCCCGTCGCCGGTGCTTTTGATCACCTCGCCACCGTTCGCAGAGACGCGTGGCTCGATCACGTTCGCACGCATCGACATCCATCGTCGATGCGTGCCTTCCTCGTCGCTTCCCATCAGCCGGGAATATCCGACGACATCGATGAAGACAGTGGCTGCCGTACGCCGTTTCGCGCGGCTCTCATCCGAGCCGTCGTCGGGGGACCTGTTGTCGACACTGATCATCATGACAGGCGCAACAACTGCTGGGCGGCCACAGCCATTGTGGCGCCGAGAGATTGTAGCAAACAGGGGCTAATGGGCAAATGCAAGGCCTGCACAGCGACTGAGCAGAACTCGCGGCAAGGCCAGCCAAACTTTGCAATTACAACGTGTGATGTCGACGCGTCATTCGGTTAAAAGAATGGAAACACTTGCATTTCTCTCAAATCCGAAGGCACGCCCATCGAATTACCGGGGAGCCGTCGCGAGAAGGCATCCGCGACCACACAACGCACCGCCGGCAGCCGACGAACCGCCGCCGAAATCGCACTCTAGCAACCGAGCTTGTCGGCGATCCCGCCAAAATCCTTGGCGACGATGTCCCAATTACCGGTGGCGTCGAAATCGACCTTCTGCAACGGGCCGTATTCGGTCGGCCGCGCCACGAACGCGGTCTTGAGGCCATACTTCTGTGCTGCGGCGAGATCGCCGTTGTGGGCTGCGACCATCATCACCTGCTCCGGCTTGAGGCCGAGCAGCTTCGCGGCGCCGAGATAGGTCTCGGGATCGGGCTTGTAGTGCTCGAACAGCTCGGCCGACATGATGAGGTCCCAGGGCAGACCCGCGAACTTCGCCATATTGGTGAGCAGCGACACGTTGCCGTTCGAGAGCGGCGAGATCACGAACTTGGTCTTCAGCCGGGTCAGGCCGGCGACGCTGTCCGGCCAGGGATTGAGGCGGTGCCAGCCCTTGGTGAGGTGATCGAGATCGGCGTCGGTCAGGCCCTTGATCGCGAATTGCTCGACCAGCTTTTCCAGGGAGCGACGATGCAGATCGTCGAGCATCACGTAGCCGCGCTCGGGATGCTCACGCACATCCTGCATCGAGGCGACATACATGCCGCGCCAGCCGTCGACGAGCCCGGTCCAGTCGGCGCTGATGCCCCGCCCCTTCGCCCACCACATGAAGTCGGTGATCAGGCTGGTGCGCCAGTCCACGACCGTGCCGAACACGTCGAAGATCAGGGCTTTGACGGCGGAGAGATCGGACATGGCGCTTCCTCTTCTTCGTCATTCCGGGGCGCGCGGAGCGCGAGCCCGGAATCCATTGGGCGGCAGAGTCCGAGGTGAAATGGATTCCGGGCTCTCGCTCCGCGAGCCCCGGAATGACACCTGTCACTTAATCCAAATGGAACTTCGCGAGTTCGCGGTGCTCGGCCTTGATGTAGCGCACGGTGCCGGTGACGGAGCGCATGACGACCGTTTCAGTCTCGATCACGCCGTCCTTGCGGAACTTCACGCCCGACAGCAGCGAACCGGTCGTTACGCCGGTGGCGGCAAACAGGCAGTCACCGCGCGCCATATCCTCGATGCCATAGATCATCTTGGGATCGTTGACGCCCATCTTGGCGGCGCGCTCGATCTTCTCGCCGGAATCGAGGATGAGGCGGCATTGCATCTGGCCGCCGATGCAGCGCAGCGCCACGGCCGCGAGCACGCCCTCGGGCGCACCGCCGGTGCCGAGATACATGTCGACGCCGGTATTGTCAGGGTCGGCGCAATGAATGACGCCGGCGACGTCGCCGTCGGTGATCAGGCGCACGGCAGCGCCCGTCGAGCGCACGCTCTCGATGATGCTGGCGTGTCGCGGACGGTCGAGCACGAGAACGGTGATGCCATCAGGCTTCACGCCCTTGGCCTTGGCAAGGCGGCGAACGTTGTCGGCCGGCGAGGCGTCGAGATCGACGACACCCTTGTCGTAGCCGGGGCCGATCGCGAGCTTCTGCATGTAGACGTCGGGGGCGTGCAGCAGCGTGCCGCCGTCGGCCATCGCCATGGTGGCGATCGAGCCCGGCATGTTCTTGGCGCACAGCGTAGTGCCTTCGAGCGGGTCGACCGCGATGTCGACTTCCGGACCTGCGTTCATGCCGACCTTCTCGCCGATGAAGAGCATCGGCGCCTCGTCGCGCTCACCCTCGCCGATCACGATGGTGCCCTGGATCGGCAGCTTGTTGAGCTCGCGGCGCATCGCGTCGACCGCGGCCTGGTCAGCCGGCTTCTCCTGCCCGTGCCCGCGTAACCGCGCCGCCGACACCGCCGCCCGCTCCGTCACGCGAACGATCTCCAGCGTGAGAATGCGCTCGAGCAACGCCTGCGGCGGCACTGAAATATGGGTCGACATTGGCTCACTCCTTCAAAACGGTTTCGGACAGACGTCCCTGCCCGCATCAATTCCCACGCAAGCGGTTCGTTCGAACGAACCGCTTATTCTAGTTCTTCTCGATCCTGATCACCTGCGGCCGTCCGCTGATCACCTTGTCCTTCTGCACCGCGGCGAGCGCGCGGCGCACCGCGTCCTCATGCGTGGCATAGGTGATCAGGATAACGGGCACGGGGACCGCCTTGCCATCGGCCGGTGCTGCGCCGCCATTGGAATGGCGCTGCACGATCGACTCGATCGAAATCTTCTGCTCTGCAAGCCGGGTCGCGATCGCAGCCGCGGTGCCCGGGAAATCGCGCGCGAGAAGACGGATGTAGTAGCCGCCTTCGTGCCGCTCCATCGGCGCCTTCTTGGTGTCGCGCAGCTGCGCGATCGGCCGGCCGAACGGATTGGCGCGAATGCCGCGCGCGACGTCTGCGATATCGGCGACAACTGCGGACGCGGTCGCCGCACCACCTGCGCCGGGGCCGACCAGCGTGATCGGCGGAATGCCCTCGCCATCGATCGTGACCGCGTTGGTGACACCCATCACCTGCGCGATCGAGGAGGACTTCGGAACCATGGTCGGATGCACGCGCTGCTCGATGCCCTTGGCGGTGCGCACGGCAACGCCGAGCAGCTTGACGCGATAACCGAGATCAGCAGCCGCGCGGAGATCTTCCGGCGCGATGGAGGAGATGCCTTCGACATACACCGCACTTTGAGCAACTTTCGTGCCGAAGGCGAGGCTGGCGAGAATGGCGAGCTTCTGCGCGGTGTCGTGGCCATCGACGTCGAACGACGGATTGGCTTCGGCATAGCCGAGCCGCTGTGCGTCCTTGAGACATTCGGCGAAGGACAAGCCCTCCTGCTCCATCCGGGTCAGGATGTAATTGCAGGTGCCGTTGAGGATGCCGTAGACGCGGTTGATGCCGGTTCCCGCAAGACCTTCACGAAGCGTCTTGATGACGGGGATCGCAGCGCCGACCGCTGCCTCGAAATTCAGCGCGCCGCCATGCCTTTCGGCGGCCTTAGCCAGCTTCAGACCGTGCTTGGCGAGCAGCGCCTTGTTGGCTGTAACGACGGACTTGCCGGCGTTCAGCGCGGCTTCGACCGCGGACAGCGCGGGATCGCCGGCGCCGCCCATCAGCTCGACGAAGCAGTCGATGCCGGGATGCGTGGCCAGCGCCATCGGATCCTTGACCCATTCGACGCCGCGCAGATCGATGCTGCGCTTCTTGGCCTTGGAGCGCGCGGTGACGGCGACGACACGAATGCCGCGGCCGCTGCGGCCCGCGAGCACGCGGGCCTGCGTTTCGATTAAACGGACAACTTCGGCGCCCACGGTGCCGAGCCCCGCTATGCCCACTTTGAGGGGTGCAACCATGATGCTTTAGTGAACCTGCAGAAGAGAATTAGCGCCGGGTGGCGAGCGGAACGACGTTGTGCAACGTTTCGATGCCGCTTTCAAGGAAGCGGCGCACGCCGCGCGCGGCCTGCCTAATCCGTTGCTCGTTTTCCACCATGGCGATGCGGACATATCCTTCACCATGCTCGCCGAAGCCGACGCCGGGCGATACCGCGACGCCGGATTTCTCCACCATCAGGGTTGCGAACTGCATGCTGCCGACGCTGCGGAACGCTTCGGGCAGCGGCACCCAGGCGAACATCGAGGCTTCCGGCGGCGGGATCTCCCAGCCGGCGCGACCGAACGATTCCACCAGCGCATCGCGGCGCTTGCGATAGGTGTCGCGCATCTCCTTGATGCAATCATCAGGACCGTTCAACGCAGCGGTCGCGGCGACCTGCACGGGCGTGAAGGCGCCGTAGTCGAGATAGGATTTGACGCGGGCAAGCGCTGCGATCACGCGGTCATTGCCGACCGCAAAGCCCATGCGCCAGCCTGCCATCGAATAGGTCTTCGACATCGACGTGAACTCGACGGTGACGTCGATCGCGCCGGGCACCTGCAGTACCGAGGGCGGCGGATTGCTCTCGTCGAAATAGACTTCGGCATAGGCCAGATCCGACAGGATCAGGATCTCGTGCTTCTTCGCGAAGGCGACGAGGTCCTTGTAGAAATCGAGGCTCGCGACATAGGCGGTCGGGTTCGATGGATAGCAGACGACCAGCGCGAGCGGCTTCGGGATCGAATGCACGATCGCGCGCTCCACCGCCTCGAAGAATTGCGGTGTCGGCTCCGACGGCACCGAGCGGATCACACCACCCGCCATCAAAAAGCCGAAGGCATGAATCGGGTAGCTCGGGTTCGGGCAGAGGATGACGTCGCCCGGCGCGGTGATCGCCTGGGCTACGTTGGCAAAGCCCTCCTTCGAGCCCAGCGTCGCCACCACCTGGGTGTCGGGATTGAGCTTCACGCCGAAGCGGCGTTCGTAATAGGCAGCCTGGGCCCGACGCAATCCGGGGATACCGCGCGAGGCCGAGTAGCGATCAGTGCGCGGCTTGCCCAGGGTCTCCTTGAGCTTCTCCAGCACATGTGGCGGCGCCGGCAGGTCCGGGTTGCCCATGCCGAGATCGATGATGTCGGCGCCGGCATTCCGCGCGGCCGCCTTGGCCCGGTTGACCTGCTCGAACACGTAAGGCGGAAGGCGGCGGATGCGGTAAAAATCGTCCATGGCTCTCTGGGCTCCGGGCAACCGGTCAGGACAGAATCGAAGGGCGATGATCACCCTCTCGAAAAGATCTCGCCCCGCGCTAAAAATCACTCAAAATCAAATGCTTGGAGTGAATTTCGGCGACGAGGACTGAACTCCTTCGCCCTGACTCTCGGCTGAATTGAAGTCTTTTTAGCACGGAGTGGCGGGGGCGCCAGCGATTACCTTGCACCCTGCGAAGGCCGTCCCGCCCAGCGTTGACGACCCTATTTGGCGTCCTTGACGGCCACGGCCTGACGATCGCGCGCGGCTGCAAGCTCGGCCTCGATCTTCGCACGCTGGTCGGGAGGAATGACCGCCTGATCGCGATCGGGCGGCAAATCGTGCACGGGCAAATAGGCCCCGGGCTCCTTCGGATGCGCCGGCGTGTCGGCAGCCGACATGTCTGCGATCTGGCTCGAACAGCCGCCCAGGGCGAGCGCTGCTATCAGCAGCGCGCCAGACATCGGCAGCGACTTTTGCAGGTCCCACAACGCCAACACTTGGGAAATCCCCTACTCGTCCCAATGCAAGGCTGCCGGTAACTTAACCAACAACCTGCCCAAGCTCAAACCATTGCTGCCCACAAATGGTACGAGCGAGAAGTCATCCAAGGCCCACGGCACGTGACGTGCACTGCGATTGTGACAAAAGCAAGAAGGCTTGTCGCAGTGCAGCACATCTTGGCGCTTGTTTTAGCGCTAAACCAGCGAGCTTCGCGGTGACGAGCACGGAATGAATCGTTACTGTTGCCTTCATGAGTACCGCCACGACGACCGACACGCCCAAGTCAAAGTCTGAAACGAAGTTCGATGCAGAGGTCTTCGCGATGAATGTCGCGCGGGCGATGGAGAGCGGCGGCAAGGCGCTCGCCGCCTATTTGAAGCCGCGTGAAAGCGGCGAGGTTCAGGATCGCCCGCCGGCCGAGCTCACCGAAGTCGTCAAGACCTTCACGTCGGTCGCCGAATACTGGCTGTCGGACCAGTCGCGTTCGTCGGATATCCAGACCAAGCTCGCCAAGGACTATCTCGATCTCTGGGGTTCGGCGGCGCGGCGCATGGCCGGCCAGGAGGCGCAGCCCGCGATCGCGCCCTCGCCGCGTGACAAGCGCTTTGCCGATCCGGAATGGAAGTCGAACCAGTTCTTCGACTTCGTGATGCAGCTCTATCTGCTCACCACCAGGTTTGCGCAGGAACTGGTGCGCGACGCCGAGCTCGATCCGGTGACCCGCCGCAAGGCCGAGTTCTACGTCCAGCAGGTCACCAACGCGATTTCGCCGTCGAACTTCGTGCTCACCAATCCGGAAGTGCTGCGCGAGACGGTTGCAAGCAGCGGCGAAAACCTGGCGCGCGGCCTGACGATGCTGGCGGAGGACATCGCGGCCGGAAAAGGCATGCTGAAGATCCGCCAGTCCAACCCGGACAACCTCGTCGTTGGCGTCAATATGGCGACGACGCCGGGCAAGGTGATCTTCCAGAACGAGATGATGCAGCTGATCCAGTATTCTCCGACCACGGAGAACGTGCTGCGCACGCCGCTGCTGATCGTGCCGCCCTGGATCAACAAGTTCTACATTCTCGATCTCAAGCCGGAGAAATCCTACATCAAGTGGTGCGTCGACCAGGGCATCACCGTGTTCGTGATCTCATGGGTCAACCCCGACAAGCGCCTGGGCGCCAAGAGTTGGGAAGACTACATGAAGGAAGGCCCGCTCACGGCGATGGACGTGATCGAGAAGGTCACCGGCGAGATGAAGGTGCACACCGCCGGCTATTGCGTCGGCGGCACCATGCTCGCAACCACGCTGGCCTGGCTCGCCGAGAAACGGCGCCAGCGCGTCACCTCGGCGACCTTCTTTGCTGCGCAGGTCGATTTCACCCATGCCGGCGATCTCCTCGTCTTCGTCGACGAGGAGCAGATCGCGGCACTCGAGCAGGACATGAAGGCCTCCGGCGTGCTCGAAGGCTCCAAGATGGCGATGGCCTTCAACATGCTGCGCTCGAATGATTTGATCTGGTCCTACGTGGTCAGCAATTACCTCAAGGGCCAGCAGCCGACTGCGTTTGACCTGCTGCACTGGAATTCCGACGCCACGCGGATGACGCAGGCGAACCATTCCTACTATTTGCGCAACTGCTACCTGGAGAACCGGCTGTCGACCGGCACGATGGTGCTCGACAACACGCTGCTCGATCTCTCCAAGGTCAAGGTGCCCGTCTACAACCTCGCCACACGCGAGGACCACATCGCGCCGGCGGAATCGGTGCTGTACGGCTCGCAATTCTTCGGCGGGCCCGTGAAATACGTGCTGTCCGGCTCCGGCCATATCGCCGGCGTCGTCAATCCGCCGGCCTCGAACAAGTACCAATACTGGACCAACGACAACATCAAGGACGTCAACGTCGCCCAGTGGATGAAGGGTGCGGTGGAGCACAAGGGTTCGTGGTGGCCGGACTGGCGCGAATGGCTGGGCACGCTCGATCCGGAGGAAGTCCCGGCACGCAGCGTCGGCACCGACGCACTGCCGCCGATCGAGGACGCACCGGGCAGCTATGTCAGGGTTCGCGCATAGCGCAACGGCGCGCGCTCTCGTATAAGCTCACGACATCTAAGTTGACGGTATGGATTTTGGAGGGGACCGGGTTATGACGCGCGAATTGTTCTGGCTGACATGTACGGTGATCCTGACCGGAATCCTCTGGATTCCCTATGTCCTGAACCGCTGTCAGGTGCGCGGGCTCGGCGGCGCGATGGCCAACCCCTCACGTGGCGATAAGCCACACGCCGAATGGGCGAACCGATTGATGTTCGCGCATGACAATGCGGTCGAGAACCTCGTGATCTTTGCGCCGCTGGTGCTGATCCTGAACGCGATCGACTATTCCTCGAAATGGACCGTGCTCGCCTGCGTCGTCTATTTCTGGTCGCGCGTCGCGCATCTGATCGTCTATGCGCTCGGCATTCCGGTGTTCCGGACCCTCGCCTTCACCGTCGGCTTCGCCGCGCAGGCCGTGCTGGCACTGGCGATCTTCAAGGTGCTCTAGCGAGCAGCCGACGCCGTCAGGCCGGCTTGCGAACGACGAGATTGAGCATGCTGGCCGGCGTCTGGTCGAAACTCTGGATTTCGTTGTTGTCAGCCGACAGCGTGATCCACGGACCCGCGCTGGCGTAAGTTGCCTCGAGCCATTCGCGCGGCGGATAGTTGTAGTAGCGGCCGAGACTGTCACGGCCGTCGCCCTCGCCCATCTTGTAACTGGCATAGAACACGCCCGACGGCTTGAGCGCGCGATGAATCCGCTTGAGGATTCCAGCAAGTTCTTCACGCGGCACGTGCAGAAGGCAGGCGCTGGCCCAGACGCCGTCATAGGCCTCGCGCGCATCGAGCTGGTCGAACCGCATCGCCTCGACGGGATGCCCGAGGCGCTGTGACGCGATCGCGGCCATTTCCGGCGAACCGTCAGTCGCCCGCAGCGAAAAACCTTCCGCCAGCATCACGGCCGCGTGGTTGCCGGCCCCACAGCCGAGCTCGAGGATCGCGCTGCCGGACGGCAGCAGGGCGAGGAAACCGCGTAGCCGCGTCGACGGCGCCTTCGCCCAGTCCGCATAGGACTGGGCGTTCTGCCGATAGAATTGCAGCGTGGTCTCGTCCATGGCGCCACTCGCTCCGGAAGCCTACTCCTCCGGCAGCCCAAGCATCAGCCGCAGGTTCTGCACGGCTGCACCCGAGGCGCCCTTGCCAAGATTGTCCAGCCGCGCGACCAGCACCGCCTGGTGGTACTTGTCGCTGGCGAAGACGTAGAGCTCGAGCATGTTGGTCTCGTTCAGCGCTTCCGGCTCGAGCCGACCGCTCTTGGTCGCTTCGTTCTGCAATGGCATCGCCTTGACGTATTTCGAGCCGGCGTAGTGATTGGCGAGCGCAGCCTGCAAGTCTGCGCCACTCGGCTTGCCCGGCAGCGTGTCGAGCTGCAACGGGATCGAGACCAGCATGCCCTGCCGATAGTTGCCGACCGACGGAATGAAGATTGGCCGCCGCGTGAGGTGCGAATAGAGCTGCAGCTCGGGCAGATGCTTGTGCTCGAAGCCGAGGCCGTAGAGCTCGAATGACGGCGCACTGCCGTCCTCGAAGCTCGCGATCATCGACTTGCCGCCGCCGGAATAGCCGCTGACCGCGTTGACGACGACCGGATAGTCCGATGGCAACAGGCCGGCATCGACGATCGGCCGCAGCAGCGCGATGCCGCCAGTCGGATAGCAGCCGGGATTGGAGACCTTCTTCGCGGCCTTGATCTTGCCGGCCTGGTCCGGCGCCAGCTCGGCAAAACCGTAAGCCCAATCAGGTGCAACCCGGTACGCGGTCGAGGCGTCCAGCACCTTCGGTCCCGCGGCGCCCATGGTGTCGATCAGCGCGACCGTCTCCTTGGCGGCATCATCCGGCAGGCAAAGGATGACGAGATCTACCTCCTCCATCAGCGTCTTCTTGGCCGCTGGATCCTTGCGCTTGTCGTCGGCGATGGTCTTCACGACGACATCGCTCTGAAGCTTGAGCCGCTCGTTGATGCCGAGCCCGGTGGTGCCGGAGCCGCCGTCGACGAAGACGGTGGCGGGCTTCTTCGCAGCGTTCTGGGTCGGCGCTTTCGTGGTCTCAGCGAGGCTCATGGTACGCTCCTTTCGAGCTTGTTGGTTTCGTCCGCGAAGGCTTCCGGCCTCACGTCCTGCATCAGTTGCGCGATCTCCCGGGCGTCGGCATTGGCTTGCGCGCCGAGCGCATTGGCGATCGCAATATAATCGGCGTCGGACTTGTGCTGGTTGAGCTTGAAGCTGCCTTCGATTTCTTCAACCGTCATCACCAGACCCACGATGGCCTTCTTCAACGTCTCGAACCGGCCTGCCGTCATCTTGGCCGATGTCCACGGCCTCTTCGGCAACAGCCAGCTCTCGAACTTGTCGCTGAGCGTGTCGATCTGCACCGCCAGCTCGCTATCGGACAACAACCTGACCGATCCACCAAGATGCACCGACTGGTAGAGCCAGGTCGGCACTTGGTCCGGCGAAACGTACCAGTCGGGCGATACATAGGCATCGGGGCCGTTGACCGCGAGCAGCCAGGACGTCGCGCCGTCCGCAAGCTTTACCAGCGGATTGTGACGGGCGACATGAAAGGCGGCCTGCGGCGTGCCGTCGGCGGCATAGGTCAAATAGAACGGCAGCGGTGACGCGATCGGTTTATGGCCGTCGAACGCGCACATTGTA
Source organism: Pseudomonadota bacterium (assembly GCA_023387695.1). GTDB lineage: Bacteria > Pseudomonadota > Alphaproteobacteria > Rhizobiales > Xanthobacteraceae > Bradyrhizobium. The sequence goes on along the minus strand of JAEWHT010000419.1, from coordinate 498 downwards.
CCGAAACCGCGGTCGCCCGCGAATTTCAGGCTCGCGGCGCGATCCGGCTTGAAGAAGGGTGGCGTGTACATCGGTGTCTCCTGCTGGGCCTCCTTGGGGGCCGCCGGATCAGATCACGCTGACAGGAGAGAGAATGCCGCGGATCGGATCCAGCGGCAAAGACGATGATCTCAAACGCGATCGACCGCCCAAACCGCTAAAGTGCGGCGGCGGCGACGGGCGAACAGAATGGTCGCGGCGTTGATCATGGCGCGCGGCTATAAGGCCAAATCGGCATGGCGTCAAGGATTTGCGCCCATCCACGGCGTCGGAGCCGTGCCGGCGCTTACCATCTGGCCAGTCCGAGATGACTGAAGAGTGTGCCCCAGAAGGAACCTCCGCGCGTCAACTCATACAGATGAGCTCCTGCCTGCTCGTTTCCGCGAGCCGACGCCTTGCTGTACCAATTGATCGCCTGCTGGGTATCCTTCGGCACACCCGTGCCACTCTCATAGGCCC
>JAEWHT010000379.1 GCA_023387695.1 Pseudomonadota bacterium | reverse complement strand
TACCGCTACCCGACGGTGACCGAACTCTACCAGAACATCAGCGTCGGCGGCGTCACCTATCTCGCCAATCCGCTGTTGTCACCAGAGCAGGACTTCACCGGCGAGCTCAACCTCGAACGGCGCTGGGCTGATGGTCGGGTGCGGCTGACGGTGTTTGGCGAGCGGACCAACAATGCGCTGATCTCGCAATCGACCACGGTGACGGATGCAACCGGAGCGCAATCGGTGCAGACGGCGGTCAGCAACGTTGCGGCGATCCGCATGCAAGGTGTCGAATTGTCGGCCGACAAGGACAATGTGTTGGTGAGTGGTCTGCAGCTGTTCGGCAGCGTCACTTATGTCGATTCCAGGATCATCTCTGATCCGAACTGGAAGGGCCCGACCAGCGTCGTCGGCAATCGCGTGCCGTTCGTCCCCGACTGGCGCGCCAAGCTCGGCGTGACCTATCGGCCGAACGACAGCTGGGCCTACACGGTCGCGGCGCGCTATAGCGGCAAGCAGTATTCGACGCTCGACAACTCGGATATCATCCCGCACGTCTACGGCGCGTTCGATAACTTTTTCGTTGTGGACTTGAAGATCCACTATAACGCGACGAAGAATTTCGCGTTCGACTTCGGCATCGATAATCTCTTCAACGAGCAGTATTTCCTGTTCCATCCGTTCCCGGGACGAACGTTCGTTCTCGCCGGCAAATACACGTTCTGACGGATGGCACACTCTCAACGGCGACCTGAAAGGCAAATCGACATGAAAAAGCTCTCAACCATCTTCGCGCTTGCGGCGCTCTCCGCCCTTGTGTGCGCGGCCCCCGTCCGCGCCGACGACGTCAAGGCGGGTGATCTCGTCATCTCGCAGGCCTGGAGCCGGGCAACGCCTGGAGGCGCCAAGGTTGCCGGCGGCTTCCTCACCATCGAAAACAAGGGCTCGGCGCCCGACAAGCTCGTTGCCGTGTCCGCCGAGATCGCCGGCAAGGTCGAGGTGCACGAGATGGCGATGGACAACGGCGTGATGAAGATGCGCCCGCTGGAAAAGGGTTTGATCATCGAACCGGGCAAGACCGTGAAGCTTGCACCGGGCGGTTATCACATCATGCTCCAGGATCTGAAGGGCGCGTTCAAGGAGGGCGAGAAGGTGCCGGTGACGCTCGAGTTCGAGAAGGCCGGTAAGGTCGCCGTGTCGCTCGACGTGCAAGGTGTTGGTGCCCAGGCGCCCGGCGGCGGAGGCGCGATGATGAAAAAAATGCCCGATCATTCGGGAATGAAGATGTGACGCAGGTGATCTAACCTCCGGGAGATAGAGCATGTCGAAGACACCTTGGCTGATCCTGACGGCTGCGCTTGCCGCATCGCCTGCGGCGGCGCACGTCTATCTGGAAGGCAAGCAGGCCACGGTCGGTTCGTCCTACAAGGCCGTCTTCGCCGTGCCGCACGGCTGTTCCGGCTCGCCGACGGTCAAGCTCCGCGTGCAGATCCCCGAAGGCGTGATCTCGGTGAAGCCAATGCCGAAAGCCGGCTGGAACGTCGATACTGTCGAAGGCCAATATGCCAGCGCCTACGACTATCACGGCAACAAGCTGACATCGGGTGTGAAGGAAGTGGTCTGGTCCGGCGGCAAGCTGCCGGACCATAACTACGATGAGTTCGTCGTCAGCAGCTTCCTTACCGACAGTCTGAAGCCGAACACCACGCTGTATTTCCCGGTGGTGCAGGAATGCGAGAAGGGCGTTAGCCGCTGGATCGAAATCCCGGCGGAGGGCGCAGGGCATTCGCATGAGGACAAGTCGCCGGCGCCGGGCGTGAAGCTGCTGCCTAAGCCGTAATGCGTCTGCTCGCTGCGCTCGTCACGCTGCTCGTTCTCGTCGGTTATTCGACCGGAGCCTCGGCGCATGCGGCGCTAATCTCGGTTGAGCCTGCGAGCGGCAGCATGCTTGCGAGCGCGCCGAAGGCGGTTGAACTGCGTTTCAACGAAGCAGTTACACCCGGCGCGATCCAGTTGATCGACGGGGCGGGCAGGGCGCGCGACGATGCGCGCATCACGACTTCGGGCGAAAGCATTTCGGTTGCGATGCCGCCGGATCTGCCGAAGGGCACGGCGGTGGTGAGCTATCGGGTGATCTCGCAAGATGGCCACCCCGTCGCGGGATCGGTAATCTTCTCGATCGGCATGCCGACGGGGACGCAACCTCCGGCAAATGTAGACGGCGGGTTGAATGCGCTGATCTGGCTGGCGCGGGTCGGTCTCTATCTCGGGCTGTTTGTCGGCGTGGGCGGCGTGTTTTTCGGGCGATGGATAGCGTGGTCGATGACGGGTATGGGCGTGCCCCGCGCGGCGCTCCTTGTTGGTCTTCCGAGTGCTGTTGTCTCCCTCGGCGTGCTGGGGCTTGATCTCCTTGGTCTGCCGCCGACGGCGCTTCTAACAAAATCCCCCTGGACCATCGCATTCGCAACCAGCGCCGGTCCCGCCTTGCTGGTCGCGATTGTTGCGATGCTGCTGGCGCTGATGGCGCTTGGCCGCGTGTGGTATGCGCGCGCTCTCGCGCTGATCGCATTTGTTGGCGTTGGTCTGTCGCTCGCGATGACGGGACATGCTGCGACGGCGTCACCGGAAACGCTAACGCGACCGGCGATTTTCCTTCATGGTCTAGCCGTGGCTTTCTGGATCGGCGCGTTGGCGCCGCTTGCCGCGCTGCTGTCGAAGCCGACGCCGGCGGTGCTGCCGCTTGTGAATTGCTTCTCGCGCATCGCCATGCCGGTGGTCGCCGCGCTCGCGCTGACCGGCCTGACGCTTGCGGTCATCCAGCTCGAAAAGCCGTCAGCGCTGGTCCAGACCAGTTATGGCCTCATCCTCTCGGTCAAGCTGGCGTTGGTCCTATCGTTGCTGGCGCTCGCTGCGCTCAATCGCTATCGGCTCACGCCTGCACTAGCGAAAGATGAGGGGGCCGCGCCCGCGCTCAAGCGGTCGATCCTGCTCGAATGCGGAGCGGCGCTCGGCATCTTCGCCGTCGTCGCAGGGTGGCGCTTCACGCCGCCGCCGCGGACCATCGTGCCTGAGACGCCGCTGGCGATCCACATCCACACCGACAAGGCGATGTTCCAGGTGCTGGTATCCCCGGGCAAAGCGGGCGTGGATGATTTCGTGCTCCAGCTCATGACCGGCGAGGCGACGCCCCTGAAGGCCAAGGAGGCGACGCTGACGTTGAGCCTGCCGGAGCGCGGCATCGAGCCGTTCGAGCGCGACGCCGAGCTTGGGCCCGACGGCTATTGGCATGTGCGCAAGGTCGAGTTGCCGTTCGCCGGCCGCTGGCATGTGCGGATCGACGCACTGGTGACCGATTTCGAGAAGGTCACGCTCGAGGACGAACTTGAGGTCGCGCCACGCTAGCTTCGATACGGTTCAAGTCGAACCTGAAGTCGACGGAAAAATGACAGGAATTCCGTCGCGTTAGCGGCTTTTCCTCATTCCCGGCCTTGTGTTTTCGCTCCCAATCCGGTTTCACTGCAACCCCTCACTGATTCCCAGAGTATTGCCATGCGGTTGTCGCGGTTCTTTCTGCCCATTCTGAAGGAAAATCCGAAGGAAGCGGAGATCGTGTCGCATCGGCTGATGCTGCGCGCCGGCATGATCCGGCAGGAGGCGGCCGGCATCTACGCTTGGCTGCCGCTCGGCTTCCGCGTGCTGAAGAAAATCGAGCAGATCGTGCGCGAGGAGCAAGACCGTTCCGGCGCGCTGGAACTGTTGATGCCGACGCTGCAGCTCGCCGACCTCTGGCGCGAGAGCGGCCGCTACGACGCCTACGGCCCGGAGATGCTGCGCATCGCCGACCGCCACAAGCGCGAGCTGCTGTACGGGCCGACCAACGAGGAAATGATCACCGAGATTTTTCGCGCCTACGTGAAGTCCTACAAGAACCTGCCGCTGAATCTCTATCATATTCAATGGAAATTCCGCGACGAGCAGCGTCCGCGCTTCGGCGTGATGCGCGGCCGCGAGTTCCTGATGAAGGACGCCTATTCCTTCGATCTCAACGAGGCCGCCGCGCGCGTCGCTTACAACAAGATGTTCGTCGCCTATTTGCGCACCTTCGCGCGGATGGGGCTGAAGGCGATCCCGATGCGCGCTGAAACCGGACCGATCGGCGGCGATCTCAGCCACGAGTTCATCGTGCTCGCCGAGACCGGTGAATCCGGTGTGTTCATCAATCGCGACGTGCTGGACCTGCCGGTGCCGGGCGAGGATGTCGACTACAACAGCGACCTGACGCCGATCATCAAGCAATGGACCTCGGTCTATGCGGCGACCGAGGACGTTCATGACGCTGCGCGGTTCGAGCAGGAAGTGCCTGCCGACAAACGCCTGAATACCCGCGGCATCGAGGTCGGCCAGATCTTCTATTTCGGGACCAAGTATTCCGAGCCCATGAAGGCCATGGTCGCCGGCCCCGATGGCGTCGATGTGCCGATCCATGGCGGCTCCTATGGCGTCGGCGTCTCGCGCTTGCTCGGTGCCATCATCGAGGCCTGCCATGACGATGCCGGGATCAAATGGCCTGAGGCGGTGGCTCCGTTCCGTGTCTCGATCCTGAACCTGAAGCAGGGCGATGCCGCGGTCGACGCGGCCTGCGAGAAGCTCTATGCGGAGCTGCAGGCCAAGGGCGTCGACGTGCTCTATGACGACACCGACCAGCGCGCCGGCGCCAAATTCGCCGCTGCCGACCTGATCGGCATCCCCTGGCGGATCATGATCGGGCCGAAGGGGCTGGCCGACGGCAAGATCGAGCTCAAGCGCCGCGCCGACGGTTCGCGAGAGAATCTGTCGCCGGCGGACGTCGTCGCACGCCTGGTCGGCTGAATATTGTTCATCGCCCGATATCGCGGCCGCCAATCCGGCCACAATTGACCCCGAATCATGGGATTATCGAGCGATGGATGAAACCATGACCGAAACCGTTCAAACTGCGCCGTTCGCACCCTTCGAGTGGATGCTGTCGGCCCGCTATCTGCGGGCGCGGCGCAAGGAGGGATTCATCTCGGTCATCGCCGGGTTCTCATTTCTCGGCATCATGCTGGGCGTGGCCACGCTGATCATCGTGATGGCGGTGATGAACGGCTTCCGCAAAGAGCTGCTCGACAAGATCCTGGGGCTGAACGGCCACATTTTGGTCCAGCCGCTGGAATCGCCGCTGACGGACTGGAAGGACGTCGCCGAGCGCATCAGCCAGGTCCAGGGCATCCGGCTGGCTGCCCCTGTCGTCGATGGTCAGGCGCTGGCGTCATCGCCTTGGAACGCCTCGGGCGTGCTGGTACGCGGCATTCGTTCCGACGACCTCAATAACCTCACCTCCATTGCCAAGAACATCAAGCAGGGCTCGCTCGAGGGCTTTGACGACGGGCAGGGCGTTGCGATCGGCCGCCGGCTTGCCGACCAACTGTCGCTGCACGCCGGCGACAGCGTGACGCTGGTGGCGCCGAAGGGCGCGGTAACGCCGATGGGTACGACGCCGCGCATCAAGCCATACAAGATCGTCGCGGTGTTCGAGATCGGCATGTCCGAATATGATCTCGGCTTCGTCTTCATGCCGCTTGCCGAAGCGCAGGCCTATTTCAACCGCAGCAGCGACGTCACCTCGATCGAGGTGTTCACCACCAATCCGGATCGTATCGACGCCTTCCGCAAATCGGTGACGGAGGCGGCGGGCCGGCCGGTGTTCCTGGTCGACTGGCGGCAGCGCAACTCGACCTTCTTCAACGCGCTCCAGGTCGAGCGCAACGTGATGTTCCTGATCCTGACCATGATCGTGCTGGTCGCAGCGCTCAACATCGTCTCCGGCCTGATCATGCTGGTGAAGGACAAGGGCAGCGACATCGCGATCCTGAGGACGATGGGCGCCTCGCAGGGTTCGATCATGCGGATCTTCCTGATCACGGGTGCTTCAATCGGGGTCGTCGGCACGCTGGTCGGCTTCTTCGTCGGGCTCGTCATCTGCCTGAACATTGAATCCATCCGGCAATTCCTGTCCTGGCTGACAAGCACCGAGCTGTTCTCGCCGGAGCTTTACTTCCTGTCGAAACTGCCCGCCGAGATCGACGTCGGCGAGACCACGGCCGTCGTCATCATGGCGCTGACGCTGTCGTTCCTTGCGACGCTGTACCCGTCGTGGCGCGCCGCGCGCCTCGATCCTGTCGAAGCGCTGCGGTACGAGTGAGGGGCTGATGGAGCAGCAGCATGGGGCGGAAGATGTACCGGTCATTTATCTCCACGAGATAAAGCGCCAGTACCTTCAGGGCGAGGCGGCGCTGACGATCCTGGACAATGCCAAGCTGGCGCTATGGGCGGGGCAGTCGGTCGCGCTGGTCGCGCCGTCGGGCTCGGGCAAGTCGACGCTGCTGCACATTGCGGGCCTGTTAGAGGCGCCCGATTCCGGCGAGGTCTATGTCAACGGCTCGCCGACCTCGCAACTGCCCGACATCGAGCGCACCCAGCTGCGCCGCAGCGATATCGGCTTCGTCTACCAGTCGCACCGGCTGCTGCCGGAATTCTCCGCCCTCGAGAACGTCATGTTGCCGCAGATGATCCGCGGCCTGAAGAAGTCCGAGAGCGTCAAGCGCGCCAAGGAGATCCTGGGCTATCTCGGCCTCGGCGACCGCATCACGCACCGACCGGCGGAGCTGTCCGGCGGTGAGCAGCAGCGTGTCGCGATTGCGCGTGCGGTGGCCAATGCGCCGCGCGTGCTGTTTGCGGACGAGCCGACCGGCAATCTCGATCCGCACACCGCCGACCACGTGTTCCAGGCGCTGATGCAGCTGGTCAAGGCGACCAAGGTGTCGATGCTGATCGCGACCCACAACATGGAGCTCGCCGGCCGTATGGACCGGCGCGTGTCGCTGTCGAACGGCCAGGTCATCGAGCTCGAATAACCGAAACAGCGAAACAACCCCATGCACAGTAGACGGCCGCGGCCGTCCACGATCGGGGTGACGTCTTTCATCCATTTGACAGATCAGGCAGACCCGCTGCGACGGCGCATCGCCGCAGCGGGCGGGCCAGTTACGGCTTGATGACCGTCACGTTGAACGGGCCGGCGTTGGCGGCGGCATGGGCCACGGCCTCGTTGGCGTGGTCGAGGTCGAAGGCCTTCGTCTCGTAGTGATCGAGGCGCAGCAGCCCCGCGCGAACCATCGCGATGAGGCGCACGGCTGCATCCGGCGGATACATCCAGACCCCGTGGATGGTGATGCAGTCACGCATGATCCAGTTGTAGGGCAGCTCCAGGCCCGCGCCGCCCTGCATGTTGACGCCGCCCATCAGCACCACGCGCCCGTAGGGGCGCACCGTCATGATCGCGGCACGCACCACATTCGTTGAGACCGAAGGCGGCATGATGTCGAACACGCAATCGATCGGGCCGGGTGCTGCGCGCTTCATGCGCTCGCGATCGTCGGCCTCGTTGCCCGAAAGCTTCACCGGCCTGACGCGCTCGCCGAAGCGACGCACGAGTTCGGCGAGCATTTTCTCGTTGCGCCCGGGCGCGACGACCCAGGCCGCGCCCATCGCCAACGCCACCGCCACCGCGGCGCTGCCGAAATTGCCGGTCGCGCCGCTCACCAGCACCGTCTCGCCGGGTTGGAGTTTTGCGGCCAGGAAGCCGCCATAGGGCACGAGCATGGTGCTCAACGCGCACCATTGCGCGGCTTCGGCGTCCGTGATCTGGCCGAGCCGCTTCACGTTCTCGGTCGGGAGCCGTATCTGCTCGGCAAAGGAGCCGTGACGAAAGTACTTCTGCAGCCTCATGCCGCCGTCGCCGCGCGCACTCACACCCTGCAGCGTGATGTCGGGTGCGATCGCGTCGTCGCGCGAACGCACGGTCGGATCGCACAGCACCCAGTCGCCGACGGCAAGCTTCGTCGCATCCGGTCCGAACGCGCGCACGCGGCCGACGCCGCCAGCGCCGGGGACCACCGGCAGGTCAAGGGCGTATTTGCGCTCGCCGCTCAACACTTCGTTCGTATAGGACAGCACGCGGGTGGATACGATATCGACGATCACTTCGCCGGTGCCGAGCACGGGGTCGGGCATGTTTTCGACCACGAGCGGGGATCCAAAGGACTTGAGTACGGCAGCTTTCATGATGTTCACCTCAAAGACGGGTGATACTCATATGCAGCGCCCTTGAAGGGACATGAAGGCCTGGTATTATCCTAGTATTCCAAAGACCCTCCATCGAGGCATTTGCCATGGCCGATCCACGCCGCGTCGAATTCGGCGACTTCCTCCGCTCTCGCCGCGAAAAGCTGTCGCCGAAGACGGTCGGCCTTCCCGCAGGGCAGCGGCGGCGCACGGCGGGGCTGCGGCGCGAGGAGGTGGCCCAGCTCGCCGGCATCGGTGTCGACTGGTACATCCGTCTCGAGCAGGGGCGCACCGTCAGCCCGTCGGTCACGACCGTCGATGCGCTTGCGCGGGCGCTGCGGCTGACCAAGACCGAGCATGCGCACCTCAAGGATCTGGCGCGCGACGGCGACAGGCGTCCCTTCATCCGCGAGGTGGTGACGCCGCCCATCCTTCGCCTGGTCGAAAGCCTGCCGCATCCGGCTTACATCACCGGGCGGCGCTGGGACGTGCTCGCCTGGAACCAAGCCGCTGAGGAGGTTTTTGCGTTCGGCCGGCTTCCGGAAGAGGATCGCAACACGCTGCTCCTGATGATGACCAACAAGAAGACCCGGAAATCATACGGCGCGGGCTGGGCTGACGTGGCCAAGCGCATGGTCGCGATGTTTCGCGCCACCCACGACGTCTGGGCCGGCGATCCCGCCTTTGCGGAATTGCTGACGCGCTTGCGAGAAGGCAGTCCCGAATTCGTCAAATGGTGGGGCGCGCACGAGGTGCACGGTACCTTGTCGGGCCGCAAGACCATGACGCATCCGACCAAGGGCGTGCTGCATTTCGAGCACACGAGCTTTCAGGCCAATGACGATCCCGCGCTGAAGCTCGTAATCTACACGCCCGTGTAGTGCTACAATCCGGGACGGCGATCGAAGAGCGGTAGAGGACCGGATGAGACGTCGGCAATTCATGTCGCTGCTTGGCGCGCAGCCTTGACGCCGAACGACTACGGAAGTCACCTTGCCGTTGATCTATAGTCGCGAACAGACAGTGAGGCCGCTGTCTGTTCGCCATTGTTTGGAGCCTGCCAGTGACCATTGCTCTCAAGGGCATCATTCCGGTGATGCTGACGCCGTTCACCGAAGCGAAGAAGATCGACTATTCCGGCCTCGAAAAGCTGATTGAATGGTACATCGCGAACGGCGCCGACGCATTGTTCGCGGTCGCCCAGTCGAGCGAGATGCAGTTTTTGACGTTGGATGAGCGCGTCGCGCTGGCGCGGTTCGTCGCCAAGACTGCGGCTGGCCGGCTTCCTGTCATTGCATCCGGCCATATCAGTGACTCCAGGGAGGACCAGCTAACCGAGCTGTCCACGATCGCCGGTTCAGGCGTCGATGGATTGGTGCTGGTGACCAATCGGCTCGCGCCGGTCAATCAGACGGGAACGACGTTCACCGACAATCTGAGCTGGCTGCTCGACAGATTGCCGAAGGAGATGACGCTTGGTCTCTACGAGTGTCCGGCGCCGTTCCGCCGGCTTCTCACCGACGACGAATTGAAGTTCTGTGCCGACAGCGGCCGCTTTGCGATTCTCAAGGATGTGTCATGCGACCTTGCGACGGTGCAGCGCCGGGTCAAGCTGGCCAACGGTTCGCCGCTGACCATCGTCAACGCCAACGCGGCGATCGCTTTCGACGCGATGAAGTCGGGCGCGCCCGGCTTCACCGGCGTGTTCACGAACTTCCACCCCGATCTCTACAAATGGCTGCTGACGCAGCACGCGAAGCATCCGACGCTGGCGAACGAGCTTTCGGTCTATCTCGCGCTCGCCGCGATGGCGGAGCCCATGGGCTATCCAAAGCTCGCCAAGCTCTATCACCAGCGGCTCGGCACGTTTTCCTGCATCGAGACCCGTGCGGTTGATTTCGACATTCGCGAGCGGTTCTGGGCGCTCGATGCGCTGATCGACAAGATCATCGAGGGACAGGAATCGTTCCGCGCGAAGATCGCTGCGATACGTTGAGCGGTCCGGCAGCGAGATAGTTCCGCTGTGTACGTCGGCGTGCTCGTGCCGAACATGAACGCGAATGTGGCGGCGTGAGCTCGAATGTGGCGGCATTGGGGAGAGAATGCGATGCGCAAATTCCGTGATTCTCTGATCACAGGATTGTGCGCGCGACGTTGTTGCGCGCATTCGCAGTGGATCTCGTGTCGATAACGCTGGAACTGCTGAAGAGTCTTGTTTCAAAGGGTTTCCGCGCACTTGTCGCTAAGCATTCGTTTACGTCGCGTGGCCCTTTGGAGCGAAGTGTTGCGTCGAGGTTACAGCAATTCCGTCGATCGCTGTTATGACGTCGCCACGGCCCGGGGGCCTAAACGACGAAACTGGAACGGGATTCAAATGAACAAGAATTTGTTGCTTGCCGCTGTGAGCCTTGTCGCGATCAGCGCGACTGCACCGGCGCTCGCTGCTGACCTCGCTGCGCGGCCTTACACCAAGGCGCCTGCGATGATCGCTGCCGTCTACGACTGGAGCGGCTTCTACATCGGTATCAACGGCGGCGGCGCTTCCGCTCACACGAGCTGGGATCAAACCGCTCCGCTGGTTGGCGGCGAGGGTTCTCACAACGCAACGGGCGGCACCGTCGGTGGCCAGGTCGGCTATCGCGTGCAGTCCGGTCAGTGGGTGTTCGGCCTCGAAGGCCAGGGCAACTGGGCTGACTTCACCGGTGACAACACCAGCGCGCTGCTCGCTCAGCGCAACCGCACGAAGATCGACTCGTTCGGTCTGATCACCGGTCAGGTCGGCTACGCCTGGAACAACGTGCTGGTCTATGCCAAGGGCGGTGCGGCCGTCGTTGGCGTCAAGAACGATGTGTTCAGCACGGCGACCGGCGGTCTGCTCGCGTCGAACAACGACACCCGCTGGGGCGGCACGGTTGGCGCCGGCCTCGAGGTCGGCTTTGCGCCGAACTGGTCCGTGGGTGTGGAGTACAATCACATCTTCCTGTCCGACAAGAACGTCACCTTCGTCGGCCTGAAGACCGACAACATCAAGCAGGACGTCGACATGGGTCTCGTCCGCCTGAACTACAAGTTCGGCGGCCCGATCATCGCCAAGTACTGAGCAAAGTCCTGAGACTGATCGCTTCGAAAGGAGCGGTCGTCGAAAGCCCCGGCCTCGCGCCGGGGCTTTTTTGTTATGTGAATTCAGCGAGTTAACCATTCCGCTTCGTGCAGCTCTGGAAAGCTTGACTCCTTAGAACGAAATGAGAACAATGTTCTGCATACGTTCTAGTGATGGAGCAAGCCATGTTCAGGATTTTCGTGGAAGAAGCCGCTGCACTGACGTCGATCGCGCTGTTCGTCGGAATGATCGCAATCTGGGCCCAAGTGATTCCTCAGCTCTGATCCCGCAGTCCAGGCGCGGCGGACCCCCTGTTGGCCCCTTGGGGATAAGCGGGATGAGGCGGCGGTTCGGCAGCTACGGCGTGGACTCCGGCGCGGCGAGCCCCCACCATTGTAAGGCGAGTCGCCCAAGTGAGTGGATGATGATCCCGGTGCCGGCGACCGCTCCAATTCATCTGCAAGAGGCCGTCACGCGACCATGCCGAGCGCCGGATTTGTCCACCTTCACGTTCACTCGGCCTATTCGCTGCTCAAGGGCTCGATCAAGATCGCCAAGCTCGCCGAGCTTGCGAAGAAGGATCATCAGCCGGCGCTGGCGCTGACCGACACCGACAATCTGTTCGGTGCGCTTGAATTCTCCGACAAGATGGCGGGGTCCGGCATCCAGCCGATCGTGGGCTGTGAGCTCGCGATCGATTTCGCCGACCAGGATCCGAATGCACGCAACGCGCTTCCGCCCTCGCGCGTGGTGCTGCTGGCCGCGCAGGAGCGTGGCTATCGCAGCCTGATGCGGCTGAACTCGCGCGCGTTCCTCGAATCACCGGACAGCCACGCACCGTTCATCAAGTTCGACTGGTTCGACGGCGAGACCGAGGGCCTGATCGTGCTGACAGGCGGCCCCGACGGGCCGATCTCGCTCGCGCTCGCTGCAGGTCAAACAGAAGTTGCGGCCGCGCGCTGCGAGCGTCTCGCAGGTCTGTTCGGTGATCGCCTCTATGTCGAATTGCAGCGCCACAACATCGACAAGGAACGGCGCATCGAGGCCGGGCTGATCGACATCGCCTACGCCAAGGGCCTGCCGCTGGTTGCGACCAACGAGCCGTATTTCGCGGCGACCGACGATTACGAGGCGCATGACGCGCTGCTCTGTATCGCCGGCGGCCGGCTGATCGCGGAGACCGAGCGCGAACAGCTCACGCCCGATCACCGCTTCAAGACCCGCGCCGAGATGGCGGTGCTGTTCGCCGACATTCCGGAGGCGCTGGCCTCGACGGTCGAGATCGCCGAGCGCTGCTCGTTCCGCCCGATGACGCGCAAGCCGATCCTGCCGTTCTTCACGGTTGGTGCTGCAGCGAGCACCGACGCGGCCGCGGTCGAGGCGGCTGAGTTGAAGCGGCAGGCGGAGGAGGGGCTTGCCAACCGTCTGCGCGTGCACGGCCTGTCGCAGGGCACGACGGAAGAGGATTACAACAAGCGCCTGGCGTTCGAACTCGACGTCATCATGCGCATGAAATATGCGGGCTACTTCCTCATCGTCTCCGACTTCATCAAATGGGCCAAAGGTCAGGGCATTCCGGTTGGACCGGGCCGCGGCTCGGGCGCAGGCTCGCTGGTCGCGTGGGCGCTGACCATCACCGACCTCGATCCGATCAAGTTCGGCCTGCTGTTCGAGCGCTTCCTCAATCCCGAGCGCGTCTCGATGCCGGACTTCGACATCGACTTCTGCCAGGACCGCCGCGGCGAAGTCATCAAATACGTCCAGGATCGTTACGGCCGCGACCAGGTCGCGCAGATCATCACCTTCGGTACGCTGCAGGCGCGCGGCGTGCTGCGCGACGTAGGTCGCGTGCTGCAAATGCCGTACGGCCAGGTCGACAAGCTCACGAAGCTGGTGCCGCAGAATCCGGCGGCGCCAGTGACGTTGGCCGCGGCAATCGAGAGCGAACCAAAACTCCAGGCGTTTCGCGATGAAGACCCGGTGGTGGCGCGCGCCTTCGACATTGCGCAGCGCCTCGAAGGCCTGACGCGGCACGCCTCGACGCACGCGGCCGGCATCGTGATCGGCGATCGTCCGTTGAGCGAACTCGTGCCGATGTACCGAGATCCGAAATCGGACATGCCGGTCACCCAGTTCAACATGAAATGGGTCGAGCCGGCGGGCCTCGTGAAGTTCGACTTCCTCGGCCTGAAGACGCTGACCGTGCTGGATGTCGCCTGCAAGCTGCTCAAGCCGCGCGATATCCATGTCGATCTCGCGACGCTGCCGATCGACGATGCCGATAGCTACCAGATGCTGGCGCGCGGCGAGGTGGTTGGCGTGTTCCAGGTTGAAAGCCAGGGCATGCGGCGTGCGCTGGTCGACATGCGACCCGACCGTTTCGAGGACATCATCGCGCTGGTCGCGCTGTATCGTCCGGGTCCGATGGCGAACATCCCGACCTATTGTGCGCGCAAGCATGGCGACGAGGAGCCGGAATATCTCCATCCCGTGCTGGAGCCGATCCTGAAGGAGACGTTCGGCGTCATCATCTATCAGGAACAGGTGATGCAGATCGCGCAGGTGATGTCGGGCTATTCGCTCGGCGACGCCGACCTGTTGCGCCGCGCCATGGGCAAGAAGATCCGCGCCGAGATGGACAAGCAGCGCGACATCTTCGTTGCGGGCGCGGTGAAGAACGGCGTGCCGAAGGGGCAGGCCGAGACCATCTTCGAACTGCTGGCGAAATTCGCCGACTACGGCTTCAACAAGAGCCACGCGGCGGCCTATGCGCTGGTGTCCTACCACACCGCCTATATGAAAGCGCACTATCCAGTGGAGTTCATCGCAGCGTCGATGACGCTCGATCTCAACAACACGGACAAGCTCTCCGAATTCCGCTCCGAGGCTCAGCGCCTCGGCATCAAGGTCGAGCCGCCGAACATCAATCGTTCCGGCGCGACCTTCGAGGTCGGCGACAAGGTCATCTACTACGCGCTCGCAGCGCTCAAGGGCGTCGGCATCCAGGCGATCGACCAGATCATCGAGGAGCGGACCAAGCGCGGGCTGTTCACCTCGCTCGCGGACTTCGCCGCGCGGGTCAATCCGCGCGCGATCAACAAGCGCATTATTGAAAGTCTCGCGGCCGCCGGCGCCTTCGACACGCTGGAGCCCAATCGTGCTCGCGTCTTCGCCGGTGCGGATTCGATTTTGGCAGCCTGCCAGCGCGCGCATCAGGCCGAGACAATCGGCCAGAACGACATGTTCGGCATGTCGGCGGACGCGCCGACCATCATGCTGCCGCAGATCGAGCCGTGGCTGCCGGCCGAAAAGCTCCGCCGCGAATATGACGCCGTCGGCTTCTTCCTGTCCGGCCATCCGCTCGACGATTACGCCACCGTGCTGAAGCGCCTGCGGGTGCAGTCATGGGCGGAGTTCTCGCGCGCGGTGAAGACCGGTGCGACCGCCGGCAAGGTCGCGGCCACCGTGGTCTCGCGCATGGAGCGGCGTACCAAGACCGGCAACAAGATGGGCATCATGGGCCTGTCCGATCCCACCGGTCATTTCGAGGCGGTGCTGTTCTCGGAAGGGCTTGCGCAATATCGCGACGTGCTGGAGCCGGGCGCTGCCGTGCTGCTCCAGTTGGGTGCGGAATTGCAGGGCGAGGACGTCCGCGCCCGCGTGCTTCACGCCGAGCCGCTGGATGACGCGGCCGCCAAGACGCAGAAGGGCCTGCGCATCTTCGTGCGCGATACCAAGCCGCTGGACTCGATCGCCAAGCGTCTGGCTGGACCGGAAGCCGCGGGCGGCGCCGCGCCAAAGATCGGCAGCCTCGGCATCGCGCCGCGCTCCAATGGCGATGGCGAGGTCTCGCTGGTGATGATGCTCGACCTCGAGACTGAGGTGGAGATGAAGCTGCCCGGCCGCTTCAAGGTCTCGCCACAGATCGCGGGTGCGATCAAGGCGGTCGCGGGCGTAGTGGACGTGCAGCAGATCTAGCTGCGTTCGTCGGGCGTCGCGGTCGTGATTTGTAAAGTTGTCATATAGGCTCTGTTGCAACCTTTCGCTGTTTCTGGCTAGCATGCACCCCGGGGAATGGGCTGGGGTGTTT
The DNA here is from genome assembly GCA_023387695.1 of Pseudomonadota bacterium. Classification (GTDB taxonomy): domain Bacteria; phylum Pseudomonadota; class Alphaproteobacteria; order Rhizobiales; family Xanthobacteraceae; genus Bradyrhizobium. The sequence continues at coordinate 3,688 of JAEWHT010000379.1, read as the reverse complement.
GATGCTTCGAATTTGCGTGTTGCTGTTGGCCGTTGGAGCCATGCTGACCGGCTGTGTCAGCGATCAGGTCGGAACCGACTTTGCGTCCGTGTCGAAGAAGGTCGGACCTCCACGCGCCGGGCAAGCGCGCGTCGTCTTCATGCAGGACAAGCGCGAGGGCCTCAGCATGGCCGTCTGCGGCTGCGAGGTGAAGCTCGACGGCGCATCACTCGGGACGGTTGTCGCCGGGAAATATGCTTATGCCGATCGTCCCGCGGGTCGCCACGAGGTCCTGGTGACCGAAGCGCTTTTCCCGGGTGACACCAAGCGCGAGATCACGATGGAGGCGGGGCGGACATACTTCTACCTCATCAAGAGCAGCGCCAGGCACGATAGCGCGGTGGGCGGAGCGATACTCGGTGGCCTCGCCGGGCTCGCGGTCGTGTCTGTTGCGACGGCAGGCGAAGCGAATCCCGGGCCGGGCGAGCTTGTCGCGTTGGATGAGGCGACAGCGCGAACGAAGCTCGCCGAGTTGCAGGTTATGAACTAAGATGGCGCGTGCAGCACGGTTGCCGTGGACCAGCGGCAACTGTTGAGCGGGAGGGATAAGTATGTGCGAAAAATGCGCTGGCGAGACCAAATTCGGGATCGGCCCCTCGCGGAGATCGTTCATCCATTTGTCAGGCGCCATCCTTGGTCTTGCTGCGAGCGGTGCTGCCTTCGCGAAGGAGCACAAGGCTCCGCCCAAACCGCAAAACGTGCTGTCGCCCGATGCTTCGCTGAAGCGGCTGATGGCGGGCAATGAGCGTTATGTCGAGGGCGTGGCGCGGCGTCATGATTTCAGGCACGAGCGCGAGGCGCTCGCCGGCGGCCAGAACCCGTTCGCTGCCGTGCTGAGCTGTGCCGACTCGCGGATCGCGCCGGAATATGCCTTTGACAGCGGTCGCGGCGATCTCTTCGTCTGCCGCGTCGCCGGCAATTTTGCCGGCACCGAGACCATCGCCAGCATGGAGTACGCGGTCGCCGTGCTCAACACGCCGCTGATCCTCGTGCTCGGCCATGACGCATGCGGCGCGGTCGATGCAACGCTGAAGGCGATCAAGGACGACAAGCCGCCGCCGGGGCACATTCCCTCGCTGGTCGACGCGATCGCGCCCGCTGCCAAAGCCGCGATGCAGCAGGGCGGGGACGTGCTCGACAAGGCGATCCGGCAGAACGTGATCGATAATGTCGCGAAGCTGAAGACGGCCGCGCCGATCCTCAATGCAGCCGTGGAACAGGGCAAGCTGAAGATCGCGGGCGGCATCTACCGGCTCTCGACGGGGGCGGTGGATCTGATCGCGCAAGGTTGAGGTTCAAGCTGAAGCTTACGTCAAACTGACGCTTGCAGTGGGGCAGGGCGGGCGCCATGCCGCCGCCTCAATCCGAGCCTTTCGTTCAAGTGCCATTCAGCCGGCCGCGCGTCTCATGCGTGGTGATACCTCAACAACAATAACGGGCAAGCAAGCCATGCGCGGGACACACAGGGTCTTCATCTGCTTCCTTTTGCCGATTCTTTTCGTTGCAGGCATGCTTGCCTCCGCAAGCGCCCAGCAACCGGAAAAGCGCATCGCGCTGGTCGTCGGCAACGGTGCCTATGCGAAGACGCCGCTGGCGACCACTGCCAACGATGCCGGTCTGATCGCGCAGACGCTGCAGGCTGCCGGCTTCGACGTGGTCGGCGCGCGCGATCTCGACGCCGACACGCTGCGCAAGAGTCTTCGCGACTTCATCCAGAAGGCGCAGGCCTCGGGGCCCGGCACTGTCGCGATGATCTACCTGTCCGGCTATGGCGTGCAGCTCGCCGGTGAGAATTATTTCATCCCGGTCGATTCCAACATCACGCGCGACACCGACATTCCGACCGAGGCGCTGCGCATCAGCGACTATGCCCGTCAGCTCGCCGCCATCCCGCTCAAGGCCAACATCATCGTGCTCGATGCCGCGCGCGCGCAGCCCTTCGTCGAGGGTGGCCAGCAGCCGATCGCGAGCGGACTGGCGCTGGTCGAGCCCGATCCGAACATGCTGATCGCCTTTAATGCGGCGCCCGGCACGGTGGCACCTGAAGAGCCGGGGCCTTACGGCATCTATGCGCAATCGCTTGCCGAGATGATCCGCACCGGCGGGCTGTCCTTGCCGGAGGTGTTCGACCGCGTCCGCTTGCGCGTCAATGAGAATTCCAAGGGCGCGCAGGTGCCCTGGGACGATCAGAAGATCAGCGCACAATTCTCCTTCTTCGATCGCGCGCCCGACGCGCCGCCGCCGGCGGCCGCGCCCGACCAGGTCGCTGCGATCCGCAACAAGCCGATCCGCGATCTCGGCGTGCAGGATGCCTATGCGGCCGCGCTCGAGCGCGACACGCTGCCGGCCTATGAGGAGTTTCTCGCCGCCTATCCCGGCGATCCCATGGCCAAGCGCGTGATGGCGATCGTCGCGGCACGGCGCGAGGCCATCACATGGCGGCGGAGCTATCGCGCCGATACGCCGGACGCCTATTGGTCGTATCTGCGCCGTTATCCACGCGGACCGCATGCGGGTGATGCGCGGCGACGTCTTGCGATCCTGACCGCGCCGATCGAGCCGCCGCCGACCTTTGCGATGATGGACTATGACGTGCCGCCGCCGCCGCCGGAGGAGGTCGTCTATGTCGACCGTCCCGTGCTCTATTTCAGCGATCCCGTGTTCGGCTTCGTGCCGCCACCGCCGCCGCCGGTTTATTATCTGCCGCCGCCGCCGCCGGATTTCGTGGTGCTGCCGCCGCCGCTTGCCGTGGTCGGCCTGTTCGTGCTGCCGCAGCCGGTGTTCGTGCCGATTCCGGTGTTCGTCAGGCCGCCGATCTACGTCGCGCCGCCGCCGAACAACATCATCTTCAACAACATCCACAACACCACGGTCATCAACACCGTGATCAACCAGCCGCCGGCTGCGTTGCCGGCGGGCAATGCCGCCGCTGCCGCTGCAATTGCCGCGAACGGGCCGGGGCGCCCGAGTGCAATGACGCAGGTGCCAGTGGCCGTGAAGCAGCAGGCTCAGGTGATCCAGGCCAATCCGAACCAGCCGCTCAAGCCCAGTCAGCAGGCGCTCGTTAGCGATCCGACGGCAAAGCCGGCCGCGATGAAGGTGATGCAGGTCCGCGCCACGCCGACCGCGGTCACTCCGACTGCAGCGCCGGCGGCGGCCCACGCGCTTCCGGTTCCGGGCACCCAGAACATGCCGCCTGCACCGGCTGGCGTGGCGACGCCGCAGACGGCGCCGAACCGGCTGGCACCAACGGCAACGGCGCCTGTCAGCGGCCAGCCGCAGATTCATCCGAACACGGCGACAGCGCCTGCCAACACGACCGCTCCTGCCAATGCCGCGACGTCACCTGCGGCGAAGCCTCCCGCAGGAGCAACGCCGGCTGTAGGCGCAGTGGATCCGCACGCGAAATCGCTGGCGCATGAGCCGGCGGTGACCCCGCCGACCACGACTCCGGCGGGCAAGCCCGCCGCGACCAATGGGAAGCCGACGCCGCCTTCGGCGCCGCCGGTGGCTTCGCGCGAGCCGATCAAGCCGCAGAACCAGCGAGCGACGCTACCGCCCGCGCAGGCCGCAAAGCCCGCGCCGACCCCGCCGCGTCCGCAAGCCGTCGCAAGGCCGACGCCTCCGCCGCCGCCACGAGCGGCAGCCC
>JAEWHT010000373.1 GCA_023387695.1 Pseudomonadota bacterium | reverse complement strand
CGCTCCAGCAGCACCATGTGCAGCGCGTTGGGATCACGCACGGAACCGTCGAGGCGAAGCGCCCGCGGCCATAATGCGTCCAGCTTTGCCGACGTCTGCGAGTCGCCGCTGGCGAACAGCGTGACGTCGTGTCCAAGGGCAACCAACTCTTCTGTCAACCAGTGCACCACCCGCTCGGTGCCGCCATACAGCTTGGGTGGAACAGCCTCCGTCAACGGAGCTACCTGCGCGATGCGCATCTCACCATCTCCTCTATCTCCTCTGCGATCACAAACGTTGAAACCCCCAGCGCGTCGGCACCGGCTATGCCAGCGATGGGAACGTTCCCGCAGTTGCGAAGTTCCTCTCGACGAACGTTACTTATTCGACACATCGCGCGCGTGTCTCGATGCTGCCATCCGATCTTCTCAGATCGTCCGCATCCGCATGTCGTGATGGGCTTGCCCGGGAACCGAGGCGAACTGGTCGATGTTCAGTCGGTCAGCAAGAACAATTGAAACTATCACGACGGGGTCGAGTGTCTCATGGATCAACTTTCTGGATATGCGCGCAGGCCATTTGCCTTTGTCTTGCGCTATCTGCGGCGACGGTTGGCGTCGCATCTGGTGATTCTGGGCGCCGTCGTTGCAGCGGTCGCCTGTTCGGTAGGCACGCAATACGGCGTCAAATCTCTCGTCGACAGTTTGTCGGCGGGAACTTCGCATGGTGGCAGCGTATGGCTGGCATTCATCCTGCTCATGTCGCTAATCGCTGCCGATAATTTTTTATGGCGGATCGCGAGCTGGACGGCGAGCTTCACATTCGTGCGTGTCACGGGTGATTTACGCCGTGACATATTTCGTCATCTGACAGGTCACGCGCCGAGTTACTTCTCGGACCGGATGCCGGGCATGCTGACCAGCCGCATCACGGCGACATCCAATGCTGTGTTCACGGTCGAGAACATGTTCGTGTGGAATGTGTTGCCGCCGTGCATCGCCACGGTTGCGGCAATCCTGCTGATCGGAACCGTGAGCCCCTACATGGCGCTCGGCCTGATCGTGGTCGCCGGCGGTATGGTGATGGCGATGTTCCGTCTCGCTGCAGCCGGCAAGCCGCTTCATGACGATTTCGCCGACAAGGCTGCTGTCGTCGATGGCGAGATGATCGATGTCATCAGCAACATGCCGCTGGTCCGCGCCTTCTGCGGCATTGGTCATGAACACGAACGTTTCGACGCGACGGTGAACCGGGAACTCACGGCTCGTGGACGCAGCCTGCGTTACCTCGAGAAGCTGCGGCTCACCCACGCCGGCGTGACCGTCGTGCTGACAGTGGCGCTGATGGCGTGGGCGATCACACTGTGGCAGCAGGGCGAGGCGACCACCGGTGATGTCGTGCTGGTCTGTACCCTCGGCCTCTCCATTCTCAACGCGACGCGCGATCTTGCGGTAGCGCTCGTGGATGTCACCCAACACGTCGCACGTTTGACCGAGGCGATCGCGACGCTTCTGGTGCCGCATGAGTTGCGCGATCACCCCGAAGCTGAGCCGCTGGTCAAGAGCGGCGCCGCGATCACGTATAACAATGTCACCTTCGGCTATCCCGGGGGTGAGAAGCTCTTCGAGCGGTTCAGCATGCGGCTGCAGCCCGGCCAGCGCGTCGGCCTGGTCGGCCAGTCCGGCGGCGGCAAGTCGACGCTGTTCACGCTGCTTCAGCGTTTCTACGATGTGGACGAAGGCAGCGTCACCGTCGATGGCCAGGACATCTCCATGGTGACGCAGCAGAGCCTGCGCGAAGCCATCTCCGTCGTGCCGCAGGATATCTCCCTGTTTCATCGCTCGATCAGAGAGAACATCCGCTACGGCCGGCCCAACGCGACCGACGACGAGGTGTTGCGCGCGGCGATCGCGGCGCGCTGCGATTTCATCGACAGCCTGCCTGAGGGCCTCGACACCATGGTCGGTGACCGCGGTGTGAAGATGTCCGGCGGCCAGCGCCAGCGCATCGCAATTGCGCGCGCCTTCGTCAAGGATGCGCCGATCCTGCTGCTCGACGAGGCGACGGCCGCGCTCGACAGCGAATCCGAGGAAGCGATCCGCGAAGCGCTGGCGCGTTTGATGCGCGGTCGCACCGTGATCGCAATCGCGCATCGGCTCGCGACGCTGCGTAATTTCGATCGGGTGATCGTACTCAAGCACGGCAAGATCATCGAGGACGGCGCGCCCGACCGACTGATGCAGGGCCATGGTCCGTACCGTGAGTTGGTGACGCAGGAAATGAGCCGGCTCGCGAAGTTCGCCGCGTAAACCAGCAGTCGCGTTGCGTTGGTCGCGTTCGAAAAACAAGCCGCAGGGGAGCAGCTCATGGCAGCCGAAGCCGCAACCAAGATCACCTCGCTATCGCCGGCGATAGAGGCCGTCGCCGAGCAAGCCTTCTACATTCCGATGACGGGCCCCGCGGCGCGTCCGCGTCGCTCGCTCAAGCATGACGATACGTTTATCGTGCTGGACAGCCATGGCGACATCGGCGCCTCCGCCGGCGGGCCGGACGGCCTGTTCAACCATGACACGCGCTACCTGGCGCGGCTGGAGCTCGTGCTCGACGATCTCCAGCCGTTGCTGCTCGGTTCGAACCTGCGCGATGACAATTCGGGTTTGACTGTCGACCTCACCAATCCCGACATCTACCGGCAGGGTCGCATCGTCCTGCAAAAGGACCTGCTGCACATCGTGCGCACCATCTTCCTGTGGCGCGGCACGGCCTATCAGCGCATTGGATTGCAGAACCACGGCGAGCAACGCGCGACCTTCGAGCTGACGCTGTTGTTCGACAATGATTTCGCCGATTTGTTCGAGGTCCGTGGTGAGCGGCGACCGCGTCGCGGCACCGGCACCAGCAAGATGCTCGGGCCGACTGACGTGCTGTTCGAGTACCGTGGCCTCGACGATGCCGAGCGCACCACCAGCCTTCACTTCGATCCGCGCCCGACGAGGCTCGCGGTGAATGCCGCGACCTGGCAGCTGGAGCTGGATCCGCATGAGGCGAAATCGCTGTTCGTGGCGGTCTCCTGCAACCGGCCGATCGCGGAGAAACCGGCGCGCTTCTTCAGGGGCCTTCTGGCCCATCGCCGCGAGATGCGGCAATCGACCATTGGCGCGGCCAGCATTGAGACCTCCAATAACATTTTCAACGAGGTTCTGTGCCAGGCGATGGCCGACCTCAACATGCTGATGACGGAGACGCCGCAGGGGCGTTATCCCTATGCCGGCATTCCCTGGTATTCGACGACGTTCGGCCGCGATGGCCTGATCACCGCGCTGCAGATGCTGTGGGTGGATCCGCGCGTGGCCAAGGGCGTGCTGCGGCGGCTTGCGCATTTCCAGGCCAAGGCGGTCGATCCGCTCGCGGATGCGGCACCGGGAAAGATCCTGCACGAGATGCGCGGCGGCGAGATGGCGGCGCTGCGCGAGGTTCCGTTCTCGCAATATTACGGCAGCGTGGATTCAACCGCACTCTTCGTCCTGCTAGCCGGCCGGTATTTCGAGCGCACAGGCGACGAGAAGACGCTGGCCGAGCTGTGGCCCGCGATCGAGGCGGGGCTTGCCTGGATCGACGGGCCCGGCGATCCCGATCAGGATGGCTTTGTCGAATACCAGCGCGCCACCGAAAAAGGGCTTGCCAACCAAGGCTGGAAGGATTCCTTCGATGCCATCTTCCATGCCGACGGCAAGCTTGCGGAAGGCAATATCGCGCTCGCCGAAGTCCAGGGCTATGTCTACGTCGCCAAGCAACTTGCCGGGCGCTGCGCGCTGCGGCTCGGCAAGCCCGATCTCGCGAAGAAGCTCGAGGCGGAAGCCAAGGCGCTCGCCGAACGCTTTGAACAGGCGTTCTGGTGCGAGGAGCTCGGGACCTATGCCGTCGCGCTCGACGGCCGGAAGCGCCGTTGCGAGGTCCGCACGTCGAATGCCGGGCAGGTGTTGTTCAGCGGCATGGTTCGTGAGGATCGTGCCCGGCGCGTCGCCGCCGATCTGATGCGTCCGCACTTCTTTTCCGGCTGGGGCATCCGCACGGTCGCACGCGGCGAAGTGCGCTACAATCCGATGTCGTATCACGACGGATCGATCTGGCCGCACGACAATGCGTTGATCGCGCTGGGCCTGGCGCATTACGGGCTCAAGCACTCGGTCGCCCAAGTGTTCAAGGGCCTGTTTGACGCAGCAACCTATATGGATCTGCGCCGGCTGCCGGAATTGTTCTGCGGCTTCCGCCGCGAGAAGCGGCGCGGCCCGACGCTCTATCCGGTCGCCTGTGCGCCGCAGGCCTGGGCGAGTGCGACGCCGTTTACGCTGCTGGAGGCGGCGCTCGGCATCGAGTTCGACGTCGCGCGTTGCGAGATCCGCTTGCGCAATCCGCATCTGCCGACGTTCCTGAACGAGATCGTTTTGCGCGATCTGCGGCTCGGCGAATCCAGCGTCGACCTGCGGGTCAGTCGCCACGGTCACGACGTGGCGCTGGAGGTGTTGCGCACGCGCGGTCAGATCCAGGTGTCGATCGTGCTGGCGCATTAACGGCGCGAGCCGAGGAGGGTTCATGCGTACCTCTGCATGGTTGGTCCTGAGCATGGCGATCGTCGCGGGATTGACGGTTGCCGTATCGCGCGCCGCGGAAGAGTTACCTGCCGCGGCAACTGAAGCGAACGCGCCGCCGACGGCACAGCCGCCGGCCTCGGTCGTGCCCGTCACGCCGAAAGACGCCGCGCCGCCACCGTCGGTGACGATCATCGGCGCCAGCGACGCACACGGCGTTCTCGGGCGCGACGTTCGCAGTGCAGCAGACGAGGACATGGGCCATATCGTCGATGTCATCGTCGATCTCACCGGCCGTGTGCGCGCCGCCGTGATCGACTTCGGCGGCTTTCTCGGCGTCGGCAGCCGCAAGATCGTGGTCGATTGGAACGCGATGCGGTTCGGAAAGATTGCCAACAAGAAGGACAGCATCACGCTGGAACTGACCAAGGCGCAGGTCGCGGCCGCGCCGGAATACAAGGAAGACACACCGATGGTCGTGTTAGGGGCGTCCGGCAGCCTTCAACCGCTGCAAGCGATTCAGTGAGGGGAGGGATGGCGGGCGGTGTCGTTGTCGAGGGAGCCGAACCATGCAGATCGCGAGGGCCGCGGTAAACAGGACAATTTCGCCGTGCCCCTGCCGGCGGGCATCCCGGCGCCATCGCGCCAGAGTCTGCGCGGTCTCGACTGGTTCATTTTCTTCCTCGCCGACGTGCAGACCGGGTTTGGCCCGTTCATCGCGGTTTACCTGACGACCCAGAAGTGGACCCAGGTCGAGATCGGCCTGGTGCTGTCGATCGGCGGCATCGTCGCGCTGATCGGGCAGATGCCGGGCGGCGCCATCATCGATGCCGCGAAATCCGAGCGGCTGGTCGCGGGCCTTGCGATCGCCACCATCGGCTGCTGCGCGCTCGCCTACGCGGCGATGCCGATCTTCCCCGTCGTGGTCGCTGCGGCCACGCTGCATGCCACCGCGAGCTGTGTGCTGGGACCAGCGATCGCGGCGATCAGCCTGGGCCTCGTCGGTCCGCTCAAAATCGGTGAGCGGCTTGGCCGCAATGCCCGTTTTGCCTCGCTCGGCAACGGCGTCGCCGCAGCGGTGATGGGCACGGCCGGATATCTGCTCTCCAGCCGCTCGGTCTTCCTGGTCACCTTTCTGCTCGCGATCCCGACGCTGATAGCGCTGTCTCGTATCCGCGAGGAGGAGGTCGATATCGCGCGCTGCCATGGCGAGATGCCACGCGAAGCGCCTATCCCCGGCGATACCAACATCTGGCATCTGATTCGGCAGAAGCCGCTGATCGTGTTTGCGCTGAGCGTGCTGCTGCTGCAACTCGCCAACGCCTCGATGATGCCGCTGATGGCGAGCGCGGTGACGGCCCGGTCGAGCCAATGGGCAACGGTGCTCGTCGCCTTCTGCATTGTCGTGCCCCAGGCGATTGTGGCGCTGCTGTCCCCTTCGGTCGGACGCAAGGCGCAAGCCTGGGGCCGGCGGCCGCTGCTGCTGATCGGGTTCGGGGCACTGACGATTCGCGGCCTGCTGTTTGCGACCGTGCGGGATCCCTATCTCTTAGTGCTTGTGCAGGTGTTCGACGGCTTTACGGCCGCCGTGTTCGCAGTGATGATTCCGCTGATCGTGGCCGATGTCGCCTTCGGCAGCGGCCACTTCAATCTCGCGCAGGGCATTGTTGGGACAGCGACCGGCATCGGCGCGTCCTTGAGCACGGCGCTTGGCGGCTACATCAGCGACAAGTTCGGCAATGCCACCGCTTTTCTGGGGCTCGCGAGCATCGCTGCGACCGGGCTCTTGCTGATTCTCTTCGTCATGCCGGAGACCCGGCGTATCGGCATCACGGCAAAAGAAATGGCCGGCTGAACGAGATCAGCCGGCCAGTGGGTGGGGAGGGGAAAAAATCAGGCGTCGAGATTATGCAGCCGCTGACGGTTGCGCAGCACGATCTGGCGGGCGCCAGAGAAGCCGAGGATGCCCTGGCTGTGAAGCTGCGACAGTGCGCGCGACACGGTCTCAAGGGTCAGGCCCAGATAATCGCCGATATCGCGGCGGCACATCGGCAGCGCCATCATGCCGGCAACGGCCAGACGACGATCCATTTCGAGCAGGAAGGTTGCAACGCGCTCCATCGCAGTCTTGCGGCCGAGCAGCAGCATATGGTCTTCGGCGTGGCGGAGTTCACCTGCGGTCATCGCCCAGAGCTTGCGGGCGACCTGCACGTCGGTGCCGGCGGCCTTCTCGAGGCTCGCACGCTTCACCAGGCGCACATTGGTGTCGATGATGGCTTCGGCAGCAAGACGGTGGTTCGCACCCGATTCGAGGCCAAACACATCGCCGGGAAGATGGAAGGTGCCGATCTGGCGGCGGCCGTCGGAGAGGAGCTTGTAGGTGCGGACCGCGCCGGAGACGACCTGGTAGACATATTCGGCGGGCTCGTCCTCGCCGTAGATCTCCTCGTCCTTGCGATAGGAGAACTCCGTGGCGACCAGGCCGACATGGCCGGTGATCGCGCCGAACTGGTCGGAGACGGGAAGGGCCGGGGCAATTTTGCCACCGATTTGGGTGTTGATCGCCTGGGTGTTGAAGGTCTGCGTCAGCATTTGCGCCATCTCCGTTGTGATGACGCTTTCCTACGCGGTATCGGGTGCTTCGAAAATTTCGCGAGATATCTTAAGGGGGTACCCTTACGTAGAATCCCGTAGGTCAGTTCCCGCGCTTGCCCTGGATGACCTGACGGATGCGTTTGACCAGGTTTTCGTCGAGAAGTGGCTTCAAAATCACGTCTTTTACGCCTGCTGCGGCGGCCCGGGCCGAGATATTTCCGTCCGGATAGCCGGTGATCAGGATCACCGGAGTATCGTCATCGGACTGGCGTAGACGACCGGCGAGTTCGATGCCGTTGATATCGGGCATCTTGTAGTCGATCAAGTAGCAGTCTGCGCCGGGCAGGCTGGTCGCGTTGAGCAGCGCCGTGGCGTTCCGAAACGTCCGCACGGCAAAGCCGTCGGTTTCCAGCAGAAAGCGCAGCGATCCCAGCACGGCGTCATCATCGTCGACCACGTAGACGATGGGCTGTGCGGATGGTGCCATTGGCCGCCGCTGATGATGCGAGCCGATTTCGATCATTTCACTCGCGTATCACAGGCGGAAAAAACATACTTGACCTGCCTCAAGCTGGCTTCCGTCAATCCTTCAGCATACCGGCGCGCATCGCCAGCCGCACCAGTTCCGACAGGCTGTTGGCCTGCATCTTGGTCATGACGTTGGCCCGGTAGACCTCGATGGTGCGCGGGCTGATGTCGTAGTCGCGGGCGATAAGCTTGTTGGAGAGGCCGGCGACCAGCCCTTCCATGACCTGACGCTCGCGCGGGCTCAAGGATGCGACGCGGGCGGCGATATCCTGGGCGACGGCATCATTCTTGGCCGCCGGTTCGGCCTGGCGGATGGCGGTCTCGACCATGGCGGTGAGGCGGTCGTCCTCGAACGGCTTTTCGAGGAAGTCGACGGCCCCTAGCTTCATCGCCTCGACCGCGAGCGGCACGTCGCCGTGCCCGGTCATGATCAGGATCGGAAATGGCGAGTGCTGCGCCTTCATCCGCTTCAATAGCTCGATGCCGTCGAGGCCCGGCATCCTGATGTCCGACACGACACAACCGAAACCGAGACCGGGCAGGGCATCGAGGAAATTCTGCGCGCTATCGAACAACGTGACGCCGTAGCCCGAGGAATCCAGCAGGAAGCTGAGCGAGTCCCGCATCGCCTCGTCGTCGTCGATGACGTAAACGTGTCCCTTGGTCGTCATGGCTCAGGTCTCGTCGGCTGCCGGCAGAGTGAAGCGGAATGTCGCACCGCCCGATGCGTTGTTCTCGGCGACCATGCGGCCCCCGTGAGCCTCGATGATCGAACGGCTGATCGACAGTCCCACGCCCATGCCGGTCTCCTTGGTGGTGAAAAAGGTCTGAAACAGGTTTGGAATGACATCGTCCCGGAAGCCGGAGCCGGTGTCCGATACTTCCACTTCGATCATGTCGTCACCGATGACTTTGTTCGCGACGACGAGCTCGCGCCGCGGCGACTGCGCCATCGCCTCCAGGGCGTTGCGGAACAGATTGACCAGAACCTGCTGGATCTGCACCCGGTCGGCGAGGACGAAGTCGGCGGCGGGATCGAGCCTGAAGCGGAGCTGCACATTCTGCTCGCGCGCCCCGGCAAGGCCGAGTGCGCCGGCTTCCTCGATCAGCTTCGACAGGCTTTCGACCCGCTTCTCGGATTCTCCGCGGGAGACGAAGTCGCGCAGGCGGCGGATGATCTGGCCGGCGCGCAGCGCCTGTTCCGACGCCTTGTCCAATGCGGTCTCGATCTTCGCAATATTGGGATCGGTGCTGCCGGCGAGCAGCCGCCGCGATCCCTTCATGTAGTTGCTGATCGCCGCCAAGGGCTGGTTGATCTCGTGGGCGAGCGCGGAGGCCATCTCGCCCATCGCGGTCAGCCGCGAGACATGGACGAGTTCGGACTGCAACTCCTGAAGTCGCGCCTGGGTCTTCTGATGTTCGGTGAGGTCGCGGACGAAACCGGTGAAATAGGGCTCGCCGCCGGACTGCATCTCGCCGATCGACAGATGCATCGGGAACGTGGTGCCGTCGCGGCGCATTCCGGTGACGATGCGCCCGATCCCAATGATGTGCGGATCGTTGGTCGTGCGATAGCGCGCGATATAGTTGTCGTGGCGGGCGCGGTCCGGCTCCGGCATCAGGATGCTGACGTTCTGGCCGATCGCCTCCTGCTCGGACCAGCCGAACAGGCGCTCGGCGGCGGTCGAGAACAGCTGCATGATGCCGCGACCGTCGATGACGATCATGGCGTCGGGAATGGTGTGCAGGATCGAACGGAGGTGGGTTTCGCGCGTGCGCAGTGCTTCTTCGACCTGCTTCTCGGCGTCGATGTCGAGGAAGATGCCGCTGAGATGACGGGCCTCGCCCGCTTCGTCGCGTATGACGCCTGCCCGGGCGCGTATCCAATGCCCACGGCTCGAATCGTCAGCAACCCTGAAAGAGACGTCGAAGCCGCCACCTCGCTCGGACAACTGCCTGATTGCGTCCTCCACTCGGGCGCGGTCCTCAGCTTCGAGGCGGGACAGGAAGAGCTCATAGCTTGCCGGCTGATCGCGCTCGATACCAAGCAGCATCCTGGCGGTTTCTGACCATTCCAGCTCGCGCGTGGTAAGGTCGAGATCCCAGGTGCCGACGCCGAAACCCTCGATCCGCACGCGAAAATGCTCGCCGCGACCGTCGTTTACCGGATGCGTCACGCGGGTCGGCGACAAGTCATTGCTCCCATCAGGTATGAGGCGGCTCCGGATGCGGTTACCGCTGGGGCAATCTCGCGCAATGCAGGGCTTCAGGCAAGTTTGGTCTTGTTGGCCTATAGGCCAATGCGCCGCAAGAGACAGGCGCGATTTTTGATCTACCTCATCCTGCCTGGCGTGGGCACGCTTACAGTTTACCCAAACTGCCGTACGGGAGAACTTCAATGACATACGCGACCGTGATGGTCAGCCTTTCGCTCGATCAGCAAAACGAGGCGCGTCTTCAGGTCGCCGGCGAGCTCGCGGAGCGGTTTGAGGCTGCACTTGTCGGGGTCGCCGCGGCCCGGTTCGCGCCACCGCTCTATTTCACCGACGGTGCAGAGGCCCAGCGCCTGATCGATCAGGAGGAGACCTCAGTCAAGCGGTGCCTGACCGATCTGGAGGCGGAATTCCGCGCTGCGACCCGGACTCGGGGAGGGCGCGTGGAATGGCGCTGCGCGATGGATTTTCCCACGCGATTCGTGCTGGCGCAGGCGCGCTGCGCCGACATCGTCGTCAGTGGCGGGCAGAGCCCGGCCTTCTCCGATGCCTTTTCGCTCGCAAGCCCGAAGGATCTGGTGATGCAGGTCGGCCGGCCGCTTCTGGTCGTGCCTGACCGAGCCGATTGGCTCGATCTGCGCAGCGTTCTGGTGGCCTGGAAGGATACGCCCGAGGCGCGACGCGCGGTCGCCGACGCGCTGCCGATGCTGCGCAAGGCAAAGGACGTCGCGATCGTCGAGATCCCGGAGAAAGACGACGACCGTTCGGTCGCGATGGCGCGCGTGAGCGACGTGGCCGCCTGGCTCGCCCGTCACGGCGTCACCGCCACGGCGCGCGTTGAGGCGGCACGCGACGAAACAGTCAATGCGCAATTGGAGAGGGTTGCCGGCGATGTCGGTGCCGGCCTGATCGTTGCCGGCGCCTACGGTCATTCCCGCTTCCGCGAGCTGATCCTCGGCGGCGTTACCCAATATCTGGTTACGCAAACTGCTCGCTGCGTGCTGCTGTCGCACTGATTGCAGGACATTAAAGGTCTGGCCGGTACAGAACAAACGATGAGGACGCGCCGTGTACAAATTCCTTGAGCAGACCGTCGGCGGCTACATGACACGCGGCGTCAGAACAGTGACGCGCGACCTCGACATGCTCGCGCTCAGCGAGATGTTCGAGCAGGACGATTTCAATTCCTATCCGGTCGCCGACGACGGCCAGGTCGTCGGCATCGTTACCAAGTTCGACATCCTGAAGTGCTTTGCCTTTACGCCGAGCCAGATGCTGCCGCGCTATCATGACCTGATGAGCCGCAAGGTTGGCGACGTCATGACGCCGGAGTTCATCTATGTCAGTCCTGACACGCGGCTGACGCGCGTGCTCCAGATCATGGTCGAGCACCGGATTCGGAGCATCATCGTGCTCGACAGCGCCGAAAAGCTGGTCGGAATCATCGCGCGCGAAGACGTCATCACGGCGCTCAAAGCGACCGCGAACGATTGACGAACTGTCCTTGAATTCCGCTCTCCCGACCTCCGTGAAGCCACGGAGGCAGAGGCGCGCCTCACGCTCTGCGGACCAGTCAAGCGATTGATATCGCTCTCCGATCAGCAGATGCCGCACATTAACAGAAATCCACTTGTCTTGATTTCAATCAATTCCTCGCGAGGGTGAATGTGGTTCTTGGCAGCGTGTTCTTTCAGAGAGAATCCGCGATGCCCCAGCCCTCTATCTCCAAAACCATGACGACAGGCGAAAGCGGCCTGGCGCTTCTGTTCGCGGTCACCGCCTTCCTGTGCCTGGTCGCCTCGGCCAAGGCGCTCGATGCGCCCTTTGCCTTCCACGCCGGGCTGAGTGCGGCCGCGAGCCTGGCGGCGGTGTTCTTCATCATCAACCGCTACTACGATCGCCCGGCAGCGCTGCCGCCCGCGGAGATCAATGGTCGTCCCAATTACAGTATGGGCCCGATCAAATTCTGCTCCGTCATGGCAATGTTCTGGGGCATCGCGGGCTTCCTGGTCGGTCTCATCATCGCCTCGCAGCTGGCTTGGCCCGCATTGAACTTCGATCTGCAATGGATTCAGTTCGGCCGGCTGCGGCCGCTGCACACCTCCGCGGTGATCTTCGCTTTCGGCGGCAACGTGCTGATCGGCACGTCCTTCTACGTCGTGCAGAAGTCCTGCCGTGCGCGGCTTGCCGGCGATCTCGCGCCCTGGTTCGTCGTGCTCGGCTACAACTATTTCATCCTGATCGCCGGTACCGGCTATCTGCTGGGTGTCACCCAATCCAAGGAATATGCCGAGCCGGAATGGTATGCCGATCTCTGGCTGACCATCGTCTGGGTCACCTATCTGCTGGTCTTCCTCGGCACGATCCTCAAGCGCAAGGAACCGCACATCTTCGTCGCGAACTGGTTCTATCTCGCCTTCATCGTGACGATCGCCGTCCTGCATCTCGGCAACAACCCCGCGCTGCCGGTGTCGTTCTTCGGCTCGAAGTCCTACATCGCCTGGGGCGGCATCCAGGATGCGATGTTCCAGTGGTGGTACGGCCATAACGCGGTCGGCTTCTTCCTCACCGCCGGCTTCCTTGCAATCATGTATTATTTCATCCCGAAGCGCGCGGAGCGGCCGGTCTATTCCTACCGGCTCTCGATCATCCATTTCTGGGCGCTGATCTTCCTCTACATCTGGGCCGGCCCGCACCATCTGCACTACACGGCGCTGCCGGACTGGACGCAGACACTCGGCATGACCTTCTCGATCATGCTGTGGATGCCCTCCTGGGGCGGCATGATCAACGGCCTGATGACGCTGTCCGGCGCATGGGACAAGCTGCGCACCGATCCCGTGCTGCGCATGCTCGTCGTCTCCGTCGCCTTCTACGGCATGTCGACCTTCGAAGGTCCGATGATGTCGATCAAGGTGGTCAATTCGCTCAGCCACTACACTGACTGGACCATCGGTCACGTGCATTCCGGTGCGCTCGGCTGGGTCGGCTTCGTCTCCTTTGGCGCGCTGTACTGCCTGGTGCCGTGGATTTGGGATCGCAAGGGGCTCTACAGCCTGAAGCTCGTCAACTGGCACTTCTGGATCGCGACGCTCGGCATCGTTCTCTACATCTCGGCGATGTGGGTCTCCGGCATCCTGCAGGGCCTGATGTGGCGCGCCTACACCTCGCTCGGCTTCCTCGAATATTCCTTCATCGAGACCGTCGAGGCGATGCACCCCTTCTACGTCATTCGCGCCGCCGGCGGTGCGCTGTTCCTGATCGGTGCGCTGATCATGGCCTATAATCTCTGGATGACGGTTCGCGTCGGCGAGCGGGAAGTCCAGATGCCCGTCGCTCTTCAGCCGGCGGAATGAGGAGCAACACTATGTCGTTCTGGACACGCCACCAAATCTTCGAAAAGAACTCGATCATCCTGGTCGTCGGCATCTTGCTGGTGATCGCGATCGGCGGCCTGGTCGAAATCACGCCGCTGTTCTACCTCAAGAGCACGATCGAGGTGGTCGATGGCGTCAGGCCGTACACGCCGCTGGAGCTCGCGGGGCGCAACATCTATGTCCGCGAGGGCTGCTATCTCTGCCATTCGCAGATGATCCGTCCCTTGCGCGACGAGGTCGAGCGCTACGGCCACTTCTCGCTCGCCGCCGAGAGCATGTTCGATCACCCGTTCCAATGGGGCTCGAAGCGCACCGGTCCTGACTTGGCGCGTGTCGGCGCCAAATATTCCGACGACTGGCACGTGACCCATCTGACCAATCCGCGTGCGATCGTGCCGCAATCGGTGATGCCGGGCTATCCGTTCCTCAGTTCAACCGAGGTCGATCCGGACACCATCGCCGACCACATGCGTACGCTGCGGACCGTCGGCGTTCCCTACACCGACGACCAGATCGCCAACGCGGCCGCCGACATGAAGGCTCAGGCCGATCCGGACAATGCGGGCACCGACGCTTTCACCAAGCGCTACGCCAAGGCCGTCGTCCGCAATTTCGACGGCAAGACCGGCACGCCGACCGAGATGGACGCACTGATCGCGTACCTGCAGATGCTCGGCACGCTGGTCGACTTCAAGCTCTACAACGAGAAAGCCAATCTTCGCTGAGAAGGCATCCACCGATGAAAGCCATCCTGACACTCGACAATCTCGCGTCTGGTCTCGTGACCACGATCTGGACGCCGGTCTTCGTCGCGATCTTTCTCGCGATCATCGCCTACGCGTTCTGGCCCCGCAACAAGGCCGCGTTCGACGAAGCGGCCAGCCTGCCGCTGCGGGAGGAGTGAGAGATCATGACCGATCATCAAAGTGAAATCGATTCCGTCACCGGCAGGGCCACGACCGGCCATGAATGGGACGGCATCAAGGAGCTCAACACGCCGCTGCCGCGCTGGTGGGTGATCTGCTTCTACCTCACCATCGTCTGGGCGATCGGCTACTGGATCGTCTATCCAGCCTGGCCGCTGATCTCCAACAACACGACCGGCCTGTTCGGCTATTCCTCGCGCGCCGACGTCGCGGTCGAGCTTGCCAATCTGGACAAGATCCGGGGTGAGAAGATGGCGGCACTCGGTTCAGCCTCGCTCGCCGATATCGAGAAGGATCCGGCCTTGCTCGCGCTCGCGCGCGCCAAGGGCAAGACCGTGTTCGGCGACAATTGTGCGCCGTGCCACGGTTCGGGCGCCGCCGGTGCCAAGGGCTTTCCGAACCTGAACGACGACGATTGGCTGTGGGGCGGCACGCTCGACCAGATCATGCAGACCATCCAGTTCGGCGCGCGTTCCGGCCACGCCAAGACGCATGAGGGTCAGATGCTGGCCTTTGGTAAGGACGGCGTGCTGAAGCCGGACGAGATCGTCACGGTGGCGAACTATGTGCGCTCGCTGTCGGGCCTCTCGACCCGTCCGGGTTACGACAAGGCCAAGGGCGAGAAGATCTTCGTCGACAATTGCGTCGCCTGCCACGGCGATGGCGGCAAGGGCAACCAGGAGCTTGGCGCGCCGAACCTGACCGACAAGATCTGGCTCTATGGCTCGGATGAGGCGATCCTGATCGAGACCATCAGCCAGGGCCGTGCGGGCGTCATGCCGGCCTGGGAAGGGCGCCTCGATCCCTCGACCATCAAGGCGATGGCGGTCTACGTCCACTCGCTGGGCGGCGGAAAATAACTGAGTGTTATCAAGCGGGGGCGAATAAAATTGCCCCCGTCTTGAGTTGGATCAATCGACGCGGCGGCGGCGGGTCTAGGTTTAATCGCACCTTTTCGAGACAACGATCGCGATGAACAAGACCGTGAACCCGAACGAGCTCACATCGGACGACGACAACGGGCCGCTCTATGTGGCCCAGAAGAAGGTCTATCCGCAGAGCATTTCCGGCACCTTCCGCCGGATCAAATGGGGGCTGATGGCGTTCTGCCTCGGCGTCTACTACTTCCTGCCATTCGTGCGCTGGAACCGCGGCATCGGCGCCCCCAGCCAGGCGGTGCTGATCGATCTGCCCAACAGCCGGTTCTATTTCTTCTTCATCGAGCTGTGGCCACAGGAGATCTATTATTTCACCGGTCTTCTGATCGTCGCTGCTGTGGCGCTGTTCCTGATGAACTCGGTTGGTGGGCGCATCTGGTGCGGCTATCTCTGCCCGCAGACGGTCTGGACCGACTTGTTCTACGCAGTCGAGCGCTTCGTCGAAGGCGATCGCCGCGAGCGGATGCGGAAGGACAAGTCGGCCGGCGCGCTGACGGTCAAGCGCGTCTCCGAGATCGCGCTGAAGCATTCAATTTGGCTGATGATCGCCTGGTGGACCGGCGGTGCCTGGGTGCTTTACTTCAACGACGCGCCGACGCTGGTGAAAGAGCTCTTGACCTTCCAGGCGCCGATGATCGCCTATATCTGGATCGGCATTCTGACTGCATCGACATATGTCCTCGCCGGCTTTATGCGCGAGCAGGTCTGCACCTATATGTGTCCGTGGCCGCGTATCCAGGCTGCGCTCACTGACGAATGGGCGCTCAACGTCACCTATCGCTACGATCGCGGCGAGAAGCGCACCTCGGTGAAGAAGGCGGCCGAGTTGCGCGCACTCGGGCAGCCAGTCGGTGATTGCGTCGATTGCTATCAATGCGTCGCGGTGTGCCCGACCGGCATCGATATCCGCAACGGGCCACAGCTCGAATGTATCCAGTGCGGGCTCTGCATCGATGCCTGCGACAACGTCATGACCAAAATCGGCCGGCCGAAGCGGCTGATCGGCTACGACAACGACATCAACATCCAGCGCCGCCAGGAAGGCAAGGCGCCGATCTATCGCATCGTCCGCGCGCGTACCATTGCCTACAGCGCGATCATCGCGGCCGTGGGCGGCATCATGGTCTACGTGCTGGCGACCCGCACGCTGCTCGACATCAACGTGCTGCATGACCGCAACCCGGTTGCGGTCAAGCTTAGCGACGGTTCGATCCGCAATGCCTATACGGCCCGACTTCTGAACAAGAGCGGACATGATCGTGTCATTGCGATCGATATTGACGGTCCGGTCAATGCGACGATCCATGTCGTTGGTGCGGACTCCGTGACGCCCGACCGGCCGATGATCGTGATTCCGCGCGATTCCACCAGCGAGCTGCGCCTGCTCGTCACCGCGCCGGCCGACGGCAATCCGGAGAAGTCCATCCCGGTCCACTTCCACGTCACCGATATCGGGCTTGGCGAGGCCGCATCCACCACCGACAATTTCGTCGCGCCTTAGGACCAGGAGACTGAAATGGCCACCAAGCCACTGACCGGAACCAAGGTGTTCCTGATGTTGGTCGCCTTCTTCGGCGTCGTGATCGGCGTCAACGTGACCATGATGAAGCTCGCGATCGCGACGCTGCCCGGCACCGACGTCGACAGCCCCTATGCCGCAGGCCTCGCCTATGACCGCGAGATTTCGGCGGCCCAGGATCAGGCTGCGCGCAAATGGAAGGTGAACGCGCATATCGAGCGCCGCGCCGACGGCAATGCCGTGCTTCAGGTCGAGGCGCGCGATGCGGCGGGCCAGCCTGTGACCGGATTGAAGTTCGGCGGCCGCCTGGAGCGGCCGACCGACAAGCGTGCTGATCTCTCGGTCGAACTCGCGGAGGCCGGCACCGGTATCTATCGCGGCAATGCCGCCTCCGTCGCGCCGGGCCAGTGGGACCTCATCATCGAGGGCGATGCCAGGGACGGCGAGCGCGTGTTCCTGTCGCGCAACCGCGTGATCCTGAACTGAGGCTCCGCCATGCAAGTGACGCGTGATTTCTCTCACTATGTCCGCGCCGCAGGCGTCGGCCTCCAGCATATCGATCTCGCGGTCGAGGGCGTTCATTGCGCCGGCTGCATGGCCAAGATCGAGCGCGGATTGTCCGCTATTCCCGACGTCACGCTGGCGCGTGTGAACCTCACTGACAAGCGCGTCGCGCTGGAATGGAAAGAGGGGACGCTCGATCCCGCCCGCTTCGTCGATCGCCTCGAGGAGCTGGGCTACAAGGCCTATCCTTACGAGACGGAGAGCGCGGAGGCGACCGAGGTTGCGGAATCGCGCTTTCTGCTGCGCTGTCTCGGCGTCGCAGCGTTTGCCACCATGAACGTGATGATGCTGTCGATCCCGGTGTGGTCGGGCAATGTCTCGGACATGCTGCCCGAGCAGCGTGACTTCTTCCACTGGCTGTCGGCCCTGATCGCGCTGCCGGCGGCGGCCTATGCCGGCCAGCCGTTCTTCCGCTCGGCCTGGCGCGCGCTGTCGAACAAGACAACCAATATGGACGTGCCGATCTCGATCGGCGTATGCCTTGCGCTCGGCATGTCCGTGGTCGAGACCATCAACCACGCCGAGCACGCCTATTTCGATGCGGCGATCATGCTGCTGACCTTTTTGCTGGTCGGCCGCTTCCTCGACCAGAACATGCGGCGGCGGACCCGCGCGGTTGCCGGCAATCTCGCGGCGTTGAAGGCGGAGACCGCGGCGAAATTCGTCGGGCTCGACGAGATCTCGCAGGTGCCGGTCGCCGCGATCCATCCCGGCGATATCGTGTTGCTGCGGCCCGGCGAACGCTGTGCCGTCGACGGCACCGTGATCGAGGGCCGTTCCGAGATCGACCAGAGCCTGATTACCGGCGAGACACTTTACGTCACGGCCGAGCAGGGCACGCCGGTTTATGCGGGCTCGATGAACATCTCCGGGACGCTGCGGGTACGGGTGTCGGCGGCCTCTGAAGCGACGCTGCTCGCCGAGATCACGCGCTTGCTCGACAACGCGCTGCAGGCGCGCTCGCGCTATATGCGGCTTGCCGACCGAGCTTCGCGGCTCTATGCGCCGGTGGTGCATGCGACCGCGCTGATTACCATTCTCGGCTGGGTCATTGCGGGCGCGAGCTGGCATGATGCGATCGTAACTGGCGTTGCGGTGCTGATCATTACTTGTCCCTGCGCGCTGGGGCTTGCGATCCCGACCGTGCAGACGGTGGCTTCGGGCGCGATGTTCAAGGCGGGCGTGCTGCTCAATTCCGGTGACGCCATCGAACGCCTCGCCGAAGCCGACCACGTCATCTTCGACAAAACAGGTACGCTGACGCTGCCTGATCTCGACGTGACGAATGCGAATGAGATTCCCGCCGAGATCTTCCAGCTCGCCGGGCGCCTCGCGCTGTCGAGCCATCATCCCGTTGCCGCTGCAGTCGCGCAGGCCGCTGGCGCGAAGTCGCCGATCGTGGGCGCCGTCGAAGAGACAGGAAAGGGTGTCCGTGCTGTGGTCGACGGCGTTGAGATCCGCCTTGGCCGTCCGTCCTTCTGCGGCGCCGAAGCACTGCTCGTCGGCGCCACGCTTGATCCCGAAGCGTCTGTGGTCGCCTTCAGCAAGGGCGACGAAAAATTCATCCTCTCGGTGCGTCAGGGCTTGCGGCCAGATGCGCAGGCCGTGATCGCGGCGCTGAAGGATCGCAACATCGGCATCGAGATTCTCTCCGGCGATCGTGAGCCCGCGGTGATCGCGGCGGCTCATGCGCTTGGTGTCGCCGAATGGCGTGCCGGCGTCACGCCCGCCGACAAGATTGCGCGGATCGAGGAGCTGAAGCGGCGCGGGGCCAAGGTGCTGATGGTCGGCGACGGCATGAACGATGCGCCGTCACTGGCAGCCGCTCATGTCTCGATGTCCCCGATCTCGGCTGCGCATCTCAGTCAGGCCACTGCCGATCTCGTCTTCCTCGGCCGGCCGCTTGCCCCCGTCGTCGCAGCCATCGATTCCGCGCGCAAGGCCTTGCATCTGATGCGGCAAAACCTTTGGCTCGCGATCGGCTATAATGTGCTGGCCGTGCCGGTCGCGATCAGCGGCGTGGTGACGCCCTTGATTGCGGCAGCGGCCATGAGCGGATCTTCGATCCTGGTGATGCTGAACTCGCTTCGGGCCCGAAGCCGCGCGCGGGAGATCGTGTGATGGAGATCCTGATCATCCTGGTGCCGCTGGCGCTGCTGCTCGGTGGCGCGGGCCTTGCCGCCTTCCTGTGGTCGCTCCGCAGCGGCCAATATGACGATCTCGACGGAGCCGCTTGGCGCGCCATTGCCGACGACGATCCGCCGCCGGAAGCGCCAGCAAAGCGTTAACGCATCCCTGGTTCCGCACACCCCTGCGCATCCTTCCGGGCATTGGTTGCTGGACGGCCGATGGTCGTCGGGCGTAACAATGCCGGAGGATTTGGCGTAAGGCTCTCAGGAGCAGGAGTGCGACGGGCATGCAGGGAAGTGCCGAGATGTGCAGGCCGGGCGATCTGCCGGGACAGGTCGTGCTGGTGCTGCAAGGCGGCGGTGCTCTCGGCGCCTATCAGGCCGGCGTCTACCAGGCCCTGCACGAGGCCGGCATCGAGCCGGACTGGGTGATCGGCACCTCGATCGGCGCGATCAATGCGAGCCTGATCGCCGGCAATGCGCCGGAGAACCGGCTCGCGCGCCTGAAGGAATTCTGGAAGCGGATGGAGCAGAGGCCGGCTTGGCCGTTACCGCTTGGCATTCCCGGTTTCGATGACACGCTTGCATATTGGTCGACGGTCGCCCACGGCATTGCCGGCTTTTTTCAGCCCAACCTGTTGGCGCATGCCGGCGAGACCTTTCCGCTCGGTGCCGATCGCGCCGGCTATTATTCGACCGCGCCCCTGGAGAGCACGCTGCGTGAGCTCGTCGATTTCGGCCGCGCCAATTGCGGCGCACCGCGTCTCACGGTCGGTGCAGCCCATGTCGGCTCGAGCCAGATGCGCTATTTCGACAGCCGCGACTGCGCGCTGACGGTGAAGCACGTGATGGCTTCTGGCGCACTGCCGCCGGCCTTCCCGGCGGTGCGTATCGACGGCGAACTCTATTGGGACGGCGGCATCCTCTCGAACTCGCCGACGGAAGCCGTGTTCGACGACAATCCGCGCCGGGACTCGCTGATCTTCTCCGTGCATCTGTGGAATCCCGCCGGCGCCGAGCCGACGACGATGGGCGAGGTGCTGACCCGCCACAAGGATGTGCAGTATTCCAGTAGGATCGCGAGCCAGATCGAGCGCCAGCAGCAATCGCATCGGCTCCGTCACGTGATCAGTCAGCTCGCGGCACGGTTGCCCGCGAGCGAACGCGATGATCCCGCGGTGAGAGAGTTGATCAGCTATGGCTGTGCGACGCGCATGCACGTGGTGCGGCTGTTGACGCCGCAGCTCGATCGCGAGACCCATATGAAGGACATCGACTTCAGCCCGTCCGGAATCAAGCAGCGCTGGGACGCGGGCTATGCGCATACAAAGTCGGTACTGGCGCGGGCGCCGTGGATCGGCGAGTTCGATCCGCTGTCGGGCGTGGTGTTGCACGAGCATATCGACGAGATGCCGCTGGCCGCGGAATAGCGCACTTCATCGAATTGCCACAGGCCTTGTGGATCGTCGGAGGTCCGCAATCGAAAGGTCCAGCCTTGGTATCCGAGAAAGATCTGGAAGCCGCTCTCGACAAGGTCCGCGTTCACGCGGCGGGATCGGTGGCCGGTGTGTTCGGCCCTGCCTCAGTGACGTGGCGGATCGACCGCGAAGCCGCCGTCTTTCTCGGCGCCGGCCGCGCGCTGCTGCTGCAACTGGCGCATCCCTGGGTCGCCGCTGCCATCGCCGAGCACTCGACGACCTTTGTCGATCCGATCGGCCGCTTTCACCGGACCTTCGACGTCGTCTTTGCCATGGTGTTTGGCTCGCTCGACCGGGCGCTGCTGTCGGCCCGGCAACTGCACCGGCGCCATACCATGATCGTTGGCGAGATGCCCGAGACCGTCGGCCCATTTGCGGCCGGGTCGCGCTACTGCGCCAACGACATCCCGTCGCTGCGCTGGGTTCATGCAACGCTGGTCGAGTCGGCGCTGATGGCGCATGATTTGGTTCTGCCGCCGCTGACGGTCGAGGAGCGCGAGCGCTACTGGGCGGAGAGCCGGATCTATGGTGCGCTGTTCGGACTGACGGGCGATGATCTGCCGGCAGACTGGGCTGGCTTTGCGGCTTATACGGCAGAGATGATGCAGTCGGAGACGCTGACCGTCAGTCCAGCCGCGCGCGAGATCGCTGCGCAGATCCTTGGCGGCGCGCGGCCCTGGCTGCGGCCGCCGCGTTGGTATCGGGCGCACACAGCAAAGATGCTGCCGGAGCGCCTCCGCTCCGGCTTCGGCCTTGTGCTTGACGAGCGGGACGCAAGGTCAGCCGACACAGCACTACGATGGATCCGGCGCGTTTATCCGATGCTGCCAGACCGGCTGCGCTGCGCTAGCCCTTACCACGAAGCGCAGGCGCGATTGCGGGGCGAGGCTCAGCCGGACTGGATGACCCGCTGCCTCAACCGCGTCTGGATCGGCCGTCCGCAGATGGATGTGCGCGGGAAAGGGTGAGGTCATCCGTGTCCCGGACAAGCTGCAACGCGTTAGCGTTGCGGCGCAGAGCCGGGACCCAGGGGCCACGATCTCTGTCGAGAGATGGGCCCCGGCTCAGCAGCGCACCGTCGAAGAGACGCTGCGCTGCGTCCGGGGCACGAGAGAACTCCCCTCACACCGCCGCCAGCCGTCGATACAGCGCGTTGTAGCTTCCCGCCGAGATGCTCCACGAGAACGATCGGCCCATCGCGCTGCGGCGCATGGTGTCGAGCTGGTCCTGGGCCATGAACGCCTCGAAGGCGCGACGGACGCCGCCGAGGAAGGACTCGTGCGAGGGTCTTGAGAACAGGAAGCCGGTCTCGCCGTCGGTGATGGTCTCGGCGAGGCCACCAGTCTGGTGGCCGATCGGCAGCGAACCGAAGCGCTGGGCGTACATCTGGCTCAGGCCGCATGGCTCGAACCGTGACGGCATCAAGGTGAAATCGCTGCCCGCGAAAATGCGCCGCGCCTGGGCGTCGTTGAAGCCGATGGTGACGCCGATCGCATCGGGGCGGCGACGATGTGCATCGATCAGCGCCTGCTCGAGCGCGGGCTCGCCGGAGCCGGTGACCACGATCTGTCCGCCGGCATCGATGATCTCGTCGGCCGCCGACAGGACGAGATCGATGCCCTTCTGGTGCACGAGGCGGGCGACGATCGCGAACATCGGCC
This sequence comes from Pseudomonadota bacterium, assembly GCA_023387695.1. Lineage (GTDB taxonomy): Bacteria > Pseudomonadota > Alphaproteobacteria > Rhizobiales > Xanthobacteraceae > Bradyrhizobium. The sequence continues at coordinate 11,498 of JAEWHT010000373.1, read as the reverse complement.
CGCGTGAGACCGCGAGGCCAAACTGCTTGCGGACGTAATCCGCATTGGCCTTCTTGCCGACCCAGTCACCGGCGCCGAATTGTTGTGCGAGCTGCGCGCAGGAGCGCGGGTCCCAGCTCTCGTCTATGCCGTTGAGGATGCCGGTCAGCTCGGATGCGTCAGAGCGGACACGCAGCAGCCCTTCGAGGCCGCAGCCGAATTCCTCCGTGGTGATCTCGCGCGCATAGGTGCCGCTGACGGTGGTGAGGTGGGAGGCGTAGACAAGGCCAGCCTTGAGGAAGGAGAGCTGGTCGTAGAACTCGACGCCGTCGATGTGGAAGGAGCTCTCGGGGACGCCGATCCGTCGCAGTGACTCTTTCGGGAAGAGGCCCTGATAGGCGAGGTTGTGGATGGTCAGGATCGACGGCAGCTTGGCTCCGCGCCAGGCGAGATAAGCGGGCACGAGCGAGGCCTGCCAGTCATTCGCATGGACCAGGTCTGCTGCCCAATTCTTGTCCAGCTTGCCCATGGCAAGCTCAGCGGCTGCTGAGGCAAAACGCGCGAAGCGGATGTCGTTGTCAGGCCAGTCGCGCCCGGACTCATCGCCATAGGGGTTGCCGGGCCGGTCGTAGAGTTGTGAGCACAACAGCACGTAGACCGGCAGGCCGTCCTTCGTGGCAGCCCTGCCAAGAGAGGCGGCCGGCATGTCCGCAAATGCCGGGCAGCGCCCAACGATCTGAATATGCGTCAGTTGCTCGATGATGTCGCGATAGCCGGGCAGCATGACCCGGATATCGGTGAAGGGGCGGAGCGCTCTCGGGAGGGCAGCGGAAACGGCACCAAGTCCGCCGACGCGGACGAAGTCGTCCATCTCTGTCGTAACGAATAAGACCCTCAAGAACGGTTGCCCTCATCCGATCCCGATTGCTGCTATGCAAGATCGGGTCCAGTTGCCTCTGGAAATCTCAGGCCCCCCGCGTGACGCACCGGTTCGGTAAAGACTTTCCTACTCAGCCGCCGCCCTCTAGGGTCGGCCAACAACGATAGGGAACATCGATAGTTCCTATGAGGGACTTGGGGACGCCGCAGGCATGCAGCTATCAAATAAGCACGAGAAGATGATGACAAAGGCCTTCGCTGGCCTGCGGGTCTTGGATTTTTCGACCACCATCGCCGGCCCGCACTGCGCCCGGATGCTGGCCGACATGGGCGCCGAGGTCATCAAGATCGAGACCGACGGTGGTGAGACGATGCGGACCCGGCCGCCGCTGCGCAACGGCTGCAGCACGGTGTTCGGCCAGCTCAATGTCGGCAAGAAGAGCGTTGTGCTCGACCTCAAGTCGGAGGGCGGCAAGGAGGCGGTGCGCCGGCTGGTCGCGACCGCAGATATCCTGGTCGAGAATTTTCGTCCTGGCGTGATGCGCCGGCTGCGGCTCGACTACGACAGTCTCCGCCCGATCAATCCGAAGCTGATCTATTGCTCGATCTCCGGCTACGGGCAGAGCGGCCCCTCGGCCGAGTTGCCGGCCTACGCGCCGGTGATCCATGCGGCCTCCGGCTACGACATGGCGCATCTCGCCTATCAGCCTGGCCGCAACAGGCCGGACTATTGCGGCATCTACCATGCCGATGTCGTCACCGGCACCTATGGCTTCGGCGCGATCGCATCCGCGCTCTATCAGCGCACCGTGACCGGGCTCGGCCAGCACATCGACGTCTCCATGCTGGAGTCGATGCTGACGCTGACGGTGATCGAATTGCAGAGTTCGCAATTCGCGGTGAAGCCGCCGCCGCGTCCGATGTTCGGCCCGACCGAGACCGCCAACGGCTATGTCATGATCACCGTCGCGAGCGAGAAGACGTTCCAGGCGTTGATGGGCGTGATCGGTCGACCCGAATGGATCTCCGATTCCCGCTTCTCGTCTTATGCCCCGCGGCGCGAGAACTGGGCCGACATGATGGACGGCGTCGAGGCCTGGTCGAGGCCGCTCACGACAGATGCTTGTCTTGTCGGCCTGAGTGCAGCCGGCGTGCCGGCCTCGGCCTATCGCACCATCAGGGAAGCGCTTGACGATCCGCAGCTTGCGCACCGGCAGGCGCTTTCGCCCGTCAAGGATGGAGGCGGCTCCTTCCAGGTGCTCAATCTTCCGTTCCGGATGACGGGCGCCGACACCACGCCGGGCGAGACCATGGCCGTGCTCGGCGAGCACACGCGCGCACTGTGCGAGGAGATCGGCCTCGACAACGCGACGCCAATTCCGTCAGGCAAAACTAAAGCGACGAATTAAACACGTTGCGCTGCGAGAGTGCGGCATCGAACCTCGCGCGTTCCTCTTGCCGTGAGCAACGATTCTCGCCAATCTCACCGGAGTCATCAGCGATCCGAAACATCGGACGAACGGCTTCGGGAGGGACCATGACGAACGCGGCAATCGCGGCGCGCAGGCTTGCGCCCATTTTCCTTGCGACGGTATTTGCTGCTCTTCCGATCGGGCCATCCGTTCAGGCACAGAAGGCCGGCGGCAGCATCACGGTCGGCCTGGAACAGGACATCCCCGGCTTCGATCCGCTCAAGGTCGGCGTCTTCGATTCCGGCGGCTTCACTGCTGCTGCATCGATCTTCGATACCCTGACGACGCTCGACGACAAGGGCGAGGTGCAGCCGAAGCTCGCGCTGTCCTGGGCGCACTCGGACGACTTCAAGACCTGGACCTTCAAGCTTCGTCCCGGTGTCAAGTTCCACGACGGCACGCCGTTCAATGCACAAGCCGTGAAGGAGAATTTCGACCGGCAGAAGGATCCCGCAAACAAATGCCGCTGCGCCTTCTACATCACCAGCATCATCAGCGTGCAGGCGACCGACGATCTCACCGTGGTCTACAATTTCAGCGATCCGTCGGTGAATTTTCCGGCGACGCAGACCATTCAGAGCACCAACAACGTGATGCTGTCGCCGATGGCGTGGAAGACCAAGGGCGACGACTTCAATCGTAATCCGGTCGGTACCGGTCCCTTCATCATCAAATCATGGACCGCCGGCGACCGGATCGTTCTGGAGAAGAATCCGGATTACTGGAACAAGGGCAAGCCCTATCTCGATCGCATCGTCCTGAAACCGCTGCCGGACGCGCAGTCGCGATTTGCCTCGCTGCAGTCCGGCGAGGCCGACGTCATCTGGGATGACGAATACGACGCCGACAACATCCAGAAGGCGCAGAAGGATTCCAAACTCTCCGTCAACGCCTATACGGGCTCGGGCGCGCAGGTCTATGCCATGAACACCAAGGCGGCGCCGCTCGACGACGTGCGCGTGCGTCAGGCGCTGGTGATGGCGCTCGACCGCAAGAAGATGTCGCAGGCGATCACCAACGGGCTGGCGAAACCCGCGACCAATCCCTACGGCGAGGGTTCCTGGGTCAAGTGCAAGGACGATGGCGCACTGCCGGAGGATCCCGAGAAGGCCAAGGCGCTGCTCAAGGACTACGGCAAGCCGGTCGAGTTCAAGATGATCGTCACCGCAACGCCGCGCGGACGCACCGTTGGACAGGTACTCCAGCAGTTCTGGAAGCGGGTCGGTGTCAACATGGAGATCGAGCAGGTCGACCAGGCCACCATCGTGCCGCGCGCCTTCATGCGTCAGTTCCAGATGACGCCGTGGCGTATCGTCGATCTCGCCGATCCCGATCCGCAGATGTATGCCAACTTCAAGACCGGCAGCCCGGTCGCACTGGCCAATTACTCCAATCCGGAGCTCGACGGTCTGCTTGATCACGCGCGCTCGACCGCCGACGTCGCCAAGCGCAGCGAGGATTATTGCGCCATCAGCCGCCTGATCAATAAGGAGGCGATCTGGTTCTGGACCTTCCAGAACACCTACTATTCGATCTCGCAGGCCAAGTTGAAAGGCCTGCCGAAGATGTACAACAGCGTGCTCGACGTCTCGAACGCCTGGTTGGACTAACGGACGATGCTCAACTTCGTCGTTCGGCGGCTGCTCTATCTCGTTCCCGTGCTGGCCGCCGTCTCGTTGCTGACCTTCCTGATCGCCTCGCTGCTGCCTGGCGATCTCGCCTATGTCATCCTGGGTGACCAGGCGACGCCGGAGAAGGTCGCGGCGCTCCGCCACGACATGGGTCTCGACCAGCCGATGTGGTGGCGTTACCTGAGCTGGCTGGGCCAGATCGTGCAGGGCGATCTCGGTCGCTCCTTTCGCACCGGGCAGACCGTGCTGCAGGCGGTGGCCGAGCGCATCCCGGTCTCGATCGAGCTGATGCTGCTCGCCGAGATCATCGGGCTCGCGATCGGCGTGCCGCTCGCGATTGCTTGCGCGGCGCGTGCGGGCAGCGCGTTCGACCGATTCATGACCGGCAGCGCGTTTGCGATGCTGTCGGTGCCGTCGTTCCTCTCCGCGATCCTGCTGATCTATCTGTTCGCGGTCGAGCTGCGCTGGTTGCCGGCTACGGGCTATGTACCACTCAGCGAGGACCCTCTCGCGAACCTGCGCTTCTTCGTGCTGCCGGCACTGACGCTGGCGCTGGCGGAGTGGCCGGGCATCATGCGCGTGCTGCGATCCGACATGATTGCGACGCTGCAGGAGGACTATATCTCGCTTGCGAAGGCCAAGGGGTTGAAGCCGGCGCGCATCCTGTTCGTGCACGCGCTGAAACCCTCGTCGCTGACGCTCGTGACGATTACCGGCATCAATATCGGCCGCCTGATCGGCGGCGCACTGATCGTGGAATCGATTTTCGCGCTGCCCGGCATCGGCCGGCTGCTGGTCGGCGCCATCTATACCCGGGATCTCATCATCCTCCAGGGCGTGGTGCTGCTGGTGGCCGCCGGCTTCGTGATCATGAACTTCATCGTCGACATGCTTTATGCCGTCCTCGATCCCAGGATTCGCCATGGCCACACTTGAACTCTCGCTGCCTGAAGAGGTCGAGCAGCCGGTGCGGCGCAAGCGCAGGCTCGGCTTCCTGTTCTGGTTCGCGATTGTCTGGATCTTGCTTGTCTTCGTGCTAGCGATCTTCGCGCCGGTTCTGCCGCTACAGAATCCGGTCGACATGGACATGCTGGAGCGCCGCGCCTGGTTTTCGTCCGAGCACTGGCTCGGCACCGACGGGCTCGGCCGCGACGAACTGGCGCGCCTGATCTTTGGTGCGCGGGTGTCGCTGACGGTCGGCCTGTGCGCACCGATGATCGGTCTCGCCTTCGGCGGTGCGTTCGGACTGCTGGCCGGCTATTTCCGGGGCCGTTTCGAAACGCTGGTGGTCGGCAGCATGGACGTGCTGCTCGCCTTTCCGCCGCTGATCTTCGCGCTCGCCATCGTCGCCTATCTCGGCCAGTCCATTCCGAATCTCACCTTCATCCTCGGCTTCCTCGGCATTCCCGCCTTCATGCGGGTGTCGCGCGCGGCGACGCTGACACTGGCACGGCGGGAATTCGTGATCGCGGCCGAAGCGCTCGGCGCCAGCCACGCGCGCATCCTGCTGCGCGAGCTGTTGCCGAACGTGTTCCTGCCCCTGTTCGCCTTCTTCCTGCTCGGCGTTGCCGTGACCATTGTGGTCGAAGGTTCACTGTCGTTTCTCGGGCTCGGCGTTCCGCCGCCGATGGCGAGCTGGGGCAGCATGATCGGAGAGGGACGCGAAAGCCTCGAGGTCGCACCACGGCTTGCCTTCCTGCCGGCGGTCGCGATGTTCGTCACCGTGCTGGCCTTCAATCTGGTCGGCGACACCCTGCGGGCGATCACCGACCCGCGTCAGGGGGCCCTGTGAGCGCGCCGCTTCTGACCATTGAGGACGTCGCGGTCGAGTTGCCGACCCCGCGCGGCAATCTGCGCGCTGTCGATCATGTCGATCTGTCTCTGGAAGCGGGGCGCACGCTCGGTATCGTCGGTGAATCCGGCTGCGGCAAGACCATGCTGTCTCGTGCGATCCTTCAGTTGTTGCCGAAGAAGGCGAAGCTCTCTGGCCGCGTGATGTTCGACGGGCAGGATCTCGTCCGGCTTGCCCCCGAGCGCCTGCGCAAACTGCGCGGCCGCGACCTCGCGGTCGTGTTCCAGGATCCCATGACCTCGCTCAATCCTGTGCTGACGATCGGCACGCAGTTGATGGAGACGATCCAGGAACATCTCGAGCTCGATGCGTCGGCCGCGAAGAAGCGCAGCATCGAGCTGCTGACGGCCGTCGGCATTCCCGCGCCCGAGCAGAGGCTCACACAATATCCGCATCAATGTTCCGGTGGCATGCGCCAGCGTATCGCGATTGCGATCGCACTGTCCTGTGAACCGAAATTGCTGATCGCGGACGAGCCGACCACGGCGCTCGACGTCACCATCCAGGCGCAGATCCTCGATCTGCTCGCGCGTGAACAACGTCGCCGCCACATGGCGATGATCATCATCACCCACGATCTCGGCGTCGTTGCCGGCCGCGCCGACGAGGTTGCGGTGATGTATGCGGGCAGGGTGGTCGAGCGCGCGCCGACGCAGGCGTTGTTCAAGCGCATGCACATGCCCTACACGGAGGCGCTGCTGGCGGCGATCCCCAAGCTGGAGACTGCGCCGCATACGCCGTTGCCTGCGATCTCGGGCCGCCCGCCCGATCCGACGCGGCCGCTCAAAGGCTGCTCCTTCGCGCCGCGCTGCCGCTATGCCGCGGGCCGCTGTCACGAGGCCAAGCCGGAGTTGAAGAGCGCCGAGATGCCGGGGCATTTCTATGCCTGCTTCCACCCGATCCAGATGCCTGAAGGGGTCGGCGTATGATGCAGTTGGCCGGGCGCGATGAGCCGCTTTTGAACGTCGACAATCTCGTTGTCGAATACGGTTTCGGCAACAGGACCGTGCACGCCGTATCAGGCGTCAGCCTTCACGTCGCGCGCGGTGAGACCTTGGGACTGGTCGGCGAGTCCGGCTGCGGCAAGTCGACGCTGGGGCGTGCTGTGATGCAATTGCGCCGCGCCAAATCCGGCCGCGTGTTGTTCGACGGCGAGGACCTCACTGCGATGGAGGGCGAGGCGCTACGTAAGATGCGGCGCCGCGTGCAACTGATTTTTCAGGACCCGATCGCCTCGCTCAATCCGCGCCGGCGCATTGGCGATATCGTCGCCGAGCCGCTGATCATCGCCGGCGTCAAGGATGCAGCTGAGCGCAAGCGTCGGGTTCACGACGTGCTCTCCGCGGTCGGGCTCGATCCGGATCTCGTGGCAGGGCGACTGCCGCACGAATTCTCCGGCGGGCAATGCCAGCGCATCTGCATCGCGCGGTCGCTGGTGCTCAACCCGGAATTCATCGTTTGCGACGAGCCGGTCTCCGCGCTCGACGTCTCGATCCGCGCGCAGATCCTCAATCTGCTGGAGGAGATGAAGGCGCGCTTCGGGCTGACATTGCTGTTCATCGCGCATGATCTCGCCGTGGTGAAGGCCGTCAGCGACCGTGTCGCGGTGATGTATCTCGGCCGGCTCTGCGAGGTCGGTCCTTCCGAGCAACTCTTCGCAAAGCCCGCGCATCCCTATACCAACCTGCTGCTGCAGGCGATCCCGGTGCCCGACCCGGATGTGCGTCCCGCCGAGAGTGTGGCGATCGGTGAACCGCCATCGCCGATTGCACCGCCATCCGGCTGCCGCTTCCGCACGCGCTGCCCGCGCGCCGATCAGCGATGCAGCGCGGAGATACCGGAGTTGCGTGAAGTCGCACCCGGTCAGTTCGTGGCTTGTCACCATCCGCTGAGCTGACTTAAGACATCGCCCGGGTTTGTCTCGCCCTGCCGCCCGTGGCATGGTGGCGCGACGAAAATATGCCGGGAGGACGCCATGAAGAGTTTCAAGGTCGCCGATTTCAAGGCGCCGCTACAGGAGTTCGACGAGGCGACGCCGCAGCCCACGGGCACGCAGGTGCTGATCAAGGTCAAGGCCGCCGGCGTCTGCCACAGCGATCTCCATATCTGGGAAGGCGGCTACGATCTCGGCCATGGCCGAAAGCCGCTGTCGCTGAAGGACCGCGGCATTAATCTGCCGCTGACTATGGGCCACGAGACCGTTGGTGAAATCCTCGCGTTCGGCCCCGATGTAAAGCCGACGGATCAGGCCGGCCTCAAGCTCGGCGATGTTGGCCTGGTCTATCCCTGGATCGGCTGCGGCAAATGCGCGACGTGCCTTGGCGGCGACGAGAACATGTGCCTGACGCCGCGCTCACTCGGCGTCTATTGCGACGGCGGCTATTCCGATCACATGCTGGTGCCGCATCCGCGCTATCTGCTCAATCTCAAAGGCCTCGATCCGGCTTCGGCAGCGCCCTATGCCTGCTCGGGCGTCACGACCTACAGCGCGCTGAAGAAGGTCGAGCAGCATTTCGGCGAGCCGATCGTGATGTTCGGCGCCGGTGGTCTCGGCCTGATGGCGCTGTCGCTGCTCAAGGCGATGGGCGGCAAGGGCGCGATCATGGTCGACATCGATGCCAGGAAGCGCGAGGCGGCAGAGAAAGCCGGTGCGCTCGCGACCGTCGATCCCAAGGCGCCGGATGCGCTCGAACAATTGGCCAAGAAGGCCGGCGGTCCAATCCGCGCCGTGATCGACCTCGTCGGCAATGCCGCGACGACGCAGCTCGGCTTCGACTGCCTCACCAAGGGCGGCAAGCTCGTGATCGTCGGCCTGTTCGGCGGCGGCGCGACCTGGGCGCTGCCGCTGATCCCGATCAAGGCGGTGACGATCCAGGGCAGCTATGTCGGCAACCTCCGCGAGACGCAAGAACTGCTCGACCTCGTGCGCACCAAGAACGTCGCCCCGATCCCGGTGACGAAGGCGCCGCTCAACAAGGCCAACGACGCGCTGGTGCAATTGCAGCAGGGCGCGGTGGTCGGGCGCACGGTGCTGACGCCGTAATTCGACGCTCTCTCCTCGTCATTGCGAGGAACCCTTGCGACTAAGCAATCCAGACTATCTCCGCAGATGCAGTTCTGGATTGCTTCGCTTCGCTCGCAATGACGACTTGGTTAGCTCCTTCCTTGAGGCCCCCTAGATGTCCGCCAACAACGCCTTCCACATTGCCGTGCTCGCCGGTGACGGCATCGGTCCCGAAGTCATGGCACCGGCGCTCGAAGTGCTGCGCAAGATCGAAAAGAAGTCGGGCCTGAGCTTCCGCTTCACCGAGGCACCCGCCGGCGCCAACAACTATCGCGAGACCGGCAAGTCGATGCCGGACTCGACCATCAAGCTCTGCGAGGAGGCCGACGCGATCCTGCTCGGCGCGTGCGGCCTGCCGTCCGTGCGCTACCCTGACAACACCGAGATCGCGCCGCAGATCGAGCTGCGCTTCATTTTCGATCTCTATGCCGGCGTGCGGCCTGCGCGCCTCATCCCGGGCGTGCCGAGCCCGATCGTCGGCGCCGACAAGCGTGGCATCGATCTCGTCGTGATCCGCGAATCCACCGAAGGCCTGTTTGCCTCGATGGGGAAGGGCGTCGTCACGCACGAGGACGCACGCGAGACCATGGTGATCACGCGCAAGACCTCCGAGCGCCTGTTCGACTTCTCGTTTCGCTTGGCCGAACGGCGCAAGGCGCGCGGCAAGCCGGGGTCGCTGGCCTGTGTCGACAAGGCGAATGTGTTCAAGGCGTTTGCGTTCTTCCGCGGTATCTTCGACGAGATCGCGAAGAAGCATCCGGACGTGAAGACCGATCGCCTCTATGTCGATGCCTGCTCGGCCATGCTGGTCAAGCGTCCCTGGGATTTCGACGTGATGGTGATGGAGAACATGTTCGGCGATATCGTCTCCGACATCACCGCGAGCCTCATCGGCGGCCTCGGCATGGCGCCATCGGCCGATATCGGCGACAAATATGCCGTGTTTCAGCCGTGCCATGGCACTGCGCCAGACATCATGGGGCAGGGCAAGGCCAATCCCACCGGCATGATCCTGTCGGCGGCGATGATGCTGGATTGGCTCGCCGACAAGCACGGCGTCGAAAGCGCCGCTGAAGCCGGCGAGCAGATCGAGCGCGCGGTGGACCAGGTCTATGCCGGCGGCCTCAAGCCGATGGAATTCGGCGGCAGCAACGGCACGGCTGATATCACCAAGGCGGTGCTTGGGGCGCTGTAGTCCGCGATCTGTCCACGTCGTCATTGCGAGCGCAGCGAAGCAATCCAGAGTCCCTCTGCGGCAAGACTCTGGATTGCTTCGTCGCGAGAGCTCCTCGCACGACGGTGGAGAGAGCATGTTCGCAGCGACGAGAAGCTACTTCCCCGTAAACTGCGGCTTGCGCTTTTCCATGAAGGCCTGCCGTCCCTCGCGGAAATCCGCGCTGTCCATGCATGCCGTGCCGATCGCCTTGATCGCGTTCATGTCGCGGGCACTCTCATCCTTCAGTACTTCGGCGACGGTGATCTTGGCTGCCTTGATCGCGAGCGGCGCGTTGTGTGAGATCGTCTCGGCGATCGCCATGGTCTCGCCCCAGAGCTGGTCGTCCGGGATCACGCGTTCGACGAGCCCGATGCGTAGCGCTTCCGTGGAATCGATGCGCATGCCCGTGTACATCAGGAGCCGCGCCCAGGACGGGCCGACCAGCGACACCAGGTGCCGCAAGCCGTCAAAGCCATAGGCGATGCCGAGCTTCGCCGCGGGAATGCCGAACTGGCTGTCATGCGCGGCGATGCGGATGTCGGCGAGCATCGCGACCTGCATGCCACCGCCAAGGCAAAAGCCCTGGATGCAGGCAATCGTCGGCTTGGGGTAATCGGCGAGCAGCGCGCGCTGGGCGGCGCTGCGCTTGCTGTACTCTTCGGACGCGGCCGCGTTGTGACGGGTCTTTTCGAACTGGCTGATGTCGGCGCCCGACACGAACGCCTTGCCGCCGGCGCCGCGCATGATCACGACGCGCACCGTATCGTCGTCGCGCAAGGCGGTTAGCGCCTCGCCAAATCCCTCCCACATCTCCAGCGACATCGCGTTGCGCTTGTCGGGATTGTTGAATGTGATGACGCCGACGCCGTCGGTGATCTGTTTGATGATCTTGCCGTCGGCGTAAGGAGTTTGTTGGGACAGATCAGGCATCGCGCGCTCGCTTGTCGTTTGGCGAGGCGCAATGTGCGACCGGGGCGAGGCCCGGGTCAACCGCGACGAGGGATGCAGCCTTGCATCCACCCGTGCCGCGATTGCATGCCTACTGCGCCATATGCGCGGTCAGCGGATGGTTGCCGGCATTGCTGAAGAACGCCGCTTCTTCGGCGGTCGCCTCGAGCAGCTGCTCGTCCTGGTTATAGACGTCGCTGCGGAACTGTATGGTCTGGTCCTTGGTCATCCACGCCGTCAGATAGATCCAGGCCACCGGCACCTTCTTGACCATCGCGACCTCCTGGTGCTGCCCGGTGGTGATTTCCGCGTCGATCGCTGCGCGTGTCCATTTCGGCTGGTCCTTGAGCAGCCAGGCGGCGAGATCGCGCACATTGTCCACGCGGGAGCAGCCGTGGGAATCGAAGCGATAGTCGTCGCTGAACAGGTTGCGCTGATTGGTGTCGTGCATGTAGAC
>JAEWHT010000376.1 GCA_023387695.1 Pseudomonadota bacterium | reverse complement strand
GAACCGTAGTAACCGCCTCCGTGCCCCAAACGGCATGCCCAGGTGGTGGAATTGGTAGACGCGCTGGCTTCAGGTGCCAGTGGCTTAACGGCCGTGAAGGTTCGAGTCCTTTCCTGGGCACCATTTTTCGGGATTTGGTCCCAAATCGAGCTGCTTCCAATCATCGGAGCTAGCCGGACGGCGATCCCAGGATCGCCGCCGCAGTGATTTCTGAGTCGGCCTTGTCTAGCCCTCAGACCACACTCCTCCCCGCCCGCTCCGCCACCGATTTCTGCACAAAATACATCGCGATCAGCGTGATGATCGTCGTGGTGACGACGACATAGCCGATCCGCTCGAAATGCAGCAGCGAACCGTCAGGCTGTTGCGAGATGATCGCGGCTGCCAGGACCGAGCCGAGCCCTCCCGAGAGTTGCTGGAGCGAGGCACTGATCGCGCTGAAGGAGCCGCGCTGGGTCTGGTCGGGGATGGCCGAGATCATCGCCTGTGACGGGATCATGCGCGAGAAGATGCCGACGAACATCAGCACGTTGACGATGATCGCTGTTACCAGCGAGACGTGACCGAGATGGGTGTAGATCAGCACCATCAGGATGGTCAGCGCGCAACCGAACACGAAGGTCGGGTATTTGCCGAAGGTGTCGCTGGCGCGGCCGACCAGCGGTCCCGTCACGATGCTGAACAGCCCGGTGACCAGATAGATCGTCGGCAGATGTGCGATGTCGATGCCGATATTGTTCACGGTGAAGGCGCTGGAGAACGGCATCAGCATATAGCCTCCCGTCGCCAGCAAGGTCGTAACGCAAAAGGCGAGCGTGTAGCGCGGCTCGAACACGGTCGCGACCAGATGGTGGAACGGGTTTCTGTCCTGCTTCAGCTTCAGATGCGCATCGACCGGCTCCATCGCGACGACAATGATTGCGATCGCGAGGATCGACAGGCCGACGATGGCAGCAAAGCAGACATGCCAGTTCCAGTGATTGGCGAGAAACAGTCCGGCCGGCACGCCCAGCACCTGACTCGCGGCAAACGCCGTCTGGATCAAGCCCATCACGCGGCCGCGTAACTGCAGCGCGAACAAGTCGGTGACGATCGCGAGCACGATGGAACCGATCACGCCGCCGAACAAGCCGGTCACGATCCGGCCCAGCAGCAGCACGTGATAATCCTGCGCGACGGCGCAGAGTGCAGTGCCAAGCGTGAAGCCGACGTAGAAGAACAGCAGCAGGCGCTTGCGGTCGAAGCGATCGGCAAATCCGGCGGCCAGGATGCCTGACAAGCCGGCGCTGAATGCGTAGGCCGAGACCGCGACGCCGAATTGCCCCGTCGTGATGTTGAGCGAGGGCATCATGATGGCGCCGAGCGGCGACATGATGATGAAGTCGAGAATGATCGTGAACTGGGCGAAGGCGAGCAGCGCCACGAGAAGTGACTGGTAGCGCGTAAAGCCGCGCTGGCGTTGCTGCTGATCGTCGATCGGCGCGGCGAGCGTCTGGTCTGTCATGGCACCTGGGGCGTTGTGAGAAGCGTCTCAGATGGGGTGGACGCGGCCGAATACCACCGGCGTGGGCCTTTGGTTTCGCTGGTATATCCAGCACGCGCCGGATTGTGTGATCCCTGCAACAGCTGCCATCTCTGGCCAGATTAAGCCGCCCTTAGCCAATGCCCCCTAGGCTCGCGGCCGTTCATTTTCCCGCGTTCCCGGCCTCCCAGACCCTGAGCCGGCCGTATCGCAGTCAGTCAGAGCGTTTTCGGATGGAGCAGCCCGTCTGGCAGCACGATCGGAGCGAGGCCGCCCCGCAGGCTGCGCCCGTGCCGGCGCGCGTCCTCGTGATCGATCTCGAAGGCGCGCTGCTGCGTTCAGAGCTGCTGATGGAAGCGCTGTTCTCGAGCCCCGGCCGCATGCTTGGCCGCTTCGGCGCGGGTGGACGCGCAGGCATGGCGGCCCTCACGGATATCCTGGCGCAAGCCGAGATCGACTACGCCCACCTTCCCTATGATGGCGAGGTGCTGAACCGCGCGCTGGCGGCCCGTGCGCGTGGCGCGAAGATTTACCTGGTCGCGGGCCGCTTCGCCGGCCACGCCGCCGGCATCGCGGCGCATCTCGGTTTCGACGGTGTCGTTGCCGCGGCTGATCTTGCTTCGGGTGATAACCTTCCGTTCGATTGCGCAGCGATCGAGCGCATCGACGCTTGCTGTGACCGCAGCACGAACTTGAAGACCTGGGCGAAGGCGCTGCGGCTCTATCAATACGCCAAGAACACGCTGGTGTTCGTGCCGGCGATCACCGCGCATCAGATGAATCTTGCCACGCTCGGCTCTGCGCTGCTCGCCTTCCTGGCTTTCTCCGCCTGTGCGTCGGGCGCCTATCTGATGAACGATCTGCTCGACCTCGCTGCCGATCGACAGCATCCGACCAAACGCCATCGCGCGCTGGCCGCGGGCGATCTCAAGATCTCCTCGGCGCTGTCGGCGATCCCCGTGCTGTGGCTGTTCGCATTCGCTGCCAGCCTCTGCATCTCGCCGTTGTTCCTTGGCGTGCTCGCCGCCTATCTCGCAACCACCATCGCCTATTCGCTCGTGCTCAAGCGCAAGATGCTGGTCGACGTCGTCACGCTCGCCGGCCTCTATTGCCTGCGCATCGTCGCCGGTGCGGTCGCCGCCGGCGTCGTGCTGTCGGAGTGGCTGATGGTGTTCTCGCTGTTCGTGTTCACCTCGCTCGCGCTGATCAAGCGCTTCAGCGAGCTCAGCATGCGCCAGGGCGAAGGTCTCGCCGATCCCTCCAATCGTGACTATCGCATCAGCGATTTGCACATCATCGCCGCGATGGCGGCCGCGAGCGCGATGAATGCGGTGACCGTGTTTGCGCTCTACGTCTCGTCCTCCGCGGTGACGCCGCTCTACAGCCGCCCCTGGTTGCTCTGGCTGCTCGCGCCCTTGCTGCTCTACTGGTTCGGCCGGGCCCTGATGATCGCGCATCGCCGCGAGATGCCCGACGACCCCATCATCTACGCCTTCCGGGACAGCGCCAGCCGTACCACCGTGGCGGCCATGGTTTGCATCATGCTGGCGGCAATCTGACCGGGATATCCGCGCTTGCGCCGCCCGTCCGCAGTGGATACATCGCGGGCCATCCGATTAGCCTATGATATCGACGCGACCGATTCGATCTGAGGGTTTGAAACGCCATGACCGTACGCCTGCATCGCGGTGACCTGCCTGACCTCTCCCGCTACACCGGTGCGGTGGCGATCGACACCGAGACTATGGGTCTGAACCCGCATCGCGACCGGCTCTGCGTGGTCCAGCTTTCGCCCGGCGATGGCAGCGCCGACGTGGTGCAGATCCCCAAGGGGCACACCGACGCGCCCAACCTGAAGGCGCTTCTGGCCAATCCTGCCAACACGAAGATCTTCCATTTCGCGCGGTTCGACGTCGCGGTGCTGTACCAAACCTTCGGCGTGATGACCGGGCCGATCTACTGCACCAAGATCGCCTCCCGCCTGACCCGCACCTATACCGACCGCCACGGCCTCAAGGACCTCGTGCGCGAGGTGCTCAATGTCGACCTCTCCAAGCAGCAGCAATCCAGCGACTGGGGATCCGACAGCCTGACCGAGCCGCAGCTCGCTTATGCCGCTTCCGACGTGCTCCACCTGCACGCACTTCGCGAACGGCTGGATGCCATGCTGGTCCGGGAAGGCCGCACGGCGCTCGCCAAGGCCTGTTTCGATTTCCTGCCGACCCGCTGCCTGCTCGACCTGCAGGGCTGGGAGGAAGAGGACATTTTCGCGCATTCCTGAGCCCCGGGAGGCGGCCAGCTTTAACGTTGCCGCCCCGTTTCGGACACTTTCCTCCGGCCTGTCACGGGCTGCATATTGAGGCGTGGCCGGGTACAATGGCGCGTTCTTGAACCTGGCAAGGCGAGCCACACCCTGGAGCAGCGGTGAATTCGGCCCAGTTTTCCACCTACGACGCCGCGCTTGCGGCGAAGTTTGCCAGCGCGGCGCGTCACAGCCGCCTGGTGCGGATTCTGCGCATCGCGGTGCCGGCGACGGTGATTGTGGCTATGGCCTCGATCGTCGTGGTCTCGACCTTCCTCAATCCCTTCCAAATTCCAGTGAAGCTCGACTCCGGAAATCTCGTGGTGACCGGCACCAAGATCACGATGGAATCGCCGCATCTGTCCGGCTTCACGCCGGACCAGCGGCCCTACGAGCTCTGGGCCAAGACCGCGACGCAGGACATCACCGACCCCGATCATGTCGACCTCAACGAGTTGCGCTCCAAGGTGCTGATGGAGGACGGCTCGACCATTTTCCTCGACGCCCGCACCGGCCGCTTCGACAACAAGCAGCAGCAGCTCGACCTGCATAAGGACGTCTTCGTGCGCACCTCGACCGGCTACGAGGCGCGGCTGAACTCGGCTTTTGTCGACATGAACAAGGGCACGGTCTCTTCGGACGAGCGTGTCGACGTCAAATTGACCAACGGCACGCTGACCGCGGACAAGCTGCGCATCACGGAAGGCGGCGACGTCATTCGTTTCGAAGGCAATGTGGTGATGCATCTGGACAAGATCAGCACGGATGACGCTGCGCCGGCGCCTGTCGAGCAGCCTGCGCCGCCGCCGGCGAAGTCGAAGAAATCTGCGAACTCAAAGTGATTTTCATGATCAGTCTTTTTTCCCGCAACGACATCAAGCGTCGCGCCGTCGTCGCGCTGGCTGCGTTGATCGCAGCAGGCGCAGCCGTCGCGCAAAGCACGATGCAAGGCGTGCCGAACGCGATGCAGGGCTTTTCGCAGAATCGCGATCAGCCGATCGCCATCGAGGCTGCCTCGCTCGAAATGCGCGACAAGAAGAAGGAGGCGACCTTCTCGGGCAACGTGAAGGTCGTGCAGGGCGATACCACCATGACGTCGAAGACGCTGGTGGTGTTCTACGAATCCGGCGGCGACAAGCCGGCCGCGCCCGCGCCGACGCCCGCCAAGGGACAGAAGGGCGCGCCGATGCAGGCGGCGGCGCCAGGCCCCGGCGGCGCGTCCTCGATCAAGCGGCTGGAAGCGCGCGGCAATGTCGTCGTCACCCAGAAGGACCAGGTGGTCACCGGCGAGACCGCCGTGTTCGACACCAAGACCAACCTCATCACCATGCTCGGCGGCGCCGGCGGTCAGGTGGTCCTGACACAGTGCAAGAACGTGCTGCGCGGCGACCGGCTGATGGTGGACATGACCACCGGTGTCTCCCGCGTCGAGTCCGACAGCGGTAAGGTGCAGGGAATGTTCGCCCAAGGTGATTGCGGCCCGGGCAAGCCCGGGGCACCGTCGCCCCTGCTGCCGGGCGCAAATAAACCAAAGTAAATTCAATGACTTGAGTCGGATACAACTGATCCGAGGTTGAAGCTTGCGTGGCGAGACTGTATCTAGCGCGCAGGGCTTTCGAAGCGGCGTCCGCCGCTTTTCGGGCGTGTTTCACTGGGCATGAGACATCCCTTCGCTCCATGCTGCGTCAGCGAGTCGAATCGCTGGCGCGGCCGATCGCGCGGATGTCGCGCAGGATCACCGTAGAAGGCTAGAAGGCGGGGATGGTCGATCTGTTCAGCATGTTCCGTCGGCGCCCCGCCAAGCGCGGCCGACCAGGATTTGCCCGTCAGGACATCACGGCGCTCGGTGACAGCGTCGGTGGTCTGGTGCCGAGCCCGGTGCGGGATGCGCCGCCGATGGCCCGTGACCAGCCCATGCAGGCCTCGGACCCCTATGGCCTCGATGCGCCGCCGCGAGCGCGGCCGGCGGCCGCCCAGCCGCCCCAGGCCAGACCCAATCCCAAGGCGAACGGGACCGGCGGGCCGCAGCTGTTGCGGCGGCCGGGCTTCCTGGCTGTGCATAGCGTGGAAAAGAGTTTCGGCAGCCGCCAGGTCGTGCGCGGGGTCAGCATCTATGTGCGCCGCGGCGAGGCCGTCGGCCTGCTCGGTCCGAACGGCGCCGGCAAGACCACCGTGTTCTACATGATCACCGGCCTGATCAAGGCCGATCGCGGTGCCATCGAGCTCGATGGCCACGACGTCACCAAGCTGCCGATGTATCAGCGCGCACGGCTCGGCATCGGCTATCTGCCGCAGGAAGCCTCGATCTTCCGCGGCCTCACCGTCGAGCAGAACATCCGCGCCGTGCTCGAAGTGGTCGAGCCCTCGCGCAAGAAGCGCGAACAGCAACTCGACTCTCTGCTCGACGAATTCAACATCACGCGCCTGCGTAAATCGCCGTCGATCGCGCTATCCGGTGGTGAGCGCCGCCGCGTCGAAATCGCGCGTGCGCTCGCAACGCGTCCGAACTACATGCTGCTCGACGAGCCCTTCGCGGGCATCGATCCGATCGCGGTCGGCGACATTCAGGACCTCGTCCGCCACCTCACCAACCGAGGCATCGGCGTGCTCATCACCGACCACAATGTGCGCGAGACGCTCGGCCTCACCGATCGCGCCTACATCGTCTATGCCGGTGAAATCTTGACTGAAGGGAGCCCGGACGAGATCGTCGCCGATCCGGATGTACGCCGCCTTTACCTTGGCGAGGAATTCCGCCTCTAGCCCTTTTTTCCATTTCGTCAAGGCGTGTACATCGGGCCAGGACTAAGATAAGCAAGAATCGGACCAATTTCGGGAACGGTTCTTGTTAGATGGCGCTTACGCAGAGATTAGAGTTCCGGCAATCGCAGTCGCTGGTCATGACGCCGCAGCTGATGCAGGCGATCAAGCTGCTGCAATTGTCCAATCTCGATCTCACGACCTTCGTGGAAGAGGAACTCGAGCGTAATCCCCTGCTGGAGCGGGCCAATGACGAGGCCCCCGGCGGCGAGGCCCCGGCCGAGGCCAGCCAGTTCAGCGACCATGATGGCGACGATTCGGGCAGTTCGGGCGCCGATGACGGCTTTGGCGGCAGCGGCGACGCCTTCGAGCCCGGCCAGGAAGAGTGGATGAGCAAGGATCTCGGCACCCGCGCCGAGATCGAACAGACCCTGGACACGGGCCTGGACAACGTCTTCTCCGAGGAGCCCGCCGAGGCCGCCGCGCGCAACGCCCAGGACGCCGCGCCGACCACCTACACGGAATGGGGCGGCGGCGCCTCCGGTGACGAGGACTACAATCTCGAAGCCTTCGTCGCCGCGGAGACGACGCTGTCCGACCATCTCGCCGAGCAGCTCTCGGTGGCCTTCACCGGTGCGGCGCAGCGCATGATCGGCAAGTATCTGATCGATCTCGTCGACGAAGCCGGCTATCTGCCGCCCGATCTCGGCGGGGCTGCCGAGCGCCTTGGCGCAACGCAAAAGGACGTCGAAGACGTTCTTGCCGTGCTGCAAAAATTCGATCCGCCCGGCGTCTGCGCGCGATCTTTAAGCGAATGCCTGGCGATCCAGCTCCGCGAGCTCGACCGCTACGATCCGGCGATGCAGGCCCTCGTCGAGCATCTCGATCTCCTCGCCAAGCGCGACATCGCGACACTGCGCAAGCTCTGCGGCGTCGATGACGAGGACATCGCCGACATGATCGGCGAGATCAGGCGACTCAATCCCAAGCCAGGCATGAAGTTCGGCTCGGCGCGGCTTCAGACCATGGTGCCGGACGTCTATGTCCGTCCGGGTCCGGATGGCGGCTGGCATGTCGAACTCAACAGCGACACCTTGCCGCGCGTGCTGGTGAACCAGACCTATTATTCCGAGCTGTCGAAGAAGATCGGCAAGGACGGCGACAAGTCGTATTTCACCGACGCACTGCAGAATGCGACGTGGCTGGTGCGCGCGCTCGACCAGCGCGCCCGCACCATCCTCAAGGTTGCGACCGAGATCGTGCGCCAGCAGGATGGCTTCTTCACCCATGGTGTCGCGCATCTGCGGCCGCTGAATCTGAATGCCGTTGCCGACGCCATCCAGATGCACGAATCAACGGTGTCGCGCGTTACCGCCAACAAATACATGGCGACACATCGCGGCACATTCGAGTTGAAATATTTCTTCACGGCGTCGATCGCCTCGGCCGACGGCGGCGAGGCGCATTCGGCGGAAGCCGTGCGTCACCACATCAAGCAGCTGATTGATTCGGAAGCGCCGTCCGCGATCCTGTCGGATGATACCATCGTGGAACGCTTGCGCGCTTCGGGCATTGATATTGCCCGCCGCACGGTCGCGAAGTACCGCGAAGCCATGCGCATTCCGTCCTCGGTGCAACGCCGTCGTGACAAGCAGAGCGCTCTTGGTAACGTCCTTTCCACCGCAATGTCCGATCGATCCCGCAACACCGAACCGGCCTGATTGCGCTGGCGCGAAATCGCGCTACTCTCATCTCCCCATCGCGACCGATCCAAGCTGGGCGAATTGAACCAAGCGAGGCATCACATGACTCTTCGGATTTCGGGCAAGAGCGTTAGCGTCGGTGAGGCCCTTCGCGGCCGCGTGACCGACCGGACCGAAGAGGTCCTGCGTAAATATTTCGACGGCAACTACTCCGGTCACATCACGCTGAGCAAAGACGGCCTCGGCTTCCGCACCGACTGTGCGCTGCATCTCGATTCCGGCATCACCCTGGAAGCCGATTCGAACGCGCAGGACGCCTATGCCAGCGCCGACCAGGCGCTGATCATGATCGAGAAGCGGCTCAAGCGTTACAAGAGCCGGCTGAAGGACCGCTCGGCCCGCAAGGCCCATGTCGCCTCCGCGGCGCTGGCTGCGCTCGACGCGACGGCCTACGTGCTCGAGGCGCCGGGCGAGGGTGACGACGACGAGGAGGTCACCGGCTACAGCCCCGTGATCATCGCCGAAGCCACTACATCGCTGAAGCAGCTGTCCGTCAGCGAAGCCGTCATGGAACTCGACCTCAGCGGGGCACCCTGCCTGGTATTCCAGCATGGCTCCTCGGGCCGGGTGAACATCATCTACCGCCGGGCCGACGGCAATGTCGGCTGGATCGACCCGCCGGGTGCCAAATCGGACGGCTAGGCCCCCATCCCGAGCCCAACCCCGTATCAACCACAGGTCTTAACAATGACCGTGGCAAAGACGCACGCGGGAGTTGGCACCGGGATTGCGTTGGAGTAGAAGCGCCCCACATCAGGACCGGGGCTAAGTCCCCTGTCTGCTTGACCTTCTTGACGCCGGCCGGACTCGATCTGATCGAGACGGCCATTTCGGAACCTGACGGTTTAATTCACCTCGGAACACTTCCATGCCGATTACCGATCTGGTCGCCCCCGAGGCGATTCTCCCGGCATTGAAGGTCAACAGCAAGAAGCAGGCGCTCCAGGAACTCGCGGCGAAAGCGGCCGAGCTGACCGGCCAGAACGAGCGCGCGGTGTTCGAAGTTCTGCTCCAGCGCGAGAAGCTCGGCACCACTGCAGTCGGCTACGGCGTCGCCATTCCCCATGGCAAGCTGCCCAAGCTCGAAAAGATCTTCGGCCTGTTCGCCCGTCTCGATCGCCCGATCGATTTCGAAGCGATGGATGGCCAGCCGGTCGATCTCGTCTTCCTGCTGCTCGCTCCCGAAGGTGCCGGCGCCGATCATCTGAAGGCGCTCGCCCGCATCGCCCGCCTGCTGCGTGACCAGGACATCGCCAAGAAGCTCCGCGCTTCCCGCGATGCGCAGGCGATCTATTCGGTGCTGGCCCTGCCGCCCGCGACCGCGGCGTAAATTTTCATTTGCTGACTATGCGAACGCGAGCGTCATAACTCGCTCTCGTGCCCCGGACGCAGCGCAGCGCATCTTCTGCGGTGCGCTGCAGAGCCGGGGCCCATCTCTCCGCATCGTGCGTGTTGCATTCTGGATCCCGGCTCTGCGCAGCAGCGTTACACGCTGCAGCGCGTCCGGGACACGAGAGTTGAGCGCGCTGTAACCTTCTTGCACGCCACTCGCGCTGCGTCAGCAGACCGTTGGCAGCAGGCGCCGGACTTCGTCGAGCAGTTCGGGGACAGCCGTCTTGTCACCCGCAAGGTGCTTGAGCAGCGCGCTCTGGAATAGGCCGTCGAACAGCGCATAGAGCGCGGCGGGCGACGACGCCGGGCGCTTGCGGCCGAGCTCGGCATAGCGCGAGGCGATGCGCCAGATCATCGCCTCCAGGCTCTTGTCGATCTCGAGGACGTCCTTGCGAAACGCCGCCTCGAACATCGCTTGCGAGCGCAAATCGTACCAGAGACGATGCATGCGGGCTTCGTTCTGCAGCGTCGCCGCGAGCTTGGCGAGGAAACCCTCCGTCAGTTCGTCGCGGCTCGTTGCGGTCGCGACCACCTCGTCATACCGCGTCACGCACTTCGCCTTGTAGTGGCGGACGCAGCAGCAGATCAGGTCGAGCTTGTCGCTGAAATAATAGTGGAACACGCCGTGCGTGAACGCCGAGTTCTGCGCGATCTCGCGCAGACTGGTGCGCGCGAAGCCGAGCTCTCCAAGCGTTTCCAGCGCGGCTTCGGCAAGCTCGATGCGCCGCGCGTTGAACTTCTCGTCACGCAGCGCCTCAGTCGCATCAGCCACACTTCGGGCCGCCCCCGTCACCTGCCGCGCCATCTCATCCCTTCCTCAGTCCCGTTCTTTCAAGGACTTATACCGCGTCATCAGCGGAATGCTCCATCCCCTCACAACCACTTCCTTTGACAACTGTCAAATTCGTTCTTGACAAGTGTCAAGATTCTGGCGGAGGTTCGCTCCAAGAATTTGGACAGTCGTCAAGACGTCCGATCATGGAGGAACGCTTCGCTGGGACGCGGCCGAATGGCCCGCGCTCATCGATCTGGCGCGCGCCGATGGGCGCAGCACTGACCAATCACCAGCAACGGAGGAGTGCGTCATGAGTGGGAAGAGCCTTGCAGGCAGGAAAGCCCTGGTCACCGGCGGTGCTAGAGGAATCGGCGCGGCTATCGCGCAGGCGTTGGCGCGCGCAGGCGCCTCGGTCATGATTGCTGACATCTTGGAAGATGCCGGCAGCGCCAGCGCGAGCGCAATCGCGAAGGCCGAAGGTGTCACGACGGGATTCGCCCAGCTCGACGTCGCCGATGACGCCCAATGGGAGCGGGCGGTTGCCAAGACCGTCGCAACCCTCGGCGGCTACGACATCCTCATCAACAATGCCGGCATCGAGATCACGTCCCTCGTCGCCGAGGTCAAGGCGGAGGATGCGCGGCGGATGTGCGACGTCAACATCGTCGGCACTGTGCTCGGCATGAAGCACGCCTTCCGCGCGATGCGGCCGGGTGGACCGGCGGGCAAGGGTGGCGCGGTCGTCAACATCGCGTCGGTCGCCGCGACGATCGCCTTCCCGAGCATCGCGGTCTATTCCGGCACCAAGTCCGCGGTCGATCGCATGACGCGGGTCGGAGCGATGGAAGCCGGCAAGCTCGGCTATGGCGTGCGCGTCAACTGCATCTATCCCGGCCTGATCCCGACCGACATGGGCCTGCAGCTCGCCAACGACATCGTCAAGATCGGTCTCGCGGCAGACGTCAACGCCGCGGTCGGCTCAGTGGTGGAGCAGACGCCGCTCGGCAAGCTCGCGGAGGTCGGCGACATCGCGGATGCCGCAGTCTTCCTGTGCTCGAACGAGGCGCGTTTCATCACCGGCATCGGTCTGCCGGTCGATGGCGGCATGGGCATGTGAGCGAAGATCTTCACAACGAAAAATTCGGAGGAACACAATGAGTAAGAAGCCCGTCGTCGTCTATGGCGCTTCCGGTTACACCGGCCGCCTCGTCTGCGAATATCTGCGTGAGTACAACATCCCCTTCGTCGCCGCCGGCCGCAGCAAAGAGAAGCTCAACGCGGCCATGAAGGCGAACGTGGCCGGCATCGAGACCGCCGACTACGAGGTGGTGGAAGTGCCGCACACCGTGGCCGCGCTGACCGAATTGTTCAACGGCGCTTCGGTGGTGCTCAACACAGTCGGCCCCTTCGCCAAGTTCGGCGGCGAGGTGGTGCAGGCTTGTTGGGCGTCCCGATGCCATTACACTGACACGACAGGCGAGCAGGATTGGCTGATCACGCTCGAGCAGGAGTGGGGCACGAAGTTCGCCAATGCCGGGCTGCTGCTCGCACCAGGCATCGCGCAGATGTACACGACCGGCGAGATCGCAGCTCAGTTGTGCCTGGAAACGCCCGGCCTCGATACGCTTGATATCGCCGTGTTCTGGGGCGGCAGTCCGACCATCGCCTCGACGCAGACCATCCTGGTCAACGCCGCGATGGCCAAGGCCTATTATCTCGAGCAGAACAAATATGTCGAGCATCAGCCCGACGCCGGCCTCTACAATCTCGCGATCCCCGGCCAGCACGAACTCGCGCTGGCGCTGCCCTGGGGAGGCACCTCGCACCCGGTGTGGTTCAAGCGTGATCCGCGCGTGGCCAACGTGAAAGTGCTGGGCGGCGTGTTCAACCGCGCCCTGATGCTGGGTGTGCCGCAGATCGTCGCCGGCGCGCTGGAGGCGACCAAGAACATGAACCCCGACGACCGCTACGCCGCGTTGGCGCAGACCGCGGCCAGCGTGATGAATGTCATGCCGCCGCGCGAGAACCCGCGCGTCAACAAGTCGATGGATTCGGTGCATGCCTCTGGCCCGCTGGGGCGTGCACACTGCGTCATCAACGGCAATAGCAACTACAAGCAGACCGGCATGTTGCAGGCCTATGCCGCCGCGCATCTGCTGCAGCAGCCGCCCAAGCGCGTGGGCTTCGCCTCCGGCTGCCAGGCGTTCGGCCATCACGAGCTGCTCGGGCAATTGCGCAGTTTTGGACTCGTCAGCAAGCCGATCCTCACCGTGCACGACTGAGCACAAGCGCGGGTGACGCAATCGCGCGTCACCCGCTTCTGCTTCGGGGGCGACCATGCGCTTCATCGACTATCTCGACAAAGGCGCCTCGCTCGGCGCCGATGCGGCGTGCCTCACCATGGATGGCCGCGATCTCAGCTATCGCGAGGTTCAGCGGCTGAGCTACCGGGTCGCGCGCGGGCTCGCAGAATCCGGCGTCGCGGCGGGAGAGAAGGTTGCGATCCTCTCAGGCAATGACCCGCTGGCTTTCGCTTGCGTGTTCGGCATCTCGCGTGCCGGCGCAGTCTGGTGCCCGATCAATCCGCGCAACGAAGCGGCCGAGAACAAATTCATCCTCGACCAGTTCGACTGCTCGGCGCTGTTGTTTCATTCCAGCTTCGCGCCGATGGTGGAGGCCGTCCGGTCGGACCTGCCGAAGCTGCGCGTGCTCGTCTGCCTCGACGCCGAGCTGCCGTTCGCGCCTTCCTTCGAGACCTGGTTGCGAAATGTTTCGGACGACGACTATCAGCGCGCGCCGGTTGACGATCTCGCAATGATCCCCGGCACCGGCGGCACCACCGGCAAGCCCAAGGGCGTCATGCTGTCGGGCCGCAATATCGAGGCCATGACGGCCCTGACGCTGATGGGCTATCCCTTCAAGGGCCGCCCGGTCTACCTCGCATTGGCCCCGCTGACGCACGCCGCCGGTGTTCTGTGCTTCCCGATCATGGCGCTCGGCGGCCGCATCGTGATCATGCATCACCCCGACATCGGTGAGTTCCTTGACTTGATCGAACGCTACCGCGTGACCCACACTTTCCTGCCGCCGACCGTGATCTACATGTTGCTCGATCATCCCAGGCTCGATTTGGCGAAGCTTGGGTCGCTGCAATGCTTCTGGTACGGCGCGGCGCCGATCTCGGCGACGCGGCTTGCAGAGGCACTGCGACGAATCGGGCCGATGGCGCAGCTGTTCGGTCAGACCGAAGCGCCGATGATGATTTCGACGATGGCGCCCGACCAGCATTACAATGCCGACGGTACGATCGCGATGGAACGTCTTGCTTCAGCGGGTCGTATCAGCCCGCTGGTGCACGCCGGCATTATGGATGGCGATGGCAATCTGCTGCCATCGGGCGCACGCGGCGAGATCGTGGTTCGCGGCTCGCTAGTGATGGAGGGCTATTACAAGAATCCCGAGGCCACGGCGGAGGCCTCCGCGCATGGATGGCACCACACCGGCGACATCGGCTACATCGACGACGAGGGCTTCCTCTATATCGTCGATCGCGCCAAGGACATGATCATCACCGGCGGGTTCAACGTCTATTCGATCGAGGTCGAGAACGCGTTGCGCGCGCACGAGGCTGTGCAGGATTGCGCCGTGATTGGGCTCGCGGACGAGAAATGGGGTGAGCGGATCGTCGCCGTGGTGCAGCCCCGCGCCGGCCAAAGCGTCGACGCGACGGCGCTGGCGGCTTTCGTCAAAAACCGGATCGGCAGCGTCAAGACACCGAAGCAGATCGAAATCTGGGACGACCTGCCGCGCTCCAAGGTCGGCAAGGTGCTGAAGCCGGACATCCGCGCGCGGCTGGCGGATCGTTCAGGCAGCTAATCCAAAAGCCGCTCCAGCACGTCGCGCACGAGCCCTTGCAGAAGATCGAGCTTGTAGGCTGTCATCGGCAATGGTTTGGCACCCGAGGTCGCCGCTTTCGCCGCGTCTGCGATCGATGCCGCATTGGCAATCTTGCCATGAAGCGCGACTTCCGCGGCGGTGAGGCGAAGCGGCACGGGCGCGATGCCGCCTGCAGCGAGACGTACGTGCTGGAATTTGCCGTCGGCGATCACAACGCGGGCGCAGAGCTCCACCAGCGGCCATTCCGCATAGGTCCGGCTGATCGCGCGCTTGTAGAACGCGCGCTCGCCCGCAAGCGGAGCAGGAAGAGCGATACTCTTGATCGTCTCGCCTGCCGCGAGCGTATGATCGGCGTGCGCGATCGACCCGTCGCCGAGCAGGTCGGCAATCGTCAATCCGCTACGCTGGTCCGTGGTGATGGTCGCATCATAGGCGAGCAGAGCCGTCGCCATGGTCGAGGGATGCGGCGCGACGCAAGGTCCGAGATCGAAGGCAACGCCGTAGAGATGATTGCCAGACCGGGCAGGGCAGGTGCTGCCGCCCTTCTTCAAACAATCGATGTCGGCCCGGCGGAAATACCAGCAGCGCGAACGCTGCGCGAGATTGCCGCCGAGCGTTGCAACCTGGCGCACCTGTGGTGTGGCGAGACCTTGCGCGCTCGCCGCAATCCCGGGATAGGCTTTGGCGATGCGCGCATCCCCAGCGATCGTGGCAATGGTGGTGAGCGCGCCGATCTGGGCTGCTCCATCGGCGTCCCAGGTGATCGACTTGCTGATCGCCTTGTCGCCGCTGGCCGAGATATCGATCAGCGCGCCTTGCGAAACGCCGCTGCGGCGGCGTTCGCTGAAGTCGGTGCCTCCGGCGCGGAATTCGGGCGTGGGCTTGGTAGTCGTTGCGGCGACACTCATGCTGCATCCCTCCCTTTCAGCGCGGCCACCAGCCGATCGGGCCGGAACGGAATTTCGGTCAGTCTCACGCCGATCGCATCCCGGATGGCGTTGGCGATCGCGGGCGAGGTCGGTACGGTGGCGACTTCGCCGATGCCGACGCTGCCGCCCGGCACATGCTCGAAACCGGCCTCGTCGAAATGCACATCCAGCTTCGGCATGTCAGCAATCCCCGGAATGCGGTAATCCTCCATGCTGCCGCTCAGGATGTGGCCGCTCGAGGGATCGGTCTCCCGCGTCTCATAGAGTGCGTAGCCGATGCCCTGGATCACCGCGCCTGCGGCCTGGCTTCGCGCCAGAATCGGCGCGGCGAGCTTGCCGATCGCGAGGCCCGTATAGGCGTTGAGCACGCGCACATGGCCAAGCCAGGTATCGACCTCGACTTCGATCACCTGCACCGAGCTCGGCACGCCGGCGCCCACCACCATGTGGTTCATCAGGCGCAGCACCCAACCGAACACCCGGCCCATGATGCCCGCCTCGTGCAGTGCGGGCCTGACACCGGGCGGCGGCTTGCCGTCCTCCTGGCGTTTTGCCGACACGGAGATGTCGGGAGAAGCCGCGATCATCTCGCGCCACGGCGCGTTCGAGCCCGGAGCAGGTGTGCGAGACGCGGTGCGCTTGATCTCCGCTTTCAGCTTGTCGATGGCGAGCAAGGTCGGCGGCACCACCGAGGCGGTGACGCGGCTGCCGCCGGAGCCCGGTCCGGGCGGCAGGTTGGAGCGGCCGATCCGAACCTCCACATCCTGCGGCTCGAGATCGAACGCCTTCGCGACCGTGTTCGCGATCACGCTCCGCGTGCCCGTTCCGATATCCTGGACCGCGCAGCTTGCGACGATGCGGCCGCCCTCGACCGCGAGTGAGACCGAGGAGCCGGTCTGCCAGAGATAGAGCCAGTAGCCGGTGGCGACGCCGACGCCGCGTCGGTAGCGGCCTTCTTGCGCGGCGGCAGGCTTGCGGTTCTTCCAGACGTCGAGGCCGGCAGCCCAGTCGTATAATCGCTGGCGGTTGGGATCGGGATCCCAGAGCTTGCGTAGCTGAATCGGATCGACCTTCATGCGCAGCGCCGCTTCGTCGACCGCCTGCTCCAGCGCAAACGACATCGGCGGACCGCCGGGGCCGCGGAACGGCGCGCCAGGCGGCAAATTGCTCAACACATCGAAGTCGACGAGCTCCTTTGCTTCGGCGGGATAGATCAGCCGCGCCAGGCCGGCGATCAGCGAGTTCACGGCGGCGCCGGTGTCGGCATGCGCGGTGAGCGACAGCGCCTTGAGTTTGCCTTCCGCCGAAGGCAGCAAGGACAGCTTCAACTCGGCGGCCGGACGATAGCCGGCGACGGAAAGCTCCTCTTCTCGATTGAAGGCGACACGTACCGGCGCCTTCGCGGCGCGCGCAAGCTCGATCGCGGCGATGGTCTCCAGTCCAACGCTGCCCTTGGAGCCGAACCCGCCACCGACATGGTCGGCGATCACACGCACCTTGTCGTGCGGTAGGCCGAAACGCTTGGCGATCCTCTCCATGCTCTCGTGAATGGCCTGGGTCGAGATGTGCACGGTGAGCTGATCGCCATCGAACCTGGCGACGGCAGCATGTGGTTCGAGGCTTGCGTGCTGTTGCGTCGAGACGCGGAAGGTTTCCTCGACCAGCAGCGGATTGCGTTGCTGGCGCGCCTCGTCGAGCCAGCTTTTGGCCTGCTTGGCCTTCTGCGAGAACGGCGCCGAAGGTCCGCGCACATTGCCCTTCCACGACACCGGAGCTCCGCCGGCGCCCTCGGAGACGTTGCCGGCGCGCTTTCGGTCCTTCTTGTCGAACACGACGGGCGCATCGTCGCGTCGCGCGGCATCGAGCCCGATCACCGCGGGAAAAGGCTCGGGCTTGAAGGTGATCGCGGCGATGGCCTTTAGTGCGGTGTTGCGATCCTTGGCCGCGACGGCTGCAATCGGCGCGCCTACGAAGCGGATCATGTTGTCATCGTCGAGCAGCGGAACGACCGCGGCAACACCGGGGATAGTGCGCGCCGCCGCCAGATCAAGCCCGGTGATCCTCGCATGCGCGACGTGCGCGCGCAGGATGACGCCTTCGAGCTGGCCGTCATGGTGGATGTCGACGGTGTAGCGCGCCAGTCCCGTCACCTTGTCGCGGGCTTCCAGCCGCGGCGCGATGGGATCGTTGCCGTCGAAGCGGCCTGAGCAAGCCTCCGCCACCGCGCGAAAAATGCCTTCATAGGCGCCGCAGCGGCAGAGATGTCCCGATAGCGCGGCGGCGATCTCATCGCGCGAGGGTGCCCCCGTGCCCCTGGTCGCGCGCCAGCTGTCATGGAAGGCGGCGGCTTCGACGACAAAGCCGGGGGTGCAGAAGCCGCATTGCAGGGCGTCGTGCGCCATGAACGCCTTCTGCACCGGATGCAATCCGGTGCTACCTATGCCCTCGATGGTCGTCAGCGATTTGCCGGCGGCCGCCTGCGCCGGCAACAGGCAACTCACGACCGGCGTGCCGTCGAGCAGCACGGTGCAGGCGCCGCAGACGCCGGAGCCGCAGACGAGTTTGGTGCCGGTGAGGCCGCCGTCGCGGATCACGTCGATCAAGAGCGCATCCGGATCGTCCGGCAGCGCCAGAGGCCTTCCATTGACAGTCGTGGTGGTCATTTCCGAACTCCCGTTTTGCGTGGGGACTTCTTCGCTGACGGCGCCATCGCGCCGGCGATCAACATGCGCAGCATGGTCTCGAGCTGTTTCAGGAACGCGTCGACCGGCTGCATGGAAGGGAAAGCGGATTTGGTGCCGTGGACCGCCATCTCGACGCAGCGCGCGAGCTCGCGCACGCTGACGCCGCTTGCGAGCGTGAGCTTTCGCTTGCGGCACACCCGCGCGATCGTGGTTGCGATCTCGTCCGCGAAACGGCTGGAATAGCTCTGGTAGAGGTCGCGCGCCTGCGCCAGGTGCTCGGAAAACAGCTCCTCGGTATGGGGCGAGTCCTTGAGCGAAGCGAGCAGCGATTGCATCCGCGCGCCGATCTCGGCGACCAGGATGTCGGCAAGCGCGAGGCCCGTGTCTTCCGCCGCCTTCGCTGCCGCGATTTCTGCCGCGAGCGCCTGCTCGTAGAGCCGCTCGAGCACGGCGCGAAACAGCGCCTCCTTGGAGGCGAAGTGATGATAGAGCGCCTGCCGCGTCAGCCCGGCTTCCTCCGCCGCCTGCTCGATCGAGGAGCGACGGAAGCCGTGCCGCCGGAACACGCGCATGGCGGCGTCGAGGATGCGGTCCTGGGGAGGAGCCTTGGCCTGCATTTTGTCAGATTTGACAAATGTGGATGAAATGTCAAATCACGGATCGATGACGGTTTCGGGAGCGCAGGAGCCGGGGCGGCCCAGAATCGAAGCGGCGCCCCCGCGTTCCGCTGGCCGGTTGCGTAACGGTCCGAACGACGAAGGTATCCGCTAATTTCTATGTGCCAGCAGGCATGGCGCCTTTTGCAGTCTCGCGATTGGATCGCCGCTGGCGCTGCCGGCCTTTGGTGAAGCCCAATGCAGCGTAAAAGGAATCCGACGCCGCGGCCGTCCGCTAAAGCCGGGCTCCGGCTCGATCGGGTGCCGCTGGAATGGAACCCGACTCGCCGGTATATTGCGCCGATGCAATTGCCGCGTGATCACCATTATAACCCGCGCTTCGTTCTCAAGCGCTGGACCCAGAGCAACGGCCCGCTGACCGAGATGCGCCTCGTCACGGCTGCCAGCGGTCAGCGCAAGGTTGTCGTGAGCCGTAAGCATCCTAGCGGAACAGGCAAGTTACGGGACCTCTACCGCACCGCCAATGTGCCGGAGGCGAATTCGCAGCTCGTCGAGCAGGATTTCATGTCACCGCTGGATAACGATGCAGCGGTCGCGCTCGACAAGCTCATTGCTGGCGCGGTGCTTTCGACGAGAGATCGCGAGGCATGGGCGCGCTTCTTGTTGTCGTTGCTTTATCGGCATCCGGAGGGCGTCGCCTTCATCAAGAACCACACTACTGCCATGTGGGCCGAAGCAACCGACGCGCTTGAGGCAGAGTGGGCTTTGCGCCGGACCACTACGGACGCCCTGACGTTCGCTGAAGCGACCGCCAAGCGCTCGCCCGGGGCTCCTGATATGAGCGCCGCGGATATGCTGATGGACGTGATCGAGGGAAGCCGCGCCGTGCCTGACATCGCGGCAATGGTCTGGACCTGTGCTGAGCTGACGCGGTCGAAGCGCTCTCTGCTTACCTCGGATCGCGGGCTCGTCATGCCCTTTGGTCTCTCGCATCCCGATTGCCATATCGCGCTGCCGCTAGGGCCGCGGCACCTCTTTATTGCTGCCCGCGATGATCGCTTCGTACGGATGTTGCCCAGTGCTGATCACAACAAGATCGCGGCGCAGATGAATAAAGACGTGGTCGAGCAGGCACGGCAATATGTGTGGGACGAGGACGCCTCTCAGCTCGGCTTCGTGACCAAGCATTTTGCCAAATTGCCCGATCGCGCGATTCTGACAGACGAGCAGCGGCAGAACATCCTCGCGGTCGCGCGCGGCAAGGGAAAACCTATAATCGCAAGCGTGCCGTGATTGAGCCGGCGGCGTTCGCCGGGGCGGTCATCTCGCTTGACTCCCGGTCGCGCCGTTCTACGCTGGCGGGTATGGGGGAGACGGATAAAGCGGTGCGCGAGCACCACATTCAGAGATTGCAGCCGAGATCGAGCGCCAAGGCGGCGACAGCGACGCCTTCGCTGCTAAGTTCTTGCGGGCGATGATTGCCCAATCTCCCCGCCAAGATGAGCGCACCATGCAGGCGCTGGTCAATGAGGTTGACGCGTGGCGCCGAGCCCGCCGTACCGCGCGGCGTCATTTTTCGAGTTGGGCACCGGTCAAGCGCGCGGAGTGAGGGATGCCTATTTTCCTCCGATACCTAATCGCGGCCGTTGCCATTGGGCTCGCCACAAAGGCGCTCGCTGCCGAAATGCGATTGGAAAAGGGCAATCCAGTTTCAACTTTAAAGCTCACGGGTCCGATCGAAAAAGGCGACGCGAAGCAATTTGAACGGCTTGCCGAGCAGGTGCCGGTGCTCATGATGATCGTGCAACTCAACAGCCCGGGTGGTGAGCTGACAAGCGGCCTTGCGATTGCAGAGCAAATTAAGGTTCGCGGATACTCGACATTCGTGCGGGCCGGCGAGATGTGTGCGTCGGCGTGTGCACTTGCATGGTTGGCAGGCGACTCGCGCTATATGGAGCCAGCATCCCAGATTGGATTCCACGCAGCGTCTCGGAGAACTGGGGCTCAGAGTGTCGAGAGCGGCGAAGCCAACGCTTTGGTTGGCGCTTATCTGGGGCAGATTGGCCTGTCCTCAGACGCAATCAGATACATCACTCACCCTTCGCCGACCGAGGTGCAGTGGCTCACGATCAAGGATGCCATGAGGTTGGGCATCAACGTTACAATCCCAAATGAAAAGCAACTGGCGCGATGATCGGCGTCCAGCGAGCGAGGGCCTGTGCCCTATCATTTGTTTTGGGGGCCTGTTCGTTCGGATCGGGATTCGCACAGGAGAACAACGCAAGCGTAACAAGGGGCGTTGCCGAGTTTCGGGCCACCTTCAAAACACAGGGCATGCCCGGCGTCATCGCTCGACTGGCAGAGTGCTGGAAAGACGTGCTGCCAAACCCGTCTCAGGATCGCGTCGCATTCTGTTTTTCAATCGACTACCTCGCCAACGATTTTTCCGAGTTCAACGCTAAACAGCAAGGTGGCAGCGAGCCCAATGATCTTGTGAAGATCGAAAGGGTCCTTGCCCGAGTAAACACGGCTCTGAAGCGAATGAAAGCCGAGCAATCGGACCGTGGAAAGCTGATCGCAGGTTGGATAAAGCTGACGGAGATGGCTGTCGCTGCCAACGGAACCCCCGATGCCGTTGGTCCGCGCGATGACGACCAGCTCACCTTCAACAAAGCAAGGCAAGCGGTTCTGGCGAAGATCCAAAATCCCGGCGCTGCGAAATTTGCCAATGTGCAGAAGTTGAACGTGATTGACTACAAAGGCGTGATGACGACGGTCGTCTGCGGAACAGTCGACTATCGAAGGAAGCAAGATTCTAGTTCTGCTCCGCGTCGCTTCGTCTATTTTGTGAACGACAAAGCAACATACGTCGACACCGGCAGCGGAGACGCCGTCGATATCGGCCCGGAGATCATTAAAAATTTTTGTTCCTAATTCGCTTGGGTGAGGAACTAATGCGATTAGCACTCATCTTTGGCTTTTCATTGTTGCTTGCAGCGTGCAGCTCCCGAGCGGAGATTCGTGAGGAGGCAGAAACGAACGCCCGGCAGGCGGCAGACTGCATCAATCGGGAAGCTATCACCGTTGCCCCAGTCGCTTCAGATCTGGATGTTGCTGCCGCTACGGTCGTCGCGAGGTGCGGCGCGTACACCGGGGCTCTTCGGCGCGACCTCACTTCGAAGTATCCGGGCTATCGAGACTACATGGAGCCGAAGTTGCGAGAGGCCGACGAGCTTTATTTGGCGCAAGCTCGACTCGCCATCATGCGGGTTCGACAACCGCAATAGGTTCCCCGCTCTAGCCGATGCTAAGCGCTTAGCCTTAGCGGCGCTCAAAGGGCAAAGCAGCGCCGCACAAAAGGAAACGGGCACACCTTCGTGAGAAGGCATGCCCGCCAAAATTCTAATCGTGTGACGCGCGCGCGCTCAGTGCACGCTGACGGGTTGCAGCTCGTTGCTTCAGACGATCGCGGCCGCGATCATTCCGGCAGTCCGGCCCGCCGCAGCCCTTCGCCGTAGCGCCAGGCATCGTCGGCGCGTCGATAGGGGCCGAAGATCGCTTCCAGATTGGACACGCGTTCACCGGGACTGATCTGGAGCAGCCGGGCGACGGACTTTTGCGCCATCTCGATCCGTCCGGCGAACGCATCGGCTGACGCGCCGATCCGAAGTGCCGGCAGCAGCTTTGGCGTGCCGCGCAAGGCTGCACTGGCCCAGGACGCGGCGTCGTCGTAGCGCCCGGCGAAGAAATGCGCATGTGCGGTCGCCGCCTGCATCAGCGGCATCAGGGGATCGACCGGGCTGAGGCGCATCGCGTGCAGCAGATGCGCGACGGCCGCCTCCGGCTCGCCCATCCAGCTCTTGATGAAGCCAGCGAAATAGGACGCCCACATCATGTTGGGATTGACGTTGAGCGCCTGCTCGATGCACGCGGCGCCAGTGTCGAGATCGCGCACGACATAGGCCAGCGCGCCGGCGCTCGTGGCGAGCGCGAGTGCGTCGTCGCCGCCGAGACGAATAGCGTTGCGCGCCAAGCGATCGGTCTCGGCGATGTCGCGCGCGAGATCATCGGTGGGCCAGCGATTGGTCCGGTCCTTGACGTAGCAATAGGCAGCAAGGCCGTAAGCCGACGCGAATTCTCCATCGAGCTCGATTGCGCGCCTGAACATCTGCAACGCCTCGATATTGGCCTCGCGGATCGTGAAGCGGTAGATCGCCGCCGTGCCGCGCAGATAATACTCGTAGGCGCCGAGGCTCTCCGTCGGCTTGCGCTTGGCGCGTTCGATCGCGGAATGCTCGAGCTTGGGCACCAGCAATCCCACCACCTGCCGCGCGATCTGATCCTGAAGATCGAAGACATCAGCGAGCGCTCCGTCGAATCTGTCCGCCCACAGATGCGCGCGGGTTGAGGCGTCGATGAGCTGGGCGGTGATGCGCACGCGGTCGGTCGATCTGCGCACGCTGCCTTCCAGCACGAAGCCGACGCCCAGTTCACGGCCGATCTGCTTCACGTCGACGGCGCGGCCCTTGTAGGTGAAGCTGGAATTGCGCGCGATGACGAACAGCGACCGAAAGCGCGATAGCGAGGTGATGATCTCCTCGACGACGCCGTCGGCGAAATATTCCTGCTCGGGATCGCCGCTCATGTTCTGGAACGGCAGCACGGCAATGGCAGGCTGGACCGGAAGCGGAGGCGTGTCGGTTGCCGCGGGAGGCCGCGCGGTGATGGAGGGCTGGTCGTCCGGGGTCGCTGGACCGACGAACCGATAGCCGTATTTCGGCATGGTCTCGATCCAGCTTTCGCCGCCGGGTTCTTCACCGAGTGCCCGGCGCAGTGCGGCGATCTGGACCGGGAGATTGCTCTCCTCGACGATAAGGCCGGCCCAGGCGGATTTGATCAGCATATCCTTGGAGACCGGCGCGCCGGCCCGCTCCACCAGCACGCGCAGCACCGCGATCGCGCGCTGGCCGAGCGCGACGGGGACGCTGCCACGAAACAGGAGCGCGGCATCCGCGTCCAGACGGAACGGACCGATGATGTAACCGCTGGCCATGACGCGATGCTTAAGAATTTTTTCAGAACGACACCATGACTTTCAGCGGAGCCGGGCGCAGATATCAACCAGCCCAATTGCAGGGCAGGCGCGCCGGCCGGGGTTCGGCCGTGGAATCAAGCAGATGCGACGCGTCCTCCCGGCTCGATTGGCCCCGAGGTGTCCAGCGCGCAAATCGCCGCATCACCGTACGACGACAGGAGGACTTGCCCCATGGCACTCGCACTCAACGATATCGCACCGGATTTCGAAGCGCAGACGACCGAAGGTGACATCCGTTTTCACGATTGGATCGGCGATTCCTGGGCGGTGCTGTTTTCGCACCCGAAAGATTTCACGCCGGTCTGCACCACCGAGCTCGGCACCATGGCCGGCCTCAAGGGCGAGTTCGACAAGCGCAACGTCAAGATCATCGGCATCTCCGTTGATCCGGTCGAGAACCACAACAAGTGGAAGGGCGACATCGAGAAGGCCACCGGTCATGCTGTCAACTATCCGATGATCGCCGACCGCGATCTCAAGGTCGCAAAATTGTTCGGCATGCTGCCGGCGTCCGCGGGCAACACGTCGGAAGGGCGTACGCCGGCCGATAACCAGACGGTGCGCTCGGTGTTCGTCATCGCGCCCGACAAGAAGGTCAAGCTGGTGCTGACCTATCCGATGACGACGGGACGTAACTTTCAGGAAATTCTGCGCGTCATCGATTCCATGCAGTTGACGGCGAAGCTGCCGGTTGCGACGCCCGCCGATTGGGTGCAGGGCGAAGACGTCGTGATCGCGGCGTCGGTGTCGGATGAGGACGCCGCCAAGCGTTTCGGCTCCTTCGTCACCGTGCTGCCCTATCTGCGCAAGGCAAAGCTGCCGGCGGCCTGAACTTTCGCGTCATTTCCGATTGGCGAGAGAGCGAGCCTAGCAGAGCGCTCTCGTGCCCCGGACGCAGCGCAGCGCTTCTTCAGCGGTGCGCTGCAGAGCCGGGGCCCATCTCGCCGCGTCGTCCGGCGCTGCTTTCTGCTCTGCGCTGCAGCGCGTCCGGGACACGAGGCCGGAGCACGCCGCAGCTACACGCTCCGTCTTTGCGAGCCAACGGGTCCGCGCGAAGCGCGGCCCGATGACAGGCTCCGCGAAGCAATCCAGAATCTTTCTGCGGAGGGATTCTGGATTGCTTCGTCGCAAGCGCTCCTCGCAATGACGCGGAGAGTGCGGTTGATCTGCCTCACAAATGAAAACGGGCACGCCTTCGTGAGAAGGCATGCCCGCCAAAATTCTAATCGCGTGTAACGCTCGCAACGCTCAGTGCACGCTGACGGCTTGCAGCTCGTTGCTCCAGGCGTTGGCGATCGCGGCTTCGCGGCTGTCGGTCAGCATGATCGGCGTGCCGTCGGCGGCATGGAGCGCGAACAGTTTGAGGCCGGGCGCGATCTTCGGGGCTTCCGGGAACAGGCCGGGCACATCCTCGGAGCGGATCTGCTTCACATAGGCGATGTGGCCTTCACCGAGGTTCGCCAGCGTCTCGGGCGAGGCGTTCCTGGCTTCGTGTTCGAATACAACGTGACCTTCACTCATGGTCTCGACTCCTTCACTGAAACTAAGCGGTCGAGTCCGCTACTCGTTCCATTATTCGTGCTCATTGATAGCGATTGTCTTAACGATCCTCTCCGGTTCAGGCCGGGCCAGGTCGACCGACAACAACCCGTTCTTCAGATCCGCACCCAGCACGAGCATCCCCTCCGCCAGCACGAAGGTCCGCTGGAAGTGGCGCGCGGCGATGCCGCGATGGATGTATTGCCGGGTCTTGTCGTCCTGCTGACGCCCGCGAATCACGAGCTGGTTTTCCTCAATGGTTACATCGAGTTGGTCGCGGGTGAATCCGGCGACCGCCAGCGTGATGCGCAGCCGCTCGGGCTGGCCGTCCGACCGTTCGCACCTCTCGATATTGTAGGGAGGGTAACCGTCGGCGCCTTTGACGACGCGATCGAGCACGCGCTCAATTTCGTCGAAGCCCAGAAGGAACGGACTGGATAACGTGGGAACACGAGACATAGTTTACAAAGTCCTCTCGAAGCGACTTTGGTGTTTCGGGGCCCGATCTAGGCACCCCTTGATCATCAATATGGGCATTTCCCCGTGGGGGTTCAAGCAGGTAGCCGGGCGCTGTGGATTCACCGTTAGTCAGGCGTGATCAACCCGAGGCGCGATTTATCCCAATGAAAACAGGACCCCTTCTACTGTGCATGGGGTTGTTTTCGCGTCTTTCGCTAGCTGGACTTGGGAACCCGTCAGGCCTCGATCCGCGTCCGCCCGTCGCCGCTGAACAGATGCAGCTTGTTGCGGACCGCCGCGACGCGGATTTTCGCGCCAATGGCAGGGGCCTCGGTTCCGGGGATGCGGACGATGATCTCGCCAGGCGGCAATTCGCCCGGGGTGGCGGCGACGCGCTGCTCGTCCGGCGCACGTGAGCCGTAGACGAAGGTCTCGGCGCCGACACGCTCGATCGCTTCCACCGTCAGCGGCAGCGCGACACCACCGGCCGGCGTCTGGTCGGTGATGACAAAATCTTCCGGGCGGATGCCGAGGATGCCGGCCTCAGCGGCGCTGCCGGCAAGCTGCGACTTGATCTCGTCTGCGCGCGTCGACATCAGATTCATCGGCGGTGCGCCGATGAAGGACGCAACGAAGGTCGTCGCTGGCTTCTCGTAGATCGCCAGGGGATTGCCGACCTGCTCGACCTGGCCGCCGTTCATCACGACCAGGACGTCAGCGAGCGTCATCGCCTCCAACTGGTCGTGTGTGACGTAGATCGAGGTGACGTTGAGCCGGCGCTGCAATTTGCGGATCTCGACGCGCATCGAGATGCGCAACTTGGCATCGAGGTTCGACAGCGGCTCGTCGAACAAGAATACTTTCGGCTGGCGCACGATGGCGCGGCCCATGGCGACGCGCTGGCGCTGGCCGCCGGAGAGCTGGCGCGGCTTGCGCTCCAGCATCGCCGTGAGCTCGAGCACGCGCGCGGCTTCCTCGACGCGAGACTTGACTTCAGCCTCTTTCATGCCGCGGTTGCGCAGGCCGTAGGCCATGTTGTTGAAGACGCTCATATGCGGATAGAGCGCGTAGTTCTGGAACACCATCGCGATGTCGCGATCGGCAGGCTCGATCTGGTTGACGACCTTGCCGCCGATGTCGATCTCGCCGCCGGTGACGGTCTCCAGCCCCGCGACCATACGCAGCAGTGTGGACTTGCCGCAGCCGGAGGGACCGACCAGCACGCAGAACTGGCCGTCGCCGACATCGACGTTGACGCCCTTGATGGCCTCGAAGCCGCCGGGATAAGTCTTGCGGACGTTGCGCAGGGTGACGTTGGCCATGGTTCTCTACTTCGGCTCTCTACTTCTCGGTCTCGACCAGACCGCGCACGAACAATTTCTGCATGGCGACGACGACGAACACCGGCGGCAACATGGCCAGCACGGCGGTCGCCATCACGACCGGCCATTCGGTCAACGCGTCGGTGGTGGTGATCATCTTGCGGATGCCGACCTGAATGGTCTGCATGTCGTCGCGCGTGGTGATCAAGAGCGGCCAGAGATATTGATTCCAGCCGAGGATGAAGAGGATCACGAACAGCGCGGCCATGTTGGTGCGCGACAGCGGCAGCAACGTGTCCCAGAAGAAGCGCAAGGGGCCGGCACCGTCGATGCGCGAGGCCTCCAGCAATTCATCCGGCACGGTCATGAAGAACTGACGGAACAGCAGCGTCGCGGTGGCTGACGCGATCAGCGGCAGCGCCAGGCCCGCATAGCTGTCGAGCATGTGCAAATCGGCGACGATCTTGTAGGTCGGATAGATGCGCACCTCGACCGGCAGCATCAGCGTGATGAAGATGATCCAGAAGATAGGCATCCGGAATGGAAAGCGGAAATACACGATCGCATAGGCCGAGATGATCGAGATCGCGATTTTGCCGACCGCGATCAAGAGCGCCATGATCAGCGAGTTCAGCATCATGTTGGCAACTGGCTCGCGGGTCGTGCCGCTCGTGCCGACGAAGATAGTCTGGTAGTAGACCTCGAAGAAATGTCCGCCCGGCAGCAGCGACATCTGGCCGTTGGCGATCAGCGCGTTGTCCTGGGTCGAGGCGACGATCGCGATGTAGACCGGGAACGCGACGATCGCGATCCCGATCCAGAGGATGATGTGCGCGACGTAACGTCGAAAGCCTTCTTGCTCGACCATCAGTAGGTCACCTTGCGTTCGACGAAGCGGAACTGGATTCCCGTGAGCACGATGACGAGGATCATCAGGATCACCGATTGCGCTGCCGAGCTGCCGAGGTTTCCGCCCAGCAGGCCGTCGGTATAGACCTTGTAGACCAGCGTCACCGTCGCCGTGCCGGGACCGCCGCGGGTC
This sequence comes from Pseudomonadota bacterium, assembly GCA_023387695.1. Taxonomy (GTDB): domain Bacteria; phylum Pseudomonadota; class Alphaproteobacteria; order Rhizobiales; family Xanthobacteraceae; genus Bradyrhizobium. The sequence continues at coordinate 8,798 of JAEWHT010000376.1, read as the reverse complement.
ATGGTGTCGATGATGCCGAATGTGTCGAAGAACGCGTAGACGATGTTGACGACCAGCAAGAAGAAGATGGTCGGTGACAGCAGCGGGAAGGTCACGGTCCAGAACCGCCGCATCGGACGCGCGCCGTCGATCGCGGCGGCCTCGAATACGCTCTTCGGAATCGCCTGCAGACCGGCGAGGAAGAACAGGAAATTATAGGAGATCTGCTTCCAGGCGGCGGCCAGGATGATCAGCGATGCGGCCTGGTTGCTATCGAGCAGCGGATTCCAGTCGACGCCGGCGGCGCGCAAGTATCGCGACAGCACGCCGAGCGAGGGATGCAGCATGAAGATCCAGAGCACGCCGACGACCGGCGGCGCGACGGCATAGGGCCAGATCAGCAGCGTGCGGTAGAGCATCGAGCCGCGCAGCGGCTTGTCCGCCATCACGGCGAGCAGCAGCGCAAAGGACAGCGAGGAGACGGCGATCGCGAACGAGAAGAAGAAGGTCCGGAGGATCGATTCGAAATAAGCGGGGTCTTTGAACAGCTCGATGTAATTATCGAACCAGACGAAGTTCGAGGAGAGACCGAAGGCGTCCTGCAGCAGGAACGACTGGATCACCGCCTGCAAGGCCGGCCAATAGAAGAAAATCAGAACCACTGCCAGCTGCGGAGCAACCAGCAAATACGGCAACAGCTTTGATTGGAAAATGGCTTGCTTTTGCATGATGGGGTGACGCCGGCAGGCCGCTCAACGTTGCGGCCTGCCGGCGCCTTCGCCTTATTTTACGGCGGTCTTTTCGAACTGGCGCAGCATCGTGTTGCCGCGTTCGACCGAGGCGTCAAGTGCTTGCTTGGCGGTCTTCTTGCCGGCGAGCGCCTGCTCGATCTCTTCCGCCCAGACGTCACGCAGCTGGACCATGTTGCCAAGGCGCAGGCCGCGGGAATTCTCGGTCGGCTCCTTGTTGGTCAGCTCGAGCAGCGGGGTCTCGAGATAGGGCTGGTCCTTGTAGAAGCCCTCGGCCTTCGCCTTCTCGTAGGCGGCCTTGGTGATCGGCAGATAGCCCGAGGCCTTGTGGATGTAGACCTGACGATCGGTGTCGGAGAGGAAGGTCAGGAACTTCGCGACGCCCTTGTACTCGTCGGCCGACTTGCCGCCCATGACCCAGAGCGAGGCACCGCCGATGATCGAGTTCTGCGGCGCGCCCTTGACGTCCGGATAGTACGGCATCGGCGCGGCGGTGAAGTTGAACTTGGCCTGTGCCTTGACGTTGCCGAAGAAGGACGACGAGGTCAGATAGAGCGCGCATTCGCCCGAGGTGAAGCGGCCTTCGCCCTGGCTGGTGCGGCCGGCGTAGTCGTAGGTCTTGTCCTTCTGAAGCTCGACCAGCTTTTCGAGATGCTTGACCTGGAGCGGCGCGTTGAACTCGAGCACGGTGTCGAAGCCATCGAGGCCGTTAGCCTTGCTGGCGAGCGGCAGATTGTGCCAGGCGGAGAGCTGCTCGAGGTTGACCCAGGTGACCCAGGAGTTGGAGAAGCCGCAGGTCGGATGACCGTTGTCGTGCAGCTTCTTGGCAACGTCGAACACTTCGGGCCAGGTCTTCGGGATCTCGGCGCCAACCTTCTTCAGCTCGTCGAGATTGACCCACATGACGGTCGACGACGAATTGAACGGGAAGGACAGCATCTCGCCCTTCGAGGTCGAGTAGTAGCCGGTGATTGCGGAGAGATAAGCCTTCGGATCGAATTTCTCGCCGGCGTCGGCCATCAGCTTGTAGACGGGCTTCACGGCGCCGGTCGCCGCCATCATGGTCGCGGTGCCGACTTCGAACACCTGCATGATGGCCGGGGCATTGCCGGCGCGGAACGCCGCGATGCCGGCGTTCATGGTGTCGGGATAGCTGCCCTTGTAGGTCGGGACGACCTTGTAGTCGCTCTGCGACGCGTTGAAGTCGTTGGCGAGCTTGACGATGACGTCGTTGTTCGCGCCGGTCATCGCATGCCACCACTGGATCTCAGTGACGGCCATTGCCGGCGAAGCCGTCATGCCAACCGCAACTGCAATAGCCGCAGCCGCCCCAAAATGTCGAAGAGCCATCAAGTAAACCTCCCTTGGCCGTCAATAAGAAGCGCTTGCGCTAGCAGCGCCATATGACGTTCACATGACTGTGTAAGCGGCCGAAACGAAAGCGGCAAGCGCTGGAAAAGGGAAGCCATCAAATAGGCGAACGCGTGCTGGTCAGCTTCCTCCGTTCGCGGTGCACATACGTGCCCGCGCCGCACTGCGGCATTTACTTGGAGAGAGGAGGTTCGGCCCTAGCGCTTGCGCTCGGGACCGCAGACCACGCCCTTCGCGACCATCGCGTCGATTTCCGCCTTTGAGTAGCCGAACTCGCCCAGCACCTCCTGGGAGTGCTGGCTGAACTTCGGCGGTAGGCGGCGCAGGCTCGGCTTGCTGCGATCAAGCCGGATCGGCGAGGCCACGCCCTTGTACCAGTCCTTTTCGATGACATCGCCGCGCGCGATCGTGTGTGGATTGGTCAGCGCCTGATCGATCTTCTGCACGGGACCAGCCGGCAGGCCTGCGGCCAGCAGGCGATTGCACAGCGGCTCGGCCTCATGCTGGCTGAACACCGCGGCAAGCTCCGCGCGCAGCGCGTCGCGATTGGCGATGCGGTCCTTGTTGCGGGCAAAGCGCGGATCGGTGCCGAGTTCGGGCTTGCCGATCTCCTTGGCGAGCTTGCGGAAGGTGCCGTCATTGCCGACGCCGATGAAGATGTTGTCGGTCTTGGTCGGGAAGATCGCATAAGGCACGAGGTTCGGATGCTCGTTGCCGGTGAGGCCCGGCGGCTTGCCATGCATGAAATAATTCGCGGTGTGCGGATGCATGATCGCGAGGCCGGTTTCGTACAGCGTCGTTTCGAGGAACTGGCCCTTGCCCGAGCGCTGCCGCTCGGAGAGCGCCATCAGGATTCCGATTGCCGCGTAAAGACCGGTGGTGATGTCGACCAAGGGCACGCCGATCCGCATCGGCCCGCTCTCGACCGAGCCGGTCGCGGCGATCATGCCGGTCATCGCCTGGATGATGGCGTCATAGCCGGGATTGCCGCCGCGCGGACCGTCGGCGCCGAAGCCGCAGATCCGGCAATGCACGAGGCGCGGATATGTCTTGCTGAGCACATCGTTGCCAATGCCCCATTTCTCCAGCGTGCCCGGCTTGAAATTTTCGATCAGGACGTCGGCGGTCTCCAGCATCTTGAGCAGCACGGCACGGCCGCCCTCGGAGGCGAGGTCGAGGCCGATCGAGCGCTTGTTGCGGTTGATGCCGACGAAATAGGCCGCATCTTCGTCATGGAAGGGAGGGCCCCAGTCGCGCACCTCATCGCCCGCGGGCGGCTCGACCTTGATCACGTCGGCGCCGTGGTCGGCGAGGATCTGGGTGCAGTAGGGACCGCCGAGCACGCGCGTAAGGTCGATGACGCGCAGTCCGTTCATGGCGCCCAAAGCGGCTTCAGTCATGCCTTCGCTTCCCCTGTGTCGATATTGATCACAGGCCTAGCGAGGATCGACCGAGCCAGCAATGGCTTGTTGCGTGGAGGCGTATGCGTCGCCGCGCAATCCCGCGGCGTGGGAATTCAGAGAGAAACGGCCGGCCCGAGGGGGATCCCGGGCCGGCCAATTCGCGCGTCAGATCAGACGACCGTCAGGCGAACGTCGACATTGCCGCGCGTCGCGTTGGAGTACGGGCACACCTGGTGCGCCTTCTCCACCAGCGCCTCTGCGTCAGCGCGCGACAGACCCGGCAGCGAGACGGCCAGATCGATGTCGAGGCCGAAGCCGCCGGCCGAGCGCGGGCCGATGCCAACGGTCGAGGTCACCGAGGCGTCGGCCGGAACCTTCGGGCCGCCCTGCGAGGACACGAACTTCATCGCGCCGATGAAGCAGGCGGCATAGCCGGCCGCAAACAGCTGCTCGGGATTGTTGCCGGCGCCGCCGCCACCACCGAGCTCCTTCGGCGTGGTGAGCTTGACGTCGAGCGCGCCATCGAGGGTCGCAGCATGGCCGTCACGGCCGCCGGTGGCTTTGGCGCTGGTCTTGTAGAGGACGTTCACGGACATTTTCGTCTCCCTTGGGGTCTTCGGGTTGGGGTGGGCTCTATGTCGCAAACAATTAGATTGTGCGCAATTGAATTTTGCATGTCTCACATTTAATTGTTCGCAATTGAATGTCCGGCCGCCCGGCCCCAAAATGAGGCAAATCGCGAAAGATTCGCCGAAAGATCCTCTGATGGCCCGGAAACTATCGACCCTCGACCCACAACGCCTCGACAACCAGATCTGCTTCGCGGTCTATTCGGCCGCGCACGCCTTCAACCGCGTCTACAAACCGCTGCTCGACAGGCTCGGCCTGACCTATCCGCAATATCTGGTGATGCTGGTGCTGTGGGAGCGCGACGATGTGCCGCTCAAGGACATCGGCGAAAGACTGTTTCTCGACTCGGGCACGCTGACACCGCTGCTGAAGCGATTAGAGGCCGCGCATCTGGTCAAGCGTACGCGAAGCAGCGAGGACGAACGTCAGGTACTGATCGCGCTGACGCCGCAGGGGCATGCATTGAAGGAGAAGGCGCGAAGCGTCCCGCAGTCGATCCTGGCCGCGTCGGATTGTTCGGTGTCGGAACTCGTCGCGATGAAGGACGAGATCGTGGCGTTGAGGGATCGGCTGAATGCGGTGATTGGGGAGTAGGGGGCGAGGACCCTAGGACAACCGCTTCTTCGTGAAGGCTCGACCCGAGTGTGACTTCAGGTAGGCCTCGAACGCGAGCGCTTTATGCTTGTCCGGGAAAGCGCAATACCAGATCAGCTTCCACGGTTTGAACTTGGCGGTGTGACTAGATTTGCCGGCATTGTGCTCGGGAATCCGTCGCTTCAAATTTTCAGTGGCCCCAACGTATTCTTGGTCAGGAAATTCGATGCTGCGGAGGATGTAGACGTACCACATTGACGGCTATCGCCTGAGGTAGTCGTTCGGTGGGATCTCATCACCAGTCCGTCTTCGCCCTTCGGGCTTCGCCCGACACCACGCTTCGCCCTTCAGGCTTCTCGTGGCTGCGCCACGCGTAGCCCGAAGGGCGAAGCGTGGTGGAGCCAGGCGGGATCGAACCGCCGACCTCTTGCATGCCATGCAAGCGCTCTCCCAGCTGAGCTATGGCCCCTTAACTCTTGGGATGATCCTGGGGGATCACTCCCGACCGGCGAGCCTTCCGACTCGCGCGGTGCACCCTTTTTCACAGATCAGGACTGATCTCAAGTCTCTTCATCACCTCCGACATCACCAATGATGTCGGTCACGTCCTCATCGCCTTCTTCTTCGTCGGCAATGAAGGTCGAATCATCGTCATCGTCGTCATCGAGGGTCTCATCGACCTCGATATCGTCCTCGGATTCGGGGACGACGGCCTTAACCTTGCCGGTGTTCTCCTCGGCATCGGCCTCTTCGAGCGAGACCTCCTCGACCTCGGCCGGCTCCGGCGTGGTGTCCGCGGCTGCGGCGTGGCGAGCCTCGGCGCCGCGGGATGCGCGAGCCGGCGCCACGGGTGCGATCGGCACGACCTCGCCGGTATAGGGCGAGATCACCGGGTTCTTGTTGAGGTCGTAGAATTTCTTGCCCGTGGTCGGGCAAATACGTTTGGTTCCGAGTTCGGACTTGGCCACGGCAGAGGAATCCTGGGAATGTCTGAAAAGCGGTGTTTCACTTGGCTAGTTGGCGGCCCGCTGTCAATAGCGCATTACGAGAGAAAGACATGCTCGTGACGGCGGGGAGGCCATGTGGTACCTGCCCGCAGCCTCTTCGGGCGCATCCAAGGACACAATCTTGACCCATTCCGACAAGCCGACGCCGCTGAAGTCGCGCTCAAGCGGCCCCCTGACCGGGAAAGTACGGGTGCCCGGGGATAAGTCGATCTCCCACCGCGCCCTGATCCTGGGCGCGCTCGCTGTCGGCGAAACCCGCATTTCCGGCCTCCTCGAGGGCGAGGACGTTCTCAACACCGCCAAATCCATGCAGGCGCTCGGCGCCAAGGTCGAGCGTACCGGCGATTTCGCCTGGAAAGTGCAGGGCGTGGGCGTCGGTGGCTTTGCCCAGCCCAAGGCTGCGCTCGATTTCGGCAACTCCGGCACTGGCTGCCGGCTGGTCATGGGTGCCGTCGCCGGTTGCCCGATCTCGGCGGTGTTCGACGGTGACGCCTCGCTGCGCAGCCGTCCGATGCGTCGGATCCTCGACCCGCTCGAAAAAATGGGCGCCAAGGTCGTCTCCGGCGGCGAGGGCGGCCGACTGCCGTTGACCGTCCAGGGCGCGCGCGATCCGCTGCCGATCACCTACAAGACCCCGGTCGCCTCGGCCCAGATCAAATCAGCCGTGCTGCTGGCGGGCCTGGCTGCGCCCGGTACGACGACCGTGATCGAGAACGAAGCGAGCCGCGACCACACTGAGCTGATGCTGAAGCATTTTGGCGCCGACATCACCTCGGTCGCCGAAGGAGCTCACGGCCGCCGCATCACGCTGGTTGGTCAACCCGAGCTGCATGGCGCCACAGTCATTGTGCCCGCTGATCCGTCTTCGGCGGCCTTCCCGGTCGTCGCGGCGTTGATCGTCGAGGGCTCTGATGTCGTTCTGTCTGACGTCATGACCAATCCGCTGCGGACCGGCCTGTTCACGACGCTGCGGGAAATGGGCGCTTCCATCGAGGAAAGCGAAGTGCGCGGCGATGCCGGTGAGCCGATGGCGCAGCTGCGCGTGCGCGCCTCAAAGCTGCGCGGCGTCGAGGTGCCGCCGGAGCGCGCGCCCTCGATGATCGATGAATATCTGGTGTTGGCGGTTGCGGCCGCTTTCGCCGAAGGCACGACCATCATGCGCGGCCTGCAGGAGCTCCGCGTCAAGGAATCCGATCGGCTCGAAGCCACCGCCGAGATGCTTCGCGTCAACGGCGTGAAGGTCACGGTGTCCGGTGACGATCTGATCGTCGAAGGCCGCGGCCATGTGCCCGGCGGCGGCACTGTCGCCACGCACATGGATCATCGCATCGCGATGTCCGCGCTGGTGATGGGCTGTGCCTCCGACCAGCCGGTGACGGTCGACGACACCGCCTTCATCGCCACCAGTTTCCCGGATTTCATTCCGATGATGCGGTCGCTGGGGGCCGAGTTTTCATGATCATCGCCATCGACGGCCCCGCGGCTTCGGGCAAGGGCACGCTCGGCAAGCGGCTCGCCCATCATTACGGCTATCGTCATCTCGATACCGGCGTGATCTACCGTGCGGTCGCCTTCGCCTTGATGCAGTCGGGCCACGATCTGAGGGACGAGACTGCGGCGGTCGCGGCGGCCCTGGAACTCGATCCTGAAAAGTTCGGCAATCCCGCGCTGAAGACCCAGGAGGCCGGTGAGGGCGCCTCGATCGTGTCGGCGATCCCCAGGGTTCGCGAGGTCCTCGTCAATTTCCAGCGGCAATTCGCTGCCGATCCGCCCGGAGCGGTGCTGGATGGCCGCGACATTGGAACCGTGATCTGCCCCGATGCCGACGTGAAGATCTTCGTCGTGGCCGACCCCAAGGTCCGGGCCCGCCGCCGCACCATGGAAGCCAAGGCGCGGGGCGAGGTGGCGGACGAGGCCGCCGTGCTTGCCGACATCATCCGGCGCGACGAACGGGACAAGAACCGGCCGATTGCGCCCCTGAAACCGGCCGCCGATGCTTACTTGCTTGATAACTCCCAACTGGATATAGAAGGCGGCGTCCGGGCCGCCATCGACATTATCGAGGCCGTCCGAGCGGGCCGGTTGCGGGGTTAAGCCGCTGCCGTCATTGGAGGAAGTGCCCGCTCCCGCTCTTTGAGGTCGATACTCTCGGTCCCTGTTTCGGGACCGACGCGATCCAGGCTCCGGACAAAGATTTCCACGTTTCGAACGTGCGGGCCTCAGCCGGCCCGCTTCCGCTGTTTCGGTCGCAAGATCGGAGCAACGAGCGGTCGCTCGAAGGTCTTGCGGACCTTCCGACACTGCGCGTGCGATACGCCCATAAACCCAACGGCCGGCACGACATCCGCAACTGGAGAACAAATGGCTTCGACTTCCGCTGATACCTATAGCCCGTCGCGCGACGATTTCGCCGCGATGCTCGACGAGTCCTTCGCAGGTGGCAACCTGCAGGAGAGCTCGGTCGTCAAGGGCAAGGTGGTTGCAATTGAAAAGGACATGGCCGTCATCGACGTCGGCCTGAAGACCGAAGGCCGCGTTGCGCTGCGCGAATTTTCCGGCCCTGGCCGTGACAGCGAGATCAAGGTTGGCGACGAGGTCGAGGTGTTCCTCGATCGCATCGAAAACGCCCTCGGCGAAGCCGTGCTGTCGCGCGACAAGGCGCGCCGCGAAGAGAGCTGGGGCAAGCTCGAGAAGGCGTTCCAGAACAACGAGAAGGTTACGGGCGTCATCTTCAATCAGGTCAAGGGCGGCTTCACCGTCGACCTCGACGGTGCCGTTGCGTTCCTGCCGCGTTCGCAAGTCGACATCCGTCCGATCCGCGACGTTGCGCCGTTGATGAACAACGCGCAGCCGTTCCAGATCCTCAAGATGGATCGTCGTCGCGGCAACATCGTCGTCTCCCGCCGCACGGTTCTCGAAGAGACCCGCGCCGAGCAGCGTCAGGAACTGGTGCAGAACCTCGAAGAGGGTCAGGTCATCGACGGCGTGGTCAAGAACATCACCGATTACGGTGCGTTCGTTGATCTCGGCGGCATCGACGGCCTGCTGCACGTCACCGACATCGC